>JACQKK010000061.1 GCA_016204605.1 Candidatus Lambdaproteobacteria bacterium
CCTGATGCAGCAGTGGGACGAGATCAAGGCGGCCGCCGGCGAGTGCTTCATCGCCAACGGCGGCACCATCACCCACCACCACGCCGTGGGGCGCGACCACCGCCGCTGGTACGACCGCCAGCGGCCACCGGGCTTCGCCCGGGCCCTGGCCGCGGCCAAGCGCGCGCTCGACCCCGGCTGGGTGCTCAACCCCGGCGTGCTGATCGACCGGTGAGAGAGACCCGGTCCGATGGTAGATGGTTGTCCCGCGGGGGAACGGTGCCGACTGTGCCACCTTCGCGGGACGACCGCCAGCGCCCGGTGCTTTTCGACACGGCCCTGCGCGCCGCGAAGCAGGTGCTTGGCCCCGCCGGCATCCTCAACCCGCGCGTGCTAATCGATCTGTGAGTGACGGCTACGGTGGCGTGCCCGGTGAGGGTTGAGCCTTCTTGCGTCCCCACACGAATACCGATACGAGCCCGGTAATCCCGAACGGCCCCACGATGGCACTTGCCCATTCGAGTCCGAGATATCCGAGCCAACCGGAGGTGATGAGGCACGCCACGCCGATTCCGAAACCGAGCCACTGGCCAAGCCGGCTGTCGCGAATATCCGCTTCCAACTCTGCCGCTCTCATTTCATGCGCGTGGCGCTGCTCCTGCTCCGCTATCCGGAAGATGCGCTCGGCCGCGCCCGGCAATGTTCGCTCGTACTGCTCCAGGAACTGTGGCGGCGGCAGAAAGCCGCTGAACTCCGCACGGATGGTGACCTGCTGCTCCCGTTTCGGGAGATGTGCGGGTTCGTCAGCCATGTGGGGTGCGGCCCTCCCCATCGTCGGGCTCTGTCACAACGGCGATGGCCCGCTGGAAATACCAGCCCGTATTGCGCCAGTAGGTCGCAATGGCGTCGTGTTGTTCCTGCAACGCCTTTTCTGCCGAGGGTAGTCGGTGACGCGCACCGTGGTAGCTCGATGTAACGCCAAAGAGGTCCAGCGAGCGCGAAGCGCCGTGTACGAGAGATTTCATCCCTAGCCGTGCCATTTAATTCCCCTCGGGTTGGATCGGATGGGCAGGTTATCACAGGTGTCTCGGCAGCGTCGAGCGACCTCCATCGTGAGTTCCGTGGCAATCGTCTCGGACGACTTTTCAGTGCCCCCCTCCCGCTGGACCATGCTGGCCGTGCTGTTCCTGACGCGCTTGTGCATGGGGTTCCAGTTCCAGGCGCTGCCGGTGATGGCGCCCTTGATGGTGCGGGAGCTGGGGCTGAGCTACACGGAGGTGGGGTTCCTGATCGGCGTGTTCATGGCGCCGGGCATCCTGATCGCCATCCCGACGGGGCTGCTCGCCGCGCGGGTGGGCGACAAGGCCGTGGCGCTGCTGTTCCTGGCCGTGATGGCGCTGGGGGGTACGGTCGCCGCGGCGGCGGGCGGGATGGCGGGGCTCACCCTCGGCCGCATGCTGAGCGGGATGGGCGCCGCCATGTCGAACGTCCAGGTCACCAAGATGGCCACCGACTGGTTCGAGGGGCGCGAGCTGGCCACGGCCATGGGCATCGTGCTCACCTCATGGCCCCTCGGGATGGGGCTCTCGGTGGCCATCCTGGGCCAGCTCGCCGCAACGTACGGCTGGGCGCCGGCGATGGCGGCGACGGTCGCGCTGCCCGCGCTGGCCCTGCTGGCGGTGGCGCTCGTCTACCGGGACCCCGGGCGAACCGGCGGCGCCGCGTCGCGAGGTGGGCGGGAGCCGGTGCGCCTGACGATGCCGCGGGCGGAGCTGCTGGCGATCCTGCTGGTCTCGGGCATGTACGCCTTCTCGAACGCGGGGTTCATCGCGTTCGTGAGCTTCGCCCCGAGCTACCTGGTGGCGGGCGGCTACTCGGTGGCCACGGCGGGGCTGGTGCTGGGGCTCTCGCACTGGACGCGCGCGCCGCTGATGCCTCTCGGCGGCTGGCTGATGGACCGCACGGGGCGGATGGGGCTGATTGTCGCCGTGGGCTACGGCGGCGCCGCGCTGGGGATCATCGCGCTGGCGCCGCTGCTGTGGTGGCCCTGGCTGACCTATCCGCTGATCGGCGTGTTCGTGACCCTCCCGGTCGCGCCCGTGATGACGCTGCCCAGCGCCGTGCTGCCGCCGGAGCGGCGCCGGCTGGGCTTCGGCATCTTCTACACGGCGCTGTACTCGGCGTACTTCGCGTTCCCTACCCTGGCGGGGCTGCTGCAGGACCTGACCGGCCACCCGGCCACGCCGCTCTACTTCGGCGGCGCGGTGCTGCTGCTGGCGGTCGGGTGCTACCTTGCGCTGGTGGCCCTGCGTCGCGGTCAGACCACCGCCAGAGGGGCACAGCCCTGACGCGGCGCTCCCGCGCTCATAGCCCGGGTGGTGTCACAGCCCGAGGGCTTCGCGGAGCTTGGCCTGGAAGGCGCGGATGCGTCGGGCGTTGGCGCCGAGGTCGCTGCCGCCGACCCGGGAGACGGAGCGGAGATCCACCCGCGTGCCGGCGCCCTCGGGCTTGACGCGCACCACGATATCGTCCTGGAAGCCCATCCAGAAGGTGCGGGCCGTGGCTTCAAGGCGCCCCTCGGCGGGCTCCGCGGCCACGATGCGCCAGCCCATCCCCTGCGCGGTCTGGCGCACGGCAGCGAACACCGCGGCCGGCGGCCGGTCGATGCGCTGCGGCGCGAGATCGGGGTAACCCCTCTTCTGCTGGGCGGCCAGCGCAGGGCCGCCGTACTCGGCGGGGTTGGGCGCGTTCTTGCGCAGCGCGAGCACCGCCACGAACGGCGGGGGCGCGTCGGTATCGGTGGTGATGTCGTGGATCTTGGGTAGCCCGCTGGCCTGTCGCACGGCCCACAGCGGCACCGCGATCAGCAGCAGGCCGGCGAGCAGGCCCACCACGGCCCAGCCCGCGCCGCGCCGGGCGCCGTACAGCGCGTGCACCAGGCCCGCCAGGCTGATCACGGCGGCGCCCGCGCCGCCGTAGACGGCGTAGCGCAACAGCATCAGCGCCATCCGGTAGTCCCACCACCCGCGGCGGTTGCCGTACGCGGCCAGCAGCGCCCCGGCCACCATCAGCACGGCGAGCAGGAACCCCGCCAGCGCCAGGGGCGACCGCGCCGCGCCGCTCCCGGCAGTCGCGGAACCCCCCGCGCCGCCGGCACGATGCAAGGCTGCCATGTCCGTTCCCGCTCCCCCATGAAGCGTGTTGCGTTGGAAAGAAACTGCATCTCGCCCGAGTGCACGTGAATACCAGACCCCTCGCTACGCTCGGGGTGACAAAGAGTTGTCATTTCGAGCGCAGCGAGAAATCTGCGGTTGTCGCCACGCTGAAACGCACCGCCAGATTGTGAAGTATCGTTCTTTCGGTGCGCGCAGCCCATGGAACCTCACACCACGATACGCCGCACCGAGACCACGTTGGGCAGGCTGCGCAGCGCCTCCAGCACGGCGCCGTCCACGGGCTGATCCACGCGGATCAGCGACATGGCCTGCCCGCCGGGCATGTTCCGCGAGAGCTCGAACTGGCTGATGTTGATGCGGTGCTCGGAGAGGATGGTCCCCACCTGGCCGATCACGCCGGGGCGGTCCACGTTCAGGATGGAGAGCAGCTCCCCGCTCGGGATCACCTCGAAGGTCCACTCGTTGACGAGGCTGAGCCGGTAGTTGTTCTCGCCGAACACCACCCCACCGATGACGAACTGCTGCGCGCCGTGGGAGACCGTGAACTTGACGGCGCTCTGGTAGTCGCGGAAGGCCGGGTCGTCGGTCTCGACCACCTGGATGCCGCGCTCCGCGGCCTTGCGCTCGGCGTTGACGAACGAGATCGCCTCCTCGGCGGTGTTCTTGAGGAAGCCCTTGAGGAAGGCCCGGCGGATCATGCCGCCCTCCTCAACCTTCAGCTCGCCGCGGTACAGGATTTTCACCAGGTTCGGGTTGAAGTCGAGCGACTGCATGGCGAACATGCCAAGCCTCTCGGCGAGCACGGTGTAGGTCTTCACGCGCGGGCTGGTGATCACGCGCACCTGCGGCATGTTCACCGGGTAGTCCACCACCTCGTCGCGCACGGCGCGCAGGGTCTGGTCGGCGATGGATTCCGCCACGCGCACCTGCGCCTCCTCGGTCGAGGCGCCGATGTGCGGCGTCATCACCACGTTGGGCAGCAGGCGGAACGGATTGTCCTTGGGCGGCTCATGGTCCCAGGTGTCGATGCCGGCCGCGGCCACCTGGCCGCTCTTGAGGGCCGCCAGCAGATCGGCCTCGTTGTATAGGCCGCCCCGCGCCGCGTTGATCAGGATCACGCCCTTCTTCATGGCGGCGAGCTGCGGCGCCGCGATCATGTCGGTGGTCTCGCGGGTCTTGGGGGTGTGGATGGTTACGATGTCGGATTCGGCGAGCAGCGTCTCGAAGGCCACCTTGCGGGCGCCGTGGCTCTCGAACACCTCGTCGGCGATATAGGGGTCGTACGCCAGCACGGTCATGTCGAAGGCGCGCGCGAAGCGGGCCACCCGGTGGCCCACGTTCCCGAGGCCGATGATGCCGATGGTCTTGCCCAGCAGCTCCGTGCCGGTGAAGCGGTGGCGATCCCAGCGCTGCTCGAGCATGTGGCCGTGGGCGGGCACGATCTTGCGCACGGCCGCCAGCAGCAGCCCGAAGGCCAGCTCGGCCGCCGAGTTGGTGTTCTTGCCGGGGGTGTTGATGACGAGGATGCCCTTGTCCGTGGCGTAGTCCACATCGATGTTGCCGATGCCCACGGCCGCCCGCGCGATCACCTTGAGGTGGGGCGCGCGGTCGATCAACTCCCGCGTCACGTCGGTCTCCGACCGGCTGACGAGGGCGTGGGCCTGCGCGATCAGCGTCAGGATCTCCGCGGTCGAGATATCGGGGTGGTAGGCCACCTCCACGTCCTTGGCCTCCTCGAACAGGCGCAGGGCCAGGGGGTGCAGCTTGCCGGTGATCAGGATGTGGGACTTCATCGGGGCTTCCTGGAAAGGCCGGGGTGCGGCCGGGCGGCGACTCAGTCGGGCGCCAACTGGCTCAGGCTTTCGCCGAGGCGGGCGATCTGCTGCCGAAGCTGGCCGAGCTCGTCGCGGTTCTTCGCGACCACGGCCGGCGGCGCCCGATCGACGAAGGCGGGGTTGCCGAGCTTGCGTACGAGCTGCTCCAGGCGGCCGCGGGTCTTCTCCAGCTCGCGACCCAGCCGCTGGCGCTCCGCCGCCACGTCGATGCGCTCCTTGAGCGACAGGTAGACCTCGAAACCGTTGCCCACGCCATGGGCGTAGCCCTCGCGTTCGGCGAAGCTCTCCGCGTACGCGATCCGGCCGGTCGCGGCCAGGCCGGCCACGATCAGGCGCTCGGCCTCGAGCAGCGCCTGGAGCGCGGGCGGGGCCACCAGCACCACGTCGGCCTTGAGCTGGGGTCTGAGGGCGTTCTCGCCGCGCAGGGTGCGGATGGTCTGGATGACTTCGATCAGCTGGGCCGCCTCCGCCACCTGCGGATGGAGGGCGTGGCCGTCCGCCCCGCCCGGTTGGTCGGCGCCCGGATAGGGCGCCACCATGATCGAGCCGTGCGCCGCGGGCAGCTTCTGCCAGAGCTCCTCGGTCACGAACGGCATCACCGGATGGAGCAGGCGCAGCACCTGGTCCAGCACATGGTGCAGGGTGGCGTACGCGGCGGCGCGGGCCGCTTCGCCCCGGGCGCCCGCCAGCACCGGCTTGGTGATCTCGACGTACCAGTCGCAGAGCTCGTGCCAGGCGAAGGCGTAGAGCACGCGGCAGGCCTCGTTGAACCGGCGCGCGTCGAGCTGGCGGCCGACCTCGGCGGCGGTCGCTGCGAGGCGCCCCAGGATCCAGCGGTCGAACCGCCCCAGCCCCACCTCGGCGAGCGGGCGGGGTCGGCCGAGCGCCTCGGCCGGGCGCAGCGTATAGCGCGTGGCGTTCCAGAGCTTGTTGATGAAGTTGCGGCTGCCCTCGATGGTGCTCTCCTGCAGCACCATGTCGCGACCGAGCACGGTGCCCGAGGCGATGGTGAAGCGCAGGGCGTCGGCGCCGTAGCGGGCGATCATGTCCAGCGGGTCCAGGCCGTTGCCCCTGGTCTTCGACATCTTCTCGCCGAACCGGTCGCGCAGCAACCCGTGCAGCAGCACCTCGCGGAAGGGCACCTCCTCCATGAACTTGAGGCCGAGCATGGCCATGCGCGCCACCCAGAAGAACAGGATGTCGTAGCCGGTCACCAGCACCGCGGTGGGGTAGAAGGTGCGCAGGTCCTCGGTCTGCTCGGGCCAGCCCATCGTGCTGAAGGGCCACAGCCCGGAGGAGAACCAGGTGTCGAGCACGTCCTGCTCCCGCTCGAGGTCGGCGCTGCCGCAGTGCGGGCACGCGCGCACGTCGTCCTCCTCCGAGGCGATGACGTGGCCATGAGCCCGGCAGTACCAGACCGGAATGCGGTGGCCCCACCAGAGCTGGCGCGAGATGGTCCAGTCCTGGATGTTGTTGAGCCACTCGAAGAACACCTTCTCCTGGAAATCGGGCTGGATGGCGATCCGCCTGTCCCGCACGGCGCGGATGGCCGCGTCGGCCATCTCCCGCATGCGCACGAACCACTGGGTGGAGACGCGTGGCTCGACCGCGGTGCCGCAGCGGTCGCAGACGCCCAGGGCGTGCTTGTGCGCCTCCGTGCCGGCGAGCAGCCCGCGCGCCGCCAGGTCGGCCACCACGCGCCGGCGGGCCTCGAAGCGCTCCAGGCCGCGGTAGGGCTCGGGGACGGCAGCGTTGAGGGTGCCGTCCTCGTTCAGCACAGTCAGCACGGGCAGGTCGTGGCGCTTGCCCAGCTCGAAGTCGTTGGGGTCGTGGCCGGGGGTGATCTTCACGGCGCCGGTGCCGAACGCCCGGTCCACATAGCCATCGGCCACGATGGGGATGAGCCGCTCCGCCAGGGGCAGCCGCACCTGCCGGCCCACCAGCGCCCGGTAGCGCTCGTCCTCGGGGTGGACGGCCACGGCCGTATCGCCGAGCATGGTCTCGGGGCGAGTGGTGGCCACGGTGATCGCCCCCGTCCCGTCGGCCAGCGGATAGCGGAAGCGCCAGAGCTGGCCTTCCACCTCCTTGTGATCCACCTCCAGGTCGGAGAGCGCCGTCCGGCAGCGCACGCACCAGGAGATCATGCGGTTGGCGCGATAGATCAGCCCCTCCTCGTGCAGCCGCACGAACACCCGGCGCACGGCGCGCGAGAGCCCCTCGTCCAGCGTGAATCGCTCCCGCTCCCAGTCGCAGGAAACCCCGAGCCGCTTGAGCTGGCCCACGATGGTGCCGTGGGCGGCCTCCTTGAACGCCCACACGCGCTCGAGGAACCGCTCGCGGCCAAGCTGCTCCTTCGTCAGCCCCTCCTTGCGCAGCTCGCGCTCGACCATCCACTGCGTGGCGATGCCCGCGTGATCGGTGCCTGGAATCCACAGGGTGTTATAGCCCTGCATGCGCTTCCAGCGGATCAGGATGTCCTGGAGCGCGTTGTCCCAGGCGTGCCCCATGTGGAGCGACCCGGTGACGTTGGGGGGTGGGATCACGATGCAGAAGGGCTCCCGGCCGGGAACCATGGCGGGGCGGAAGAGACCGCGTTCAAGCCAGTGCTGGTACCACTTCTCCTCGATGGCGGCCGGGTTGTAACGATCGGTGGTCATGCCCGTGGATGTTCCTTCATCAACCGTTCCAGCACTCGGGGCATTTCTTCCTGCACCGCCTTGCGCAGGGAAAGGGTGATCAGCTCGTCCAGCACGGCGCCCAGCCGGGCGCGCAGATCATCTTCCAGCAGCCCCGCCGCCCGAGCGGGCCTGGGCAGCTCGATCGCTTCCGGCTCGGCGGCGCCGTCGCCGCCCGTCCGTGCGCCCTCCGCACGCTGCGCGGCGGGGGCCGCGCCGGCGCCGGGGCTGCGGGTTGCGGCCTGGGCGGCGGCCATCCCGGGCACCTCGGTGATGCCCATCGCGCGGGTGAAGGTGTTCTCGTGCTGCGGGATCTCGAAGGGAATCTGATCGATCGCGACCCGCACCCCCTCCTGCTTGAGCAGGTCATCCACCCGCTCGCCTTCCGGATTCGTTTCGATCTCGGCCCGCAGCGCGGCGAACTCCGCCTCG
Source organism: Candidatus Lambdaproteobacteria bacterium (assembly GCA_016204605.1). Taxonomy (GTDB): domain Bacteria; phylum SAR324; class SAR324; order SAR324; family JACQKK01; genus JACQKK01. The sequence goes on from JACQKK010000061.1 coordinate 8,098, forward strand.
AAGCTGTCGAGCACGTGGCTGCCGATGGTGCGCTCCGCGTCGTCCTCGTGGATGGGTTCGGCCTCGACGTGGGCGATGATTTCCGCCGCGTCGGGCTCCTCGAGGAACACGACGGCCTCGGATTCGAGGGGGATGTCCTTCCCGGCCAGGGGCGATCGCTCCGGCTGTGCCCGATCCGACTCGGGCGGCTGGTCCATCTCGTCGACCGGACCGAAGGTCGCGTCGAGGGCGCCCGAGAAGGCTTCGCGCTCCTCGTCGCTCAGCTCGATCATGGGCCCTTCCTCGGCCGCGGCGGATTCCTCCTCCGCCATCAGCGCCTCCATCTGCTCGCGCAGGCGCGCGTCGGCCTCGCCTTCCGTTTCGCCACGGGCCATCGCCTCGCGCGCCGGGTGCTCCGGCGCGGCACTGGCGGCGGGCGCGCGGGGCCGCGGCGGGACGGCAGCGGGTGCGGGCCCGCTCGCTGCGCGTGGCTCGTCGAGGGCCAGGGTTTCGCTTTCGAGCGCCCAGGCCTCGTCGTCGCGCTCGTCGTGGGTGTCGAGCTTTTCCAACGCTTCCCACAGGTCCGGGCCGGCCTCGTCGGCTTCCTCGAGGAACGACATCGAGGCCAGATCGCCCGGCTCCTCCAGCCCGGGCTCACGGAGGAACGGGGAGACGTCGGTATCGCGCAGGATGCGTGCCGCTGTCTCATCCTCGTAGGGCGGCTCTTCGACCTCCCAGGAAAGCCGGGCCACATCGCCGGCCTCCGCCGCGGGCTCGTGCATTCTCTCGACGGCTTCCCGGGCGCCTTCGGCCAGCCGGTTCGCGGCCTCGCCTTCCGGCTGGGCGGTGATCCCCGCGTAGCCCTGCTCGAGCTCGCGCAGCTCGTCCTGGGTTTCCAGCTCGAGCGACTCCATGTCGAGGGTGTCCGGCCCGGTCTCCGCCGGTGCCTCGGGCGGGAGGGCGGGCTCCGCCGCGGGCGCGGCCCGCGTGGCCTGGGTGGCCTGGATGGTGCGGCCCGGCGCGGGGGTGGCCGGCTGGAAATCGAAGGTGGTCTCGGAGAAATCGTCGCGCCCGAGCGAGGAGAGCAGCGCGGACTCCTCGTCGGCTTCGAGCGTCAGATCCTCATCCTTCTCGACGGCGGTGTCCTCGACGTCGAGCAGCTCCGCGTGGTCGAGCTCGGCCAGTTCCGCCTCGTCCTCCACCGCCACCGCTTCCTCTCCGGTCGCGCGCGCCTCCGCGCTGTCGCCCGGCTCGGCTTCGATGGCCGTCAGGATTTCGTCCTCGTCCAGCTCGCCCGACCCCAGCTCGACGGGCGACAGCTCGTCGGCCTCGGCGTCCCAGCGCGGGGTGTCGGCGGCAGCTGCAGCCAGCTCGTCCTCGTCGAACTCCACGGAGGCGAACGGGTCGGCAGGGGCCGTGGCGGTCTCCTCGCCGAAGACCCGTCCCTGCAGGTCGATCTCGTCCAGGGCCTGGATTTCCTCGGCCATGCGGGCGATATCGTCATCCTCCGCCGGGAAAGGCTCGGGCGCTGGCGGGGCGCCGGGGGGCTCCAGCGGCCGGAAGCCGGCCGGCTGCTCGGCGCGCAGGGCGGGCTGCACGCGGGCGAGATGCTGCGCCCGCTGTTCGGGCGGCATGGTGAAGGCGGGCTTAAGCTCCATCAGGCGCCGGATGGCCGGGGGCATGTCCACCGGGCCCAGATTGGCGTCCATGGAGCGCGGGGCGGGCATCTCGCCCGTCGTCGCCTCCGGTTCGGCAGCGGGTTGCCCGGGCGCATTGACGGGACCCATCGCGAGGTCCGACTCGAACATCCCGATCTCGCCGGCCTGCAGCTCCTCATCGAGCCCCTCGAAATCGGCGTCGAGCTCGAGCAGCTCGACTTCGACCTGATCGAGGGGCGGGGCCGCCTCGCGCCGCTCCGGCCCGGCCGATCCCGGCCCGAGGGGCTGATCGAACTCGGCCGGGGCCAGCGCCGTCTCCTCGGGCGGCTCTTCCTCCAGCAGGTCGGCGGGGCCCAGCTCCTCCACCTCCGGCTCGGCGCCCGGCGGCGCCGGCTCGGCCAGCTCCGATAGATCGATGGGCTGGAAACCCCCGAACCCCGGCGGGAATCCGGCTTCGTCCGCCGGGGGCGCGGCCGCCGCGGGGCCGGGAGGAACCAGCTCGAACGCCCCCTCGCCACGGATGGCCTCCTCCAGCATCGCCTCGTCCATCACCAGGGTGGGGGGCTCCCCCTGCGGCGGCGGCGCCGCGGTGTTGAGGGCCTCCGCGCGCAGCTCGCGGCTGAAATCCACCTCGGGCACGGGCGTGGAGCCCGGGCCGGCCGCCTCTTCCTCGTGCAGCAGGCTCAGGATGTCGTCATCGAGCACGTCCATCCGCTCCAGCGGATTGGGGTGCTCCTCGCCCAGGGCCTGCGACTTGCGGAACTCGTAGCCGGCACCGATCAGGTCCGCCATGTTCAGGTGTTTGCTGACCTGCTGCTGCAAGTCGCTCGCCTCGAAGGGCTTGCGCAGCACGCCATCCACCGCGATCTCGCGGAGCGCGGCCGGCGTGAGGGCATCCTTGGAATCGGCGAGCAGCACCAGGGGCCTGCGGGTGCCGGCGGGGCCCGACTTGAGCTGCCGGCATACCGCGTAGCCGCTGCGCTGGTCGGCGTTGCTGACCAGGATCAGATCGGGGTTGAGCGCCTGCGCCCGGGCGACGTAGTTCTCGGGGTTGAACTCGTGATGGATGGTGAGCCCATCCAGATCCAGGGCCGAGGCGACCAGACCGTGAATGATCGAGTTCTCTTCCAGCACCAGGATCGTCTTGCCCATCGCTCCGGCCCGGTGGAGGTTGCTTTTGCGCGCCCTCAGCAGCGAGTCATGATAGAACAGTTCATGGCAAAAGGAAATCGGGCCGCCCGCGCGGGGCGGCCGCGCGGTGATCGTTCCCCGGGCCGGCCATGAAGATTCTTTCGCGCTACCTGGCGCGGGACTTCGTCAAGTACCTGCTGCTGTGCCTGCTGGCGATGCTGCTGCTGATGATGGTGGGCACTCTGTTCAGCAACATCAACACGGTGTTTTCGAGCTGGGCGGCGTTGAAGGCGTTTCTGGATACCTTGGTGCGCGCCCTGCCGGGCGTGATCGAGCTGCTCTTGCCGATGACCGTGCTGCTGGCCACCATGTTCACCTTCAACGCGCTCAGCCGCGATTCGGAGCTGCTGGCGATGAAGACGGCGGGCATGGGCCACGTCCGGCTGATCGTACCGCTGTTCGTGCCGCTGCTGGCGGTGGCCGCGTTCGCCTACTACAACCAGAACTACCTGTTTCGCCTGCTCCATGGGGGAGGCGATACGGTGCGAGAGCTTTCGGCCGATCGCGACCTCTGGCGCAGCTGGGAGAAGAACGTCATCTACATGAGCCGCGTCGATCCCGCGCGCCGCACGGTCACCAATCTGCACGTGTTCCAGATCGACGCCGAGCCGTTCCGGCTCTCAGAGATCGGTAAAGTTGCTTTTGGGTCGCAAAAAGCGTCCAATTGGGTATTCAGCGAGCGTACCGAAAGGCGACTGAAGGACGGGCTATGGGATCTCAAGCAGGAACCCTGGCAGGAGGTGCCCGCGGATGCCTTCCCGGACGTGTTCCGCTCGGTCGAGACCGATGCCCAGCACCTGACCTTCGCGGCGCTGCAATGGGAGATCCGCCAGCGTTCGGCTCAGGGGAGCCCGATCCACGTGTTCGTCCTGTACGCGCATCAGAAGGTGGCGGCACTGGCGGCGTTGTTTCTGATGGTGCTCGTGGGCGCACCGCTCTCCCAGTTTCATTTCCGCCGGGGCCGGGTCGCCGGGGAGATCATGCTCTCGATCCTGATCGGCATCGCGTACTGGCTCTCCAACGAGATCCTGACGATCCTCGGCAAAGGGGGGCTGCTGGCGCCGGCGGTGGCGGTGTGGACCGTGCCGGGCTTGTACCTGCTGCTGGGCGCGGTGCTGTTGATCCGCACCCGCTGATGGGGGTGGGTCGCCGGGTACGGTGCGGCGAGCATCCGCCGGGGATGGTCGGATTCTTGCTTTGAGCCAGGGGGGCGCAGGGAGGCGCTGCGGGGCGTGCGCCAGGGGGCTCGCCCGGGGCATTGCGCGCGAGGGGCCTTCGGGCGGGGCGGCACTCCGGCAGTCATGCGTTCGGAGACAAAGCACGGTGGGCCAGCTGATCCGGGAGAAGGAGATCTTCGCCGTGGCGGGGGGCAAGGGCGGGGTCGGGAAGAGCTTCCTGGCCACCAACCTCGGCATCATCCTGGCGCGGGCGAACCGGGACAAGAGCGCCATCCTGATCGATGCGGACCTGGGCGGCGCCAATCTCCACACCTGCCTGGGACTGCCCACGCCGGAGACGACGCTCTCCGATTTCCTGCGCCACCCGAGCATGCGCATCGACGATGTGGTGCTGCGCACGTCGGTGGAAAACCTTTCGCTGATCAGCGGCGCGCAGGATTTCCTGGGCATCGCCAACCCCAAATACACGCAGAAGATCCGCATCCTGCGCGGCATCCAGTCGCTGCGCGCCGATTACATCATCCTCGACCTCGGGGCCGGCACCTCGTTCAACACGATCGATTTCTTCCTGCTGGCGGACAAGGGCATCCTGGTGGTGGTGCCCGAGCCGACCTCGATCGAGAACGCGTACCGGTTCATCAAGAGCGCGTTCTACCGCCGCCTCAAGTTCCTCACCACGGATCCGCGCATCAAGACCGTGATCGACAAGGCGATGGACCGCAAGAACGATCTCGGCATCCGCGTGCCGGCCGAGCTGATCGATTACGTGGGCCGGATGGATGCGGAGGTGGGGCGGCAGCTCGAACAGGCCGCGCGGAACTTCCGGCCGCGCATCGTGCTGAACCAGGTGCGCTCCGCGGCCGATATCCGCATCGGGTACTCCATGCAGAACGCCTGCATGAAGTTCTTCGGCATCAAGCCCGATTTCGTCGGTTACCTTGAAAACGATGAGCAAGTTTGGCAATCCATCAGGAAGCGCAAGCCGATCGCCCTCAACGGCGATAGCGGAAAATGCATGCGCAACCTGGTGACCATCAGCAACAACATCCTCAACGATGCGGAGCTGAAGCTGGATTGAACGGGGGCGTGCCACGCGCGAACGAGGGGGCCGGCGAGTGTGCCGCACGAGCCGAACCGCGGTGCCCGACCTCCGGCGCCCGAACCCCGGCGCAGGGCTCCCCGCGCAGGGCTCCCCAGGGTGCAGGAGACAAGCAGGCGCCGGCACCGCGCCCGTCCCGCTCGGCCGGGGCGAGGCGCCTGGCCGGCGGCCCAAGGACGTAAGCATGAAATCCCTTAAGTCGCAGACCTACTACGAGGTGCTGGGCATACCCCGGCAGGCCTCCCGCAGCGACATCCAGAAAGCCTACGACCTGTCCCGGCAGACCTACGAAGCCAACTCGCTGGCCACGTACTCCCTGTTTTCCGAGGAGGAGAACAAGGAGATTCTCGACGCGGTCTCGAAGGCGTACCGCACGCTGCTCAACCCGGAGCTGCGGCGCGAGTACGATGCGTTTCTCGACAGCCTGCAGGTGCAGGCGGCCCCCGAAGCCTTGCGGGGCGGCCGGGACGATGAGGAGCGCGTGATGGCGACGATCCTGGCCGCCAGGCCCGCGCCCGCCGAGGGCGCTGCCCGCAGCGGGCCGCACAGCCCCGCGGGCGCCGCACCGCACGCCACGCCGCACGCTGCGCCCGCGCAGCCGGCGGCCGCGCCGGCCCAGGAGGAGGCGGCGGCGGCGCCTGCCTCGGCGGCCCCCGCCCCAGTGGCCCCGCCCTCCGCGCCCGGGCCGGCGGCCGAAGCGCCTCCGGGGCACGATGACGCCGAGGTTCCCTACGCGGAATTCGTGCGCACCGTGCGCAGCTACACGGGCGGGGTGTTGCAGCAGGCCCGCCTGCTGCGCGGCCTCACCCTAGAGCAGCTCGCCGAGCAGACCAAGATCCGCAGGACCTACCTCCAGTACATCGAGGAGGAGCGCTTCGATGTGCTGCCGGCGCCGGTGTATGTGCGCGGCTTCGTGATGATCCTGGCGAACGTGCTTGGCCTCCCGCCGCAGCAGGTGGCGCACGATTTCATGGCGCTGCGCACCGAGCCCGCGGCGCGCCCGCGCTGAGACGCTCCGCCCCGCGCCCGGCCGGGTGCTACCGCAGCAGGGCGCTCCCCAGCGCATACACGCCGGTCACGAGCAGCAGCAGCACGGCCAGCCTCCGGAACGCGCCCTCGCCCATGCGGCGCGCGAGCGCGTTGCCCGCCAGGGCCCCCAGGGCCGCGACCGGCACGATCGCGGCGGCCGTCAGCCAGGTGCCGCGGGCCATACCGGCGATCCCCGCCTGCAGGGCCAGGCTGCCCAGGTACGAGAGCACGAACAGGCTGAGCATGGTGGCACGGGCGATATCCTTCGGCAGCCGCCGCAGGGTGAAATGAATCAGCAGGGGCGGCCCCGGCATCGCCAGGCTGCTCGCCAGCACCCCCGAAACGAATCCCGCCACCACGTCGCCCCAGGCCGTCCCCGGCGCCTGGCGATCCCCATCCGCCACACGGCCCCGCGCCGCGAGCAGCAGAAAGACCGCGAACCCGGAGATCAGCAGCCCGGCGCCCGCGGTCAAGCGGGCCACATCGGCATGCAGGTACAGCGCGAGGCCGAGCGGAAACCCCAGCAGCGAGCCGAGCGCCAGCCGGAGCAGCAGGCCGCGCGCCACCGCATGCCACAGCCGTGGCACGACGGCGATCGAGATCACCGGCGTCACGACAATCGCCACCTGGACGGCGACGACCGAATCGAGGATCAGCAGGTAGAGCGGCACCGCGAGGATCGCGAAGCCGAAGCCCGCCGCGCCCTGGGCCGTGGCCGCGAGGGCGGTCGCGCCGGCCAGCATCAGCCACTCGTGGGACATCGGCGCTCCGGATACGGGGAAACCCTCTTGGACGCAGCGCTGCGGCGCCGCA
>JACQKK010000047.1 GCA_016204605.1 Candidatus Lambdaproteobacteria bacterium
CCAGGCAGCGTGCCGGATGGCCCGCACCATGCGCGGGTCGATGCTGCGCACAACTCCAGCAGCGTAATGCGCCACGATGCCCGTTGCCTCGTACCGCACAAGGATACCGTACTGCCTATCCACGGGATGCCGCACGATCTCGCCCAGCGTGATCCGGGCGCCCGGTGGGCATTTGATCGGCCCAAGCACAAGCTCGGCTTGTGGGCTGGTGCCGTCCGGTGAGCCGGCGGTGTGGTCGCACCGCCAGCCTGTCAAGAGATCGGTCGCGTTCATCGTGTCCTCTGTTGGACGTTCCCGGCTTGCGGCCGGGGCGCCGTGCTCCGTATCCTGCCTATATCTATGCAGTATTCGTGCCAATGTATCCAAGGAAATCATCTGTCGTTACAATGTGTTAAGTTTCGGTTTGAGGCCTACTTTGCAAAATCGACACACACTCTGCATGCCGTCGTGTGGCGCATCCACCACACCGTCAATCTTATCAGTGACTTAGGCCGATAGGCCATGTGTGGTGGCAACGCCACATTGTTGCCACACGTTGCCAGTCGCGATTGCGACGGAGGCGCGGACGGACATTACACGCGGAGTAGGCCTTACGCGCGATCCGCTGCGTAGAGTGTCTATCCTCATCGTACAGGTTGATGATGTCCTGGTTCATGGGTACGCCCTCCACAGGTCCGGGACCCGCACAGGTTGCGGGTCGGGGGAGATGCCGGAGTGATCGAGCGTCCGGTGCGCGGAGGGTAGCCTATCGCTGACGGCCAAGGAAGGCGGCGCTCGCCGCCGTTCCGGCGGAGATGCGGGGGACTCACGGGCGGATTGTGAAGGAACGCTGGAGCCACTGTGAAGGCCCGATGGAATACGCGACGGCGCCGTTGACGGCGGCGCCGGTGCATGGCATCAGTGAAGATAGCCGTTGCGCTTCGGCATGCAAGGGTGTCGGGGCCGCGGCCGGAACTCCTTGCCGATGGCGTCCCATGTCGTCTACTCTTACTGCCGCCAGCCTCAAGCTCAACCGCAACCGGCCCATCGTCGTCCAGCGGGCCCAGGCGCCGGATGGCCAGACCTGCTCCGGCACGTTGATCGGCAACTGCGCCACCGACCTGCTGATCGTGGGCGGCTTCAAGGATGTGGAGTTCGCGGTCGGCGATCGGATCATCGTGCGCATGTTGATCGACGACCAGGCCGTGGGATTCCAGACGACCGTCAAGGAGATCGTGCGGAGTCCGGTCCATCTCTACTTCCTGGAGTACCCGGAGCAGGTGCTGGCCATCAACCTGCGCAAGTCGGAGCGGATCAAGGTGTTCCTGCCGGCCGAGGTGCGCGCGGACAAGGCCGGTGAGCGGGAAGTGCTCATGCTCAAGACCGTGGTCGTGAACCTGAGCAGCGGCGGATGCATGATCAGCTCGAAGCGCAACGTCGAGCCGAAGTCGGACATCGCCATCTCCTTCTCGCTGCCCGGCGACAAATTCGTGTTCACGCTGACCGCCTGCGTGCTCGACAGCAAGCACCACGACGGCGTCTTCGCCCAACGCGCCCGCTTTTCCGATTTTCGCGAGAATCTCCCCAAGGTCGCCGAAATCTCCAAGTGGATCGGTCAGAACCTGAGCTTCGCGCAGGTCTGATTCCATTTCCAAACCAATTTTCCTACATCCGGCGATTACCCTGTTTCCGGGGCGGGTAGAAGGGCGGTTTGCAGTGGCGCGAGCCCGTTGGCGCCGGTGACAGCGGCGGTCAGGTACTCGCACGCCAGGTGCCATACCGATGTGGAAGTCAACTGCTCCGCAGTGCGTTTCCATTGTTGAAGCAGGCGGTTGATGTCCGTGAGGAGGGTTCTGGCCTGGTCGCTCCTGCCGTGCAAATGGGTGATGCGCAGGCGTCGCTGGCCGCCACGGCGGGTCTTGCGCGCCACGGCGAACAAGAGGAACGGGCGGTTGGTGATGGCTTCCATCCGTGCGCGGGCATAGCGCCGATGCCCCGCCGGCACCGACAGAAACAGCGTGCCCAGGATGTGCTTCACCTCCGAGCCATTCAGTCCCCCATAGGACAACGGACAGCCCGCTTCCCAGGGCGGGTACAATCCCGTCAACGTGAGAAACTCGATGAAGAACGCCAACTGCCCATAGGGCGTGGTCGCAGACCTGGCGTCCCAACCCACCTGGATGCGACCCCCCACCGTCGCCACGCCCAGCACCCGCGCCAGCTCCTGAGCCGCCCCTGTTACTCGCCGTCTCGACTCACCCATTTGGTGAACCTCCCTTCCGTGGGATATTCCTTCATTGTCAACGGCTTATTCCGATTCCACTTCTATGCTGCCATAAATAACCGCGCGCCTGAGGAGCCCTGCGGAGCAGGGCGTCTCGAAGGCCGCGGCCCGCCCACGCGCCCTTCGAGACGCGCTCCGCTTTGCTACGCGCTCCACAGGGACGCGGAGTTTTCTTTCACGATTGAAGGAGAAATGGAATTACTCCTGCGCATGTAGCCCAATCGCCGTTTCCAGGTTCATACCAAAATGCGTTCAAGTTCGAGCGAATATCCGTGTGCCAGAGGAGCCCTGCGCGGCAGGGCGGCTCGAAGGCCACGGCCCGCCCCGCGCCCTTCGAGACGCGCTCCGCTTTGCTCCGCGCTCCTCAGGGCCGCGGTTCATCGGATCATCTTGATCGCCAAATAGTATCAATGGGCCCCCGTATACGACGACCTCGACCACCGATTTCGAGCTGGTGGTGACCACGCTCGGGTTCGATATCCTGCACGCCCCCAGCGGCGTCGCCCTCAGCTCGATGCTGCAGGACAACAGGGGTGACAGCAGCACGACGGTGATGATATTCCAGGTCAGCCATGCCTGGGGCGGGAGCAGCTGAGCCGAAAAGCCGCAGGGCCAGGAGCCGCCCAAGGCCTCGCGCCAGCGCGGCCTGACGCCCGTCGCCCTGCGCTAGGGCTGGCGGCGCGGGGGCACAGGGCCGGAGCCCGGGCCGGCCGCGCGAGCCCAATGCCTGACGGCGGAGGTGAGATGACCACGGAACGATTGCCAACGCCCGCTTCGTTGGCGCAGCCGCATCAGGACACGCCGGTGCGCATCGGGCCGGATATCCCCCCCTGCCGGCAATTCACGTCGCCGGTCACCCATCCGGAGCAGATCGGCAGCACGTTCGGGCCCCGCTGGAAGCGCAGCGAGGGGCGCTACGACTTCCACCGCGGCCTGGACTTCTTCGGGCAGCAGGACGAGCCGGTGTTCTCCATCGGCGAGGGGCGCGTGTACCGCGTGTTCCCCGAGGGCAGCCGCGCCTACCCCAACGGCGGGAACACGCTGGTGATCGCGTATCCGCTCGAGCGGCCGTTCGTCTGGGAGGGCGGGGTCACGGTGGATCGGGTGTACGGGATGTACCTGCACCTCGCGGCGTTCCGGGTGGAGCCGGGCGAGCGCGTGCGTCCGGGGCAGACCGTCGCCCTGATGGGCAAGACCGGCAAGACGGGGTTCGTCCATCTGCACTTCGAGATCCGCCTACAGACCACGTGCTCGCTGGAGTACCAGCGCAGCCATCCCGACAAGGTGGAGCCGTACGGCTTCGACCCGCACGTCCACCCGTTCCACTTCATCCCCCCCCTCCCCACGGAGCCGCTGCGCATCGAGCACGAGCAGCCGAAGACGCCCAGCGAGCCGTTCCGGGTGTTCCTGCGCGGACAGCGCAGCGCGCTGGCGCTGAACACCCTCGAAGGCGAAAGCTGGCGGCTCAACTTCAACCGCCGCATCGGCTTCGATGCCACGACCACTGCGGCGCTGGACAATCTGCACGAGGGCGCCGTGCGCTTCATTCCCGCCTACTTCAGCAAGCGCTCCGAATCCATCGAGTACCTGCTCGAATACGCGCAGCGCCCCGCCTACCTCGCCTACGCCGACATCCATGGCAACGGCCTGCGCCGCAGCTTCGGCTGAACTTCCCCCGCGCGACGTTCACCCGCCGGCGGCCCGCCGCCGTTGGGCGGTCGGGTCGCTCCACTCACTGGAGATCGGCGACCTGGTAGTGGGAGGCGCGGTCGGCCGACGTGATGTCGAGGTTCACCACCCGGTTGCCTTGCAGCACCTTCAGCGGAATCTTGGCCCCCGCGATGCCCGCCTTCCAAAGTGCCCGGTAGAAGCCCTCCAGATCGCCGACCGCAGCGCCGTCGATCTCCAGCAGCACGTCGCCCCGCGCGAGCCCTGCCCGTTCGGCCGGGCTGGCCCGGGTGGTGCGGCGCACGATCACGCGGCCCAGGTGCTCGCTCAGGTTCAGCCCGAGCCACGGGCGCGGCGGCTTGGCCGGGCGCCCCGTGGCCAGCAGATCCGCCAGCACCGGTCGCAAGCGGTCGATGGGCACGAACATGTTGCCGGGCTGGCTGTAGCCGGGCTCGATGGCATCGGAGACGTAGAGGTAGCCCACCCCCACCAGCTCCAGATTCCTGTTGAGCAGCGCGGCCCCGGCAATCGCTTCGCTGGCGGGCGCGGTGAAGATGGCGTCGTCGAGCAGGTATTCCCAGTACGCCGCGAACGTGCGCCGCGAGGCGATCATCGCCGGCGAGAGCCGGTCGTTGCCGCCGTGGGAGATCACCAGCACCGGATCGCCCCGGCTGAGCTCGCCCGTCTGCCCGAGCGCCAGCGGCGTCACCGGGATCGGCGACGTGCTGCGCACCAGCGCCAGCCCGGTTTCGGTGTCGTAGCCGACCGTGCGCGCCGGGTAGACGCGCTCGTCCGGTCCGATCACCTCGACGTGCCGCGCCTCGAGCACGAGGTAGCCGATCGTGAGCACGAGGCCGTTGCCATCGATGACGATGCCGCTGCCCTCGCGCTGCTGGCCGAGCGTCCGGGCGCTGCGGGCCAGCGGCGGGACCTCGCTGCGGATGCCCACCACGGCCGACATCACCTGCTCAACCGAGCGGCGGTCGGCCGGCCCCTCGGCCTCCGCCGCCGCGAGCGCGGCAGAGCAGAGCAGCAGGCTGACTGCGGTGAGAATGGATATCGAGCCGACGTGCTTTCCTTGAGCCATGGCGCACCCCCCCAGGTGACGAGTGGACGGCATGGAGCACTCGCAACGCCGAACCCAGTCTACACCAAACCGAAGGAAAGAAAGCGACATTCCGACGTGCCTCCGCCGTCGGGAGGACTTCCCCAACCCGCCAGGAAGCATGCATAGGCCGGGCCGCGTGCCCGCCCTGGGTGGCGGCCCGGCTCCTGCGGCGCGTCCAGCCGACCCCACCAGCCCGGCCGGCCCCTCGGGGGGCCCCGCTCCGGCAGCCGCTCGGCCGCCGCTCACGCCGGCGCGACCAGCCGGGCCCGCAGTGCCTTCTTGTCGAATTTCCCGACGCTGGTCTTGGGAATCTGCTCGACGAACTGGATATCTTCGAGGGAGGGAAGCTGCCAGGCGATGAACTTGGCCGAGATGGCCTCCAGGATCGCCTGGGCGGAAAGGGCCGCCCCCTCCTTCCGCACCACGAAGGCCACCGGGCGCTCATCCCACTTGACGTCGGGGCGGGCCACCACGGCCGCCTCCAGCACGCCGGGGCAGGCCATGATCGTGTTCTCCATGTCCACGCTGGAGATCCATTCGCCCCCGCTCTTGATGAGGTCCTTGGTGCGGTCGTGGATGGTCAGCACGCTGTCCGCGTCGATCGAGGCCAGATCGCCCGTGCGGAACCAGCCGTCGGCCGTGAAGGCCTCGCGCGCCTGCTCGTTGCGGAAGTAGCTGCTGGCGATGGCCGCGCCGCGCACGAGCAGCTCGCCCTTGGTTTCGCCATCCCAGGGCAGCGCATCGTCGTTCTCGCTGGCCAGCTTCATCTCGACGCCGGGTAACATGATGCCGGCCTTGGCGAGGGCATCGAACTGCTTGGCTTCGGGCCAGTCCTCCATGCGGCGGGTGAGGTGCATCGTGCTGCCGACCGGCGACATTTCCGTCATGCCCCAGCCCTGGATGATCGGCACGCCGAACTCCTTCTGGAACGCCACGATCATCGCGCGCGGCACGGAAGAGCCCCCCACCACCATGCGCCGGAGGCTCGAGATATCGCCCCCGGCCTGCCGCAGGTACTGGAGCAGGCCGTTCCAGATGGTGGGGACGCCCAGCGCCAGCGTGACGCGCTCCTGGGCGATCATGCGCACGATGTGCTGCGGCTGGAGGAACGGCCCGTTGAACACCAGCGACGCCCCCACCAGCGGCACCGCATACGCCTGCCCCCACGCGTTGACGTGGAACATGGGCACGATCGGCAAGACCACGTCCCGCTCGCTGAGCCCCATCGTATCGGTCAGGGCGCACATCAGCGAGTGCAGGTACATCGAGCGGTGGCTGTACAGCACGCCTTTCGGATTGCCCGTCGTGCCCGAGGTGTAGCAGAGGCCGCAGGCGTCGGTTTCCTTCAGGTCGGGGAAGCGCTCCTTCTCCTGCGCGCCTGCCATCAGCGCCTCGTAGTCGAGCGGTTGCGGCAGCCCCGTGGTCGCCCCGGGCTGATCGCTCATGACGATGTAGTTGCGCACCGTGCGGAACTGCCCGGCCACCGCCGCCAACGGCTTGGCCAGCGACTCGTCCACGAACAGCAGCGAATCCTCCGCGTGGTTGACGATGTAGGCGAGCTGCTCGGGCGGCAGGCGGATGTTGAGCGTGTGCAGCACCGCGCCCAGCGCGGGCACGGCGTGGTACAGCTCGAGGTGGCGGAAGTGGTTCCAGGCGAAGGTGGCGACGCGGTCTCCCTTGCCCACCCCCAGGTCGCGCAGCACGTCCATCAGGCGCAGCACCCGGCCGTACAGGTTGCCGTACGTGTAGCGGTGGGTAGTATCGCCGACCAGGCTGATCACTTCCTTGCGGGCGAACACGCGACTGGCCCGCTCGAGGATGCGGGGCAGCGTCAGCGGATACTCCATCATCAGGCCGTCCATAGCTCCACCTCTCCTCCCTAGGGGTCAAGCGGGGCGGCGCACCGCGCGCCGCGCGGATTGTCCCCACGATTCCACGGAAGGCCCGGCCTGGCAAGCACGGAGTCGCAAGACGAACATGGGGCGGGCGCGCCGCGGCTGTGCATTGGCAGCGCAGCTGCCGCGCAGTGGCGGCGCGGCGGGGCCGTCGCAGGTCTGGACGCTGGGGGCCCGCCGACCGCCGGGCCGATCGCAGGGGGGATTCCGCGCGGGAAGGCTATTCGCCCAGGGACTGGCGCAGCATGGCGCGCCGGAGCTTCGCCTCGTACTTCCTGATGCGCTGCTCTTCCTCGGTCTGCTTGGCGATCATCCGCGAAATCTCCTCGCGGGCGCGGCGCTCGGCATCGCGGGCGCGGAACACGTCGATCTCGCCGGCCCGCTCCGCCATCTCCGCGAGCACGGTCACCGTATCGCCGCTGACGTGGGCGTAGCCGTAGTGCACCGCCATGCGCTCGCTCCCGCCCTCGTGCTCGTACGCGAGGATGCCCGTATCGAGCGCGGTCACCAGCGGGACGTGCTGGGGCAGGATGCCCAGCTCCCCCATCGTGCCCGGCAGGGTGACCCAGGCGGTCGTGGTCGAGAGCATTTCCCGGCGAGGGGTGACGACGCGGAGGCGAAGCTGTTCAGCCATGAAGACTCGCTGCGCGTAAGGGTTTCCGATGACTCGTTCCTGCCGTGCAGGGCCGCGGCGGCCCGCCCTCGCGAACGCCCGGCAAGGAGTCCTCCTCCAACAAACTAGTACACTGCCACGACCAGGTGGCCGCACGCAAGCGCGCGCTGCCCATCGAAGCGCGCCCGACGGCCGCGGATCGGGGGACAGGCGGCGCGCCGGCTCCCGCGCGACGCCGCGCCATCCCGCCGCCGCGTGGGTAGTGACTCAGTTTCGATTTTCCGAACGGCACAAGAGCCGCAGACCCCTCGCGGAGCCTGTCCTGGGCCAGTCGAAGGGCTCGGGGTGACAACGAGATGTCGATTCGAGCCAAGCGCGCCATCTGCTCTTCTTTCCAAACCGAGTCGCTTCCGGCGCGTGCGGCGGGGTGACGGTGGCGCCCACCGTCTGCTAACATGAGGGTCGAGCGTTTCAAGCCAGTCCGTATAGCGCACCGGGAGCCGGAGACCTATGCCCAAGTATTTCGAATTCGTCGCAGCCGCCTACGGCATCTGGGTGCTCAGCCTGACGATCTATCTGGGCCTGCTCGCGCGCAAGGCCGGTCGGCTGCGGCGCCTGCTCGGGCAATTGAACCGCGCCGGCGGCGGGGAGGCCGGGCCGCGATGATCGCACTCTCCAACGTGGGCCTCAGCTTCGGCCCGCGGGTGCTGTTCGCGGGTGCCACCTGGCACCTCCGCCCGGGCGCGCGCTACGGCCTGGTGGGCGCGAACGGCTCCGGCAAGTCGACGCTGATCCGCATCATGGCCGGCGAGCTGGCGCCCACGGCGGGCAGCGTCGCCCGCCCCAACGCCGTCCGCATCGGCGTGCTGCGGCAAGACCAGGCCCGCTACGCGCCGCACACGCCGCTCGAGATCGTGCTGATGGGGCGGCCGGCGCTGTGGCAGGCGCTCAAGGAGAAGGAGGCGCTGCTGGCCGCGATCGAGGCCGGGCCCGGCCGGGGCGACGCCAGCGAGCTGCAGGCCCACCGCCTCGCCACGCTCGAGGTGGCCATCGCGGACGCGGGCGGCTACACCGGCGAGGCCGAGGCGGCGACCCTGCTGGAAGGGCTCGGCATCCCGCTCGAGCGCCTCCGGCGGCCGATGGGCGAGCTTTCCGGCGGCTACCGGCTGCGGGCGCTGCTCGCCCAGACGCTGTTCGAGCAGCCCGAGCTGCTGCTGCTCGACGAGCCCACCAACCACCTCGACATCGTCTCCATCCGCTGGCTGGAGGCCCACCTGCGGGGCTATCCCGGCACGATGGTGCTCGTCTCGCACGACCGGCACTTCCTCGATACGGTCTGCGACCACATCGTGGACGTCGATTACCAGGAGCTGACCGTCTATCCGGGCAACTACGAGGCCTTCGTCGCCGCCAAGGAACTGGCCCGGGAGCAGCGCGAGGCGGAGATCGCCCGGCTCGAGAAGAAGACCGCGGAGATGCAGCAGTTCGTAGACCGCTTCCGCGCGAAGGCCACCAAGGCCCGCCAGGCCCAATCGCGGGCGAAGCAGATCGAACGCATGGAAGCGCCCGAGATCAAGCGCAGCTCGCGCCGCCACCCCCGCTTCCGGTTCGTCTCCCGCCGCCACTCGGGGCGGGAGGTGCTGCGGGTGAAGGGCGTGGGCAAGGCGTTCCAGGGGCGCACCGTGCTGGACGGCGTCGGATTCGAGCTGTTGCGCGGGGAGAAGCTGGCGGTGGTCGGGCCGAACGGCGTGGGAAAGTCCACGCTGCTGCGCATGATCGCGGGCGACCTGCGCCCGGATCAGGGCGCCCTCGAGCTCGGCTACGAGGTGCATCCCGGCTACTTCGCGCAGGACCACCAGACGTCGCTGCGCGGCAGGAGCACCCTGTACGACTGGCTGTACGCGTTCGCGCCGGGCGCCGAAATCTCCGCCATCCGCGGCCTGCTGGGGCAGGTGCTGTTCTCGGGGGACGACGCCCTCAAGCGGGTCGAGGCGCTGAGCGGCGGCGAGGCCGCGCGCCTGCAACTGGCCGCCCTGATGCTGACCCGCCCGAACCTGCTGATCCTCGACGAGCCCACCAACCACCTCGATCTGGAAGGGCGGGAAGCGCTCCAGGAAGGGCTGCGCGCCTACGACGGCACGCTGGTGTTCGTCAGCCACGATCGCCACTTCGTCTCGAAGCTGGCCGATCGCGTGCTCGCGCTGCTCCCCGGCCGGGCGGAGGATTTCCCGGGCTCCTACGAGGACTACCTGGCCCGCGAGGGGACCGATTTCCTGACGCTGAGCGGCGCCGTGATGGGTCGCCCGCCCCGCGCCGAGCCGGCGCCCGCGCGCGGGGACAACGCCTCCGCCTTCGAGACGCGCAAGGCGCGCAAGCGCGAGCAGGCCAAGCTCAAGCGGCGGGTGGAGCAGCTCGAACGCGAGATCGCGCAGCTCGAGGGGCAGGTCTCCGGGATCGCCGCCCGCTTCGCCGACCCCGTCTACCTCCAGCAGACGCCCCACGCCCGCATCCGGCAGGACGACCAGGAGCGCCAGGCCAAGCAGCGCACGCTGGAGCAGGCCCTCGCCGCCTGGGAGCTCGCATCCGCGGAGCTGGAGTCGGTCGGCTCCGCCTGAAGGTGCGCGGGGCTGGCGATGGGCGGGGCCGCCCTCAGCGGCTGGACGCCGTCTTGAGGTTGCCGGCGAGCTGCCCGGCCGGCAGGTCGGCCAGCAGCGCGCGCTGGCGTTCGGCGATCCGGATGGCGACCGGCTCGACGATCACGGGCAGGGCGCGCGACTCGACCGAGAAGGTGGCGGGCGCCATGCCCAGGGGCACGCCATCGCATTCCAGGTACACCGTCCCGGAGAGGCTGCTGATCCGCAGCCGCCCGACGCGCGCGGCGGCCCGCGGCGCTGGGCCGGGCAGAATCGGGGCGTACAGGAGCCGGGCCAGCCGCAGCCACGCGCCTGCGCCCGCCCACACCACGTCCATCGCGCCGTCGAGCGGGTCTGCGTGGGGCGCCAGCTCTCCCCGGCGGGGGTAGAACCGGCCCCCCATCACCGCTCCCACCCGCAGCGGGCCCCGATAGAGCGAACCCGTCTCCCCTTCGATCAGCACCTGCGGCGGCGGGCCGTGCAGCAGCGCCCGCAGGCCGTGGCCCAGCGCCAGCAGCGCGACGAGCGCCTGGGGCAGGCGATCGGCCGCGGGCGCCGGCCTGGGCCGGTCGTCGGTGAGCCACACGCCGTTGAGGAAGTGGCGGGAGACCGGGCGACCCTCGAAGTCGAGGCAGTCCACCCGTCCCAGGTCGTAAGGCAGCGTGTGACCCGCCCGCAGCACCTCCAGTTGCCGCTCCAGGGGCTGGGGAAAGCCGATGGTGCGGCTGAACTCGCACGGCCCCCCCAGCGCGAGGAACCCCACCTTGATGGCCCGGCGGTGGCCGGGAGCCAGCCGCATCACGGCATTGACCAGTCCCGCGGCCATCTCGCTTCCGCCGGCGGCGATCAGCTTGCCGCAACCGTGCTGGGCGGCCTGCCAGGCCGCCTCCTCCGCTTCCCGCGCGTCCGCGGCCTGGGCCAGGTCGATGGGGCCGAGCCCCCGCAGGCACAGCTCCAGCCGGCGCTGCCGCAGCGGGCCGGAGGCGTCGAGCGGATTCAGGATGATCGTCGTGGATGCGGCCATGAGAGGCCCTTCGGGAGCCCGATCAGGGGTAGGTGCAGGTCTCGCGCCGAGTCACACCGGGGATGGCCCGGGCCAGCGGCTCCAGCCGATCCGGGTCGCCCAGCAGCACGACCGTCATGCGCTCCGGGTGGTGGGTGCGCTGGAGCACCCGGTGCAGATCGGCCGTGGTCAGCGCCTCGATCTTGGCGCGGTGGGTCTCCTCGTCGTCGAACTCGAGCCCGTAGAGCGCCCCTTCCAGATCGAGCGCGAGCAGCTTCTGCGGCGTATCGCGCAGGAACGGGTGGGAGTTGATCAGGGAGTGCTTGGCCTGGGCCAGTTCCTCCTCGGTGACCCCGCGCGCCACCAGCTCCTCGTAGAGGGACATCAAGAGCGGCAGCGCCTCCGCCGTGTGCTCGGCGGAAGGGAACGTATAGAGCGAGAAGGGCGAGATGCGGTGGCGCGGCAGCAGGCCCTGGGACGATTCGTACCAGCAGCTCGCGCCATAGGAGAGCCCCCGCTCCCCGCGGATCACGCGGAACAGGCGCGAGGTCATGTCGCCGCCGAAGATCAGGGCGATGGTGCGGTGGAGGTGCCAGTCGGGGTCGGTTTCCCGCGCGCAGAACGCCCCCGCCACCACCTCGTCGGTGCTGGTGCCCGCATCGGGCACGATGACCACCTGGCGACCCGCGGCCGCGGGTGGATCGAAGCGGTCCCAGGCGTGGGCCGGCGCCGCCGCGCCCGCGGGCAGGGTCAGCCGCCGCAGCACCCGCTCCTCGATGCGCTCGCGGGGCAGGTCGCTCAGCGCCGCCAGGATCGGCTCCGCCTGGCCGAACATGCGCGGGTACTGGGCGCGGACGTCTTCCAGGGTGCACGCCCGCAGGCCCGTCTCCACCCCGTCGGTCGGGTTGGCCTGGGGGCCGCTGCCGTAGAGGTAGCGCAGGTAGACTTCATGGGCGCGCAGCCGCTTGGATTCCTCGCGGTCGGCGCGCCAGGTGCTCACCAGCTCGTCCTGCAGGCGCTCGAACTCGCGGCGGTCGAAGTCGGGCTGATGGAGCGAGAGCAGGAACAGCTCGAGGGCGGCGTCGAGGTTCTCCGTCAGCGCGATCAGCCGCAGGGTCACCGTGTCGCTGCTCAGCGCGTGGCCCATGGTGGCGCCGAGGCGCTCGAGCCGGCCGTTCAGCTCGGCATTGCCCAGGCCGCCCGCCCCCATGAACAAAAGGCGCAGCATCAGCCGGGAGAGCCCCAGCCGCTCGGCCGGGTCGGTGCTGGCGCCCGTGCGCGGCAGCACCAGCGAGAGCTGGGTGATGGGGAGGGCCGGGGCCTGCCGGTGCAGCAGCTTCATGCCGGGGCGCTCCCGCTGGGGCGCTGGATGACGACCACCCGCGCCGGATCGATCAGGTAGCGCCGGAGCGCCTCCTGCACCTGCGCCGGGGTGACGCGCTGCAGCGCCGCGAAGTGGCGCTGGCCGAACTCCGGATCGCCGCAGGCCATCATGTAACCGCCCACCTCGCGCGCGAGGCTCATGTTGGTGCGCAGGGCGGAGAAGTATCCCAGCCGCAACTGGTTCTGCGCCCGCTCCAGCTCGGCCGGCGGGATGCCCTCGCGCTCCAGCCCGGCGAGCAGGTGCGCCAGCGCCTCTTCGGCGCGCTCGGCGGCCACGCCGTGCTGGAGATCGATCTCGATCAGGAACAGCCCCGGCGAGGCGAGCTGGTAGCTCAGCTCCAGCACGTGGGTGGCGGCCTGGGTGCCCAGCCCTTCCAGCACGATGCGCCGGTGCAGGGGGGAGGAGAGCCCCGCGCTCAGCACCGCTGAAAGCAGATGCAGCGCCGGCAGATCCGGGTGGCCGATCCCCGGCGAATGGGTGGCGATGTACAGGTACTCCGACGAGATCTTCTCGTGCGCGATCTCGACCCGCGCTGGCCGCGCCGGCGGCGCATCGGGCGGGGCGCTCGCCGGGCGGGGCCCGCCGGGGGCGAGCCCGCCGTAGGCGCCATCGACCAGCTCCAGCGTGGCCTCCTCCTCGAATCCCCCGGCGATCACCAGCACCGCCCGGTTGGGGGCGTAGTGCTCCCGGTAGAAGCGCTGGAAATCGTCGTGGCGGAAGGCCGCCACCTGGGGCTCGTAGCCGATGACCGGGTGGCGGTAGGGGTGGGCGCTGAAGGCGTGGGCCATCAGCGTGTTCCAGAGCTGCTCCGAGGGCATGTCGTGGTACATGTGCAACTCGCCCAGCACCGCCCCGCGCTCCTTCTCGATCAGGTCGCCGCTCAGCCGGAGGTTCACCATCCGGTCCGCCTCGATCTCGACCACCCGCGCCAGCGAGCGCGAGGGCACATTCACGTGGTAGGCGGTGGTGTCGTAGGAGGTGAAGGCGTTCAGCCCCACGCCGCCCGCTTCCGCCACGATGCGGTCGAAATCGCCGTCCTTGAGCGTGCCCGTCTCCCGGAACATCATGTGCTCGAAGAAGTGCGCCAGCCCGCGCTGGTGCTCGTGTTCCGAGGCGCTGCCCACGGTGTAGTGGGTGAGGAACGCCACGACCGGGCTGATCGGATTGTGCACCAGCAGCGCCTGCAGCCCGTTCGGCCAGCGGAAGTGGCGCACCGGGTAGGCATCGAGCAGCTTGAGCTCCTGCACCAGTTCCAAGATCGCGCTCCAGGTTCGAGGTGAGACGGCCATGGCGTGAGGGCGGCGCCGCCCCTTGCGGCACACCTGCGGCGGGTCGACCCCCCGTCGGAGCGCCTCGGGCCCGCGAAGACTCCTGCCCCCGGCGCGTGCGCGGAAGTCGCATGGAGCACGCACGGGCGCGCGCCGGGGGCTGCTTCGAGGATAGCGGAATCGGCGACCTCCCAAAAGGGGGAGGTCGCGCGGGCAGGGGATCAGGCTGAATCCAGCCAGCAGGCGTCCCGCCGAGATCGACACGACACGGGCAGGTCATTCCGAGCGACGGCGATGCATCCGCCGTTCGGATTCACGCGACCCTGCTCCGAGCCGACCCGCCGCCGTCGCGCGGAGGAACTACCGGAGTACCGCCGGGGCGCTGGCGGCGGGCGGGGTCATCGCAGCCAGATGCAGGGGACGCAGGTCGCGCCATTGGCGGTAAGCCTCGCTCTCGCGGAGCTTTTCGAGGAACTCCCGCGCGATCTCGCGGTGGCACGGATCGCTGAGGCAGTGGCAGGTCAGATACAGCGACTGACCCTCCTCCGAGGCGTCCAGCAAGGCGAAGAACGCGTCGGGCTCGTCGCGCAGGCGGTTCCGCAGCAGATTCTTGTAGCGCAGCCGGAAGAAGTGCCAACTGTAGCTGCCCTGCACCAGGGCATAGAGCCACGTCAGCGGCGGCGTCAGCACGTGGTGGGGGTTCAGGTAGGGGCTCACGCACACGACCTGGTCCGCGGCGAGCCCATGGCGTTCGGCTTCGGATTGCGAGAGCAGATGGATCATCGGATTCGGCTCCTTCCGGTGTGGTGGCATTGCCCTTTCACGGCTCCTGAAACACCTCTAGCCGGGTTCGTTCCCACAGTCAACAAAAAAATGTTTGCCTAGCGCCGGATGGCTTAAGCGTGAGGTTCAGCCATCAGGTCAATCCGCTAGCGATGTGTGCCGCAATCGGGGTCAGCGGCGGGCGAAGCGCGCCAACTTTTCTGTTGTTGGAGGCGCAGCGGGGGAGCGCGATCGCGCGTCGGTGTTGGAATGCCACGGGATGGGATACACTCTCGGCAGGCCCGGGAGGGGCCGGCTCGGCCACATCGAAGCAGCACGCCTCCGCGGAGACCCATGGGAGAAGCGCCCGCCAAGTCGGTACAGCCCGAGCCGATCCACATCCTGGTGCTCGACGACGAGGAGAGCATCCGCTGGGTGATCGGCAAGACGCTGAACCAGCCCCGCTACAAGCTGCACTTCGCCGGGAGCGCCGAGCAGGCGGCCCGGCTGGTGGAGCAGCACCCGATCGACTTCGCGCTGGTGGATATCAACCTGCCGGGCGACGACGGATTCTCGTTCCTCACCCGCGAGCGCCAGCGCCATCCGGAGCTGCTGATGGCGATCATGACGGGCGAGGGCACGATGAACAACGCCGTCACGGCCATGAAGCTGGGCGCGTTCGACTACGTCACCAAGCCCTTCGATATCGACGAGGTGGAGGCGCTGGTTTCCCGGGCGGCGCAGGCGATCGTGCTGCGACGCCGCCACCGGGGCGATGCCGCCACGCTCGCCCCGGGCGGGCCGGCCGAGGATGTCATCATCGGCAAGAGCCGCTCCGTGCGGGAGATCTACAAGGCCATCGGCCGGGTGGCCGCCACCGAGCTGACGGTGCTGATCCTCGGGGAAAGCGGCACGGGGAAAGAGCTGATCGCCCGCTCGATCCACCAGCACTCCCGCCACGGGGAGCATCCCTTCATCGCCGTCAACTGCGCGGCGATCCCGCGGGACCTGCTGGAGGTCGAGCTGTTCGGCCATGAGAAGGGCGCCTTCACCGGCGCCGGCGACCGCCGCGCGGGCAAGTTCGAGGGGGCCGGCAAGGGCACGGTCTTTCTCGACGAGATCGGCGACATGTCGCTGGACTTGCAGGCGAAGATGCTGCGGGTGCTGCAGGAGCGCGAGTTCCAGCGGGTGGGAGGGCTGGAGACCCTGCGGCTCGAGGCCCGCATCGTCGCAGCCACCAACCAGTCCATCCGGGAGTCCACCGCCGCCGGGGCGTTCCGGGAGGATCTCTACTACCGGCTCAGCGCGTTCACGATCGTCTCCGAGCCCCTGCGGGAGCGGCGGGCGGATATCCCGCTGCTGGTCGAGCACTTCCTGCGCAAGGGCACACGGGAGCTGGGGCTGCCGGCCCGCGCCATCACCCGGGAGGCCATGGCGCGGCTGACGGAGTATGGCTGGCCGGGTAACGTGCGGGAGCTGGAGAACACGGTCAAGAGCCTGATGATCCTCACCGGCGCGCCCGTGATCGACGTGGGCGACCTGCCGCGCAACGTGCTGGGCCAGCCCGGCGAGCCCGGCGCCGAATCGGCCGAGCAGGCGCTCGGCCGGCTGTTCGCACCGCAAATCGAAGACTACTGCGAGCACGGCAGGACCGGCCTGCTGCAGGCCGTGCACGCGCAGGTGGAGCGGCCGCTGATCCGCAAGGTCATGCTCAAGACGGGCTGGAACCAGGTGCAGGCCGCCACCATCCTCGGCATCAACCGCAACACCTTGCGCACCCGGCTGCACGCGCTCGGGCTGGCGAAGGAGGGGGGCCGTGACGGCGGCGACTAGAGGCGGGCCCGGCGGGGGCGGCCCGCAGACCGGCCGCAAACCACGGGCGCTCACCTGCCCGGCCTGCGGCAAGCGCGTGACCTGGGAGGGCAACCCCTGGCGTCCGTTCTGCTCGGAGCGCTGCCAGGTGATCGACCGGGCGGCCTGGGCGGAAGGCGCCTATGCCATCCCCTCCGAGGACACGCCCAGCCGGGAACCGCCCGAGAAGGAGTAGGAGGCCGCCACGAGAACATGCCGATGGCATCAGCCCGAATTTCCGCAACCTGTTAGAGTGGGCATGTATGCTTGCGGCGATGGATGGGTCTCTTTGCGACGGAGCAGGCGATGGAAGTCCTGGGCCCGGGTAATGACAATCAGTTCTTGTTTCACTACACGTCGCTGAGCATTGCATTGGAGCGCATCCTCCCGCGGATGCAGTTACAGATGTGCCCATTCGTGAAGACATCTGACCCGCGCGAGAACAAGTTCTGGAACTTCCATGTGACCACCTCAGGTGCCGCAGTACGTGACGACTGGGCTGTAGAGGAGACGGCGTGGCATTTGGCCGAACGAGTCCAAGCAGACCTGCGCGTGATATGCCTGACGCAGGACAAAGTGAAAGACAATGCAGAAACACCCATCGAGCTTCGCGGGTTCGGTCTCGCACGAATGTGGGATCGCTACGCCGACCGCCATCGGGGAGTCTGCTTGGCCTTCGACCGAGATGCACTCTCGCGCGCGGTACTCAACTCAGTGCCCAATGGAACACGGCTTTGGTCCCAGCCTGTCAAATATGGGCTACTGGCGACGAACCACCGACCTGAATGGGACGTCGACGGGAATGCTGTTGCCGAAATCGGCGAAGCAGAAATACGACACCATATTGCTGTGTATTACAACAGACTTCTGTTCCTGAAATCTTCGGACTGGCAGGGCGAGCGTGAGTACCGATTCGTGTACTTGACGGAACCAAGCGCTGGTCCAATATATGTTCCGCTCGGAGAGGCAATGCGCGCCGTGTTCATTGGTTGCGAGCTTTGCCAAGGCGACCGTCCGTATCATCCCAGCTTCAAGGAACTGTGTCGAGATGTTCCTGTCTATGAGATGCGGTGGGAGTGGGGCCACTTCCAGAAGCCATGGCGGATTTGAAGGGCTTGCACCGGCACATATGAGTATTGGATGGTCGATCGAGTAACGTAATCGTGTTCCTCACTAATGAGCGACGCATTCGTAATACCTAATTCCGTGACCACGAATCATGCCATCGCCGGTTTTCCCTTGACAAGAGCGGCTTTGCCGCGGTTCTCTGGATGCACCCGCGTGGTGCGTATACCTTTGGCTCTGTCCAGGGAGGGAGAGGCATGCGGATCGAGTACGGCTACACGGACCTTGTTCTCACCAGCCATGCCGGGTTGCCGGCGTTCGCCGAGGTGCTGCAGGCGGGGCGGCTGGGGGGCCGTTCGGGCTCCGCATCATCCAACTCGCGGAGCGAACTGGTTTTTGTTAAAGTCGATTCATGCAGAATCAACGGACGAGGGAGCGACGCGAATGACCAGTGATACCGAAGCTCGCCTGGCCGCTGTGGAAGCGCAGGTGCAGCGTCTGAGCGATATCGAGGCCGTGCGCCAACTACGCCACCGCTACCACCAATGTATCAACGAGGGCGCCTATGACGAAATCCCACTGCTGTTCACCGAGGACGGTTGGCTCGATTTCAGCTACATTGGCAAGGCCAATGGCCGGGCGACGCTGACCAAGTTTTTCGCATCCATGCCCAGGGTGCTGCCATTCGTCAAGCAGTTCATTCATAATCACATTGTCAACATCGATGGCAATCGTGCCAGTGCTGTCAGCTACATGGAGGCGCGTACCATCAACAATGGCGAAGCCTTTATCGTTGCTGGCCGTTACGACGACGATTGTGTGCGTCAGGATGGCGAATGGAGGTTCAAGTCAATGACTTTCGAAGCCTACTACACGCTTCCCCACAACGAAAGCTGGGCCCAGGACGACCGCTTCAAGATGGTCCGCCGGGAAGGCAAGTAGGCGAAGTCACGTTCAGTTCGGAATATCGTTGACCGGAGAACATTGCGGTGCCGTCGCTGGTGCTGGAAGGCATCAGCGACACCAGCTTTCTGGCCGCCCAGATGCTTAGGCCACCAAGGTGATCATCCCTAACCCCGCCACGACTCGAATCTCCACCAGCCGGAGGCATTCAAGCGGGCTGTCGGTTTTTTTCCTGCGCAGCCTGCCGTCCCAGTGGGGAGCCACGACAGGACCGCAGGGCAAGGGCGCGCAGCGGGGCCCTCCGCCACCTGACCGCCCCCGCAGGCAACTCATCGCCCGATCCTGCATGATCGTGAAATCGCAAGCTCAACGGCATCACCGGTAACGAACGGGGCCTCGCTCGCTTCCACCACGAGGTCGAACGCGCGTGGAAGAAGTCGCTGGGGCGGCGGTCGTGGCATGCACCACGGAACTGGCAGTGGTTCAGCGCGTTCCTGGCGCGCCATCCGCTACCCCCCGTCCGCATCGTCCACTCCGCGGTCGCCGAACGCCACGAAGCTCTGGCCTGACGAGCCGGATGCGGGAAACCCGCACGTCCGGATCTGTGAGAGCCCCAGCGGAGCGATCCCCTGGGGCGACCCAGCGGTTCCCCTCACAGAATATACTTGCTCAGGTCTTCGTTCTTGAGGATGGGATCGAGCTGCTGGCGGATGTAGGCGGGGGTGACCTCGATGGTCTGGCCGTCCAGGGCGGGGGCCTCGAAGGCCACTTCTTCCAGCGTCTTTTCGAGGATGGTGTGCAGGCGGCGGGCGCCGATGTTCTCGCCGCGGGCGTTCATGTCGGCGGCGATGGCGGCCAGCTCCTCGATGGCGGCGGGGGTGAAGGTGATGGTGAGCCCCTCGGTCTTGAGCAGCTCGGCGTACTGCTTGATGAGGGCGTTCTCGGGCTCGGTGAGGATGCGCACGAAGTCCTCCCGCACGAGCGGCTTGAGCTCGACGCGGATCGGGAAGCGGCCTTGCAGCTCCGGGATCATGTCGGAGGGCTTGGCGACGTGGAAGGCGCCCGCGGCGATGAACAGGATGTGGTCGGTCTTGACGGGGCCGTACTTGGTGTTGACGGTCGAGCCCTCGACGATCGGCAGCAGGTCGCGTTGGACGCCCTCGCGGGAGACGTCGGGGCCGCCGGTGGTGTTGCGGCCGGCGATCTTGTCGATCTCGTCGAGGAAGACGATGCCGTTCTGCTCGACGTGGCGGATGGCCAGCCGCCCCACCTCGTCCATGTCGATCAGCTTCTCGGCCTCCTCCTGCTCGAGCTGCTGGAGGGCCTCGGCGATGGTCATCTTGCGGCGCTTCTTGCGCTTGGGCATCAGGTTGCCGAGCATCTCGCGCAGGTTGCCCTCCATCTGCTCCATGCCGGCCACGGGCAGCATTTCAAAGGCGATGCCCCCGCCGCGCTCGGCCACCTCGATCTCGACCTGCCGCTCGTCGAGCTTGCCCTCGCGCAGCATGTTCCGGAACTTCTCGCGCGTGGAGGGTTCCGCCGGGCCGCCCGCGCCGAAGCCGGCCGGGCCGCGACCCGATGCCGCGGCGTTCTGCGAGGGCACCAGCACCTCCAGCAGGCGATCCTCCGCGTGGGTGCGCGCGCGGGCCTTGACCGACTCGCGCTGCTCGCGCTTGACCATGGCCACGCCCACGTCGGCCAGGTCGCGGATGATCGAATCCACGTCGCGCCCGACGTAGCCGACCTCGGTGAACTTGCTGGCCTCGATCTTGAGGAAGGGCGCGCCCACCAGCTTGGCGATGCGCCGGGCGATCTCGGTCTTGCCCACGCCGGTGGGGCCGATCAGGGTGAGGTTCTTGGGCAGAATCTCGTCGCGCAGCTCTTCGGGCACCTGCTGGCGGCGCCAGCGGTTGCGCAGGGCCACCGCCACCGCGCGCTTGGCCTCGGGCTGGCCGATGATGTACTTGTCCAGCTCTTCGACGATCTGGCGCGGCGTGAGGGCGGTGGCGGCGGTGGCGACGGTGGCGGTCATGCGCGCTATAGCTCTTCGATGGTGATCTGGTTGTTGGTGTAGATGCAGATCGCGGCGGCGATGGCCATCGCCTCCTCGGCCACCCGGCGCGGGTCGAGGTTGCCGTGGGCCAGCAGCCCCTTGGCCGCCGCCAGCGCGAACATGCCGCCGGACCCGATCGCCATCAGCCCGTCCTCGGGCTCGATCACGTCGCCGTTGCCGGAGATGATCAGCGAGCTGCCCGCATCGGCCACGGTCAGCAGGGCTTCGAGGTTGCGCAGCATGCGGCTGGTGCGCCATTCCTTGGCCAGCTCGACCGCCGCGCGCAGCAGGTTGCCGTTGAACTCCTGCAGCTTGCCCTCGAACTTCTCGAACAGGGTGAAGGCGTCGGCGGTCGAGCCGGCGAAGCCGGCCAGCACGCGCCCCTCATGCAGGCGGCGCACCTTGCGCGCGGTAGCCTTGACGATGGTC
The DNA here is from genome assembly GCA_016204605.1 of Candidatus Lambdaproteobacteria bacterium. GTDB lineage: Bacteria > SAR324 > SAR324 > SAR324 > JACQKK01 > JACQKK01. The sequence goes on from JACQKK010000047.1 coordinate 20,899, forward strand.
TGGCCCATCGTCACCTGGCCATCGCCGGCCATCACCACGCGGCTCCCCTGCCGCACCGAGAGGATCGTCGTGCCTTCGAAGTGCATCGGGCGCCCGCCCCCTGGCGATGTGAAGCGACCGGCTCCGATGGAGCCCGGGCCGCGGCCCGCTTTCCGCCGCGGCCCTCCATCGTAGCGCCCCGCCCGCAGCCGGGCAACCGCGGGCGGGCACAGCACAGCGCGAGGCCGCGACGCGCTCCAGGTTGCCCGTGGTGCGGTTCCGCTTGCTGCCGCGATCTCGTTGCAGCCGGCGAGCGGCGCGCGGATGGAGAAGATCTTGCGCTTGCCCTGCGCCGCAGCAAGGTAGTGGCCCAGCTTGAAAAGAAAAGCAGATTGCTCGCTTCGCCCGGAATGACATCGCGTTCTCACCCCGAGCCCTTCGCAAGGCGCAGGACAGGCTTCGCGAGGGGTCTCGCTGTTGCTGTCCCATTGGGAAAATTCAAACTGAGTCACTTCTCGCATCCAGGGCAAGTCCAAAGTCAGTCGCTTCGACGAGCCGTCACGAGCCGGATCGATGGTGCGATTGGCCTGGAAAACCTCTCCCCCGGCCCCTCTCCACATCGTGGAGAGGGGTGCCCGAAGGGCGGGGTGAGGTGCCAGCC
>JACQKK010000048.1 GCA_016204605.1 Candidatus Lambdaproteobacteria bacterium
AAGGGCGCGTCGGTGGGGGTCGCGGCCTTCGAGACGCCCTGCTGCGCAGGGCTCCTCAGGCACGCGGATTCTTCCTACTGTTGATTTGGAATCGGAATCAGGCAGCAGCAGCGCGAGCAGCATGGCCCGGTAGCCCGCCGGCCGGGGCAGCGGCGGCCGCCCCGGAAGCGAGCGAATTGGCTGCCGGCGCGCCGCGAGCGGCTCAACGGAGCAGCGGGACTAACCGCCGAGATACATGCGCCGCACCTCGTCGTTGTGGAGCAGCTCGTGGCCGGAGCCTTCATAGCGGTTTCGGCCCAGCTCAAGCACATAGCCGCGGTCGGAAATCTCCAGCGAGCGCGCGGCGTTCTGCTCGACGAGCATGATGGTGAGCTCCTCGCGGGCCAGCGCCGCGATCTTGTCGAACACCTCGTCGACGAAGCGCGGGCTGAGGCCCAGGGAGGGCTCGTCCAGCATCAGCATGCGCGGCCGGGTCATGAGCGCGCGGCCCATGGCCAGCATCTGCTGCTCGCCGCCGCTCATGGTGCCCGCGAGCTGCTTCTGGCGCTCGGCCAGGCGGGGAAACAGCGAGAACACGTACTCCATCGATTCGCGGAGCTTTTCCCGGTCGCGCTGCACGTAGCCGCCCATCTCGAGGTTCTCGCGCACGGTCATCTGGTTGAAGACGATCCGCCCCTGGGGCACGTAGCCGAGCCCGCGGGCCAGGATCTGGTCTGGCCGGCTGCCCAGGATGTTCGTCCCGTCGAAGCGGATGTCGCCGCCCAGGTGATCGATGAACCCCATGATCACCTTGAACGTCGTGGATTTGCCCGCCCCGTTGGGGCCGATCACGGACACCACCTCCCGCGCCTCCACGTGCAGCGAGACCTTGTGGAGGATCTGGATGCGGCCGTAGCCGGCTTCGACGTTCCACAGCTCCAGTAACGCCATCTCAGCGGTGTCCGAAATAGGCCGTGATGACCTGCTCGTTGCGCTGGATCTCCTGGGCGGGACCCTCGGCGATCTTCAGGCCGTAGTCCATCACGAATATCTTGGCGCAATGGTTCATGATCACGTTCATGTCGTGCTCGATGATGACGATGGTCTTGCCCATCCCCTGCAGCCGATGGATGTGCGTCAGCAGGTCCGCCAGCAGCGTGCGGTTGATGCCGGCGGCCGGCTCGTCCAGCAGGATCACGTCCGGGTCCGGCATGAGGGCGCGGGCGAACTCGAGCAGCTTCTGCTGTCCGTAGGAGAGGTTGCCGCCGTACTCGTCGCGCAGGTGGGTGAGGTTGACGAACGCCATCAGCTCCTCGGCCCGGGCGCGCCCCTGTCGCTCGGGCACGCTCAGCCTGGAGGCCGACAGCATGTTCTCGAACACCGTCATCTCGCGATAGATGCGCGTGATCTGGAAGGTGCGGGTGATGCCCTTGCGGAAGACTTGGTAGGGCTTCAGACCGGCCAGATTGTCGCCGTTGTAGTAGATCGCGCCGCTGTCCGGGGCGATGACCCCGGTCAGCAGGTTGAAGGTGGTCGTCTTGCCCGACCCGTTCGGGCCGATCAGCCCCGAGATCTGCCCACGGGGAAAGGCCAGGCTGCAGCCATCGACGGCCCTGATGCCCCCGAAATTCTTGCGGAGATCGCGGATGTCCAGGGCGATTTCCGGCGGTTGAGCGCCCATACGATCGGTTCCTCGCTCAGTGCACCATGCCCTTGCGGGCCCAGCCGCGGGCGATGAACAGCCCGACGATGCCGCGCGGCATGAATCGCGCCACCAGGATCAGGAAGGCCCCGAACATGATCAGGTGAAAGAACGGGAACTTCACCCAGACGACCTCCTGGAACAGGTACAGCAGGATTGCGCCCACGATCGGACCGATCACCGTGCCCTTGCCGCCGAACATGGTCATCAGCGTCATGGTGATGGTGATCAGGAGCAGAAACTCGCCGTCGGGGTTGATGTAGAGCGTCTTGTTCGCCTGAATCCCACCGGCGATGGCCGGGAAGACCGCCGAGAGCGAGAACGCCGCCATCTTGTAGAGCGTCGTGTTGACGCCGAGCGCCTCCGCCGCCAGCTCGTCCTCGCGGATGGCGTTGAGACGGATGCCGAAGCGGCTGTGGCCCACCCAGTAGCTGACCAGAATGGTCACCACCATCAGCGCCAGCATGGCGAAATAGGTCTCCATCGAGTTCTCCACGTTGGGCAGGTTGATCCCCAGCCCGCCGTGGGTGAGGCTGTCCCACACGGTGACCAGTACGCGGGTGCCCTCCGCGGCGCCCAGCATGGCGATCGCGAAGTAGGGGCCCTTGAGGCGCAGCACCGGATAGCCGATCAGGATCGCCACGGCGAGCCCGACCACGGCGCCCACGAGCAGCGTGGGAATCCAGGGCCAGCCGTGGTCCGCCACCAGGATCGCCGATGCGTAGGAGCCCACGCCGTAGAACACGACGTGGCCGAAGGAGATGTACCCGGTGTAGCCGCTGATGATGTTCCAGCTCAGGGCGAGCACCACCCACATCATGGTGAACATGACGAAGCTGCGGTAGTACACGCCGATCTGAAAGGGAAGCACGGCCAGGAAGACGAGGAATGCCCCCAGGTAGGCCAGATAACGGAGATGCTCGCGACTCGTCATCGGGCGCTCCCCTCAGGTTTCCTTGACGCCCAGCAGTCCCTGCGGGCGGATCAGCAGCACACCGACGATCATGGTGTAGGCGGCCATCTCCACCATGGCCGAGCCGTTCGGCACCATGAACGACACCAGGTTTTCCAGCACGGCCAGCAGCACCGCGCCCAGCATCGCGCCGAGATAGTGCCCCCGGCCACCCAGCACGATGATGGCGAAGGCGACCACCGTGTATTGCACCCCCGTTTCGGGATTGAACCCGAACTGGATGGAGACGAGCGCGCCCCCGGCCGAGGCCAGCGCGGCTCCCAGCCCGAAGGTGACCAGGTAGATGCGCTGGACATCGATGCCGCACACCATGGCCACCTCGGGGTTCTGCGCGGTTGCCCGGATGGCCTTGCCGAGCCGGTGCAGCTTGAGGAACAGGAACACGCCCAACGAGATAGCCAGAGCCATGGCGAAGCTGATGATCTTGTTCTTCCCGACGAAGATCGTTTCCGTGATGTGGAAGGCATCGGGTTGATAGGGGATCGTGTGGTAGTCGGTCGTGAAGATCCACTCGACGAGGTTGATCATCGCGATGCCCACGCCAAACGTGATCAACAGGGGCGTCAGTTCCGGGCCGCCCACGACCGCGTTCAGCAGCACCTTCTGGATGGCGAACCCCAGCGCGAAGGCGATGGGCAGCGTGATCACCATGGTCAGCAGGGGGTCCAGGTGCCAGCCCAGCCCCAGGTACTCGGGCGCGTTGAAGAGCACCCAGGTCAGGTAGGCGCCCAGCATCACGATCTCCCCGTGGGCCACGTTGATGATCCGCATCACGCCGAAGATCAGGGTCAGCCCGACGCCGTACATGGCATACACCCCGCCTTGCAGGAGCCCGTTCAGGCACACCGTGATCAGATCCATCAGCCACTGCCGGTCGTAGAAGATGTTTCCCGACCAGGCGCCCACGGCGAACGGGGTCGCGAAGGCGGCCACGATGAACGCCCCCAGCAGGTACACCCTGCGAATCTCCGCCTGTTCCATGCGCTGGCGACCTCCTCGCTGGACCCGCGGGAGCCTGCACGTTGCGGCCCCGGCGCCGGGCCAGGACGCTGTGAGCGACCCCGGCCCGGCCAGGACGATACAGTGACGCGGTGGCGGCGATCAGGCGGGCTGCCCGCTCACCGCTCGCTCCACTTCGGTACGGGCAGGATGGGCTTGACCTCGGCAAGATGGGGCGGCCACACGATCATCCGCTTGCCGTTCCGGATCTGGAAAGTCAGCCCCTCGTGGTTGGTCATCCCCTTCTCGTCCACCTTGTACGTGCCGAACATCGTTCGCACCTGAATGGTGGACAGCGCATCGCGCAGCTTCTCGCGGTCGAAGCTGCCGGCCTGCTTGACCGCGGCCTCGAACACCTGCATCGAGGCATAGGCCGAGGCGGAGTGGTAGTTGGGCTCGGTGCCGTAGCGCGCCTTGTAGGCATCGATGAATTCCTTCATGCCGGGGTGGCCCAGCGAGAGATTCGGCTCCCATTGGCTGAAGCCCAGCACGTACTCGGCGGTCGGTCCGAGATCCTTGGCGAAGCGCGGCAGACCGGGACCCACCGTGCTGGCGAAGAACTTCACGTCGTAGTTCATCTCCCGCAATTGCCGGATCTGGGCAGCCGCGTCATCGAAGTAGCTGTTCGAGAAGATCGCTTCGACGCGCTGGGCCTTGATCTTCTGCAGCAGTGCGGTGTAGTCGCCCTGCTTCTGCGTCGCGTAGTTCTCCGCCACCACCACCTGGAGTCCGAGCTGCTTGGCCCATTGTTCCAGCCCCTTGCGGGACATCCGCGGGAACAGGCTGTCCTCGCCGATGATGGCGATGCGCTTGACGCCGATCTGCTTCGCCAGGTGCGCCGCGCCCTTCTGGTAGTTCTCGGCGATGTCGTTCACGGCGAAGATGTACTTGCGGCCCCGCTCCCATATGTCGGCGGAGGCCGCGCCGTAGGCCACGATGGGCATGTGGTAGCGTTCCGTCACGTTGGCGACGGCGTCGGTGATTCCGCTGGAATACGGCCCCACCAGCAGGTCCACCTTGTCCTCGGTGATCAGCTTCTCGTACAGCTTGATCGCGGTCTGGGTGTCCGACTTGTCGTCGAGCATGGTGAGCAGGACCTTGTGTCCCAGCAGCCCCCCGCGCTGGTTCACCTGGTCCACCCACAGCTTGACCGAGTTGTACTGGCGGCCCGCAGGCTCGGCGTAGCGGCCCGTCTGCGAAATGGCGCCGCCGACCAGCACGACATTGCCCGATCGGTGGTCGGCCAGCACCGTGCTTCCGCTGAACGGGAGCGTTGCACCCAGCAGGACGGTCAGCATCCCCCAAATGTGCTGTTTCATATCTCCCCCCTCAACTTGTGCTGCTTTCGATACGGCGAGGCTTGGCCAGGGCGTCTCGCAACCCCATCGCGCAAGGCCGCGCGCACCGGGCCACACGGCGGGCCTCGGCGCAGGCCGATCCCGGGTGGCCCATGCCGCCACGGAGGCGGCCGGACTCACCCGCCCATCGTCCAGCGGCTTACCAGTTTCGATTGACAGGCAGAAAACCGCTTCTCTGCCCCTTCCCCGGACGAATCATATCCCGCCGAGGTCTCAAAGCCAAGTTGAAGGTTCCGGCCTGAGAATTGACTTCCGATTCAGCCCGGTGCTAAGGCAGGGACATCGACGGATCGGCGAGTCCGGCGTTCGCCGCCGATGCGGCAGAGGCCCGCTGGGGCACACGCACGTTCGCCGAGAAACCAAGCGGAGAAAGGAAGCGCATGGGCCCGAAATGCTGGTTCGGGGCGCTGGGCGCTGTGCTGCTGTCATCGCTATTGGTGCTGGGGCAGGCGCATGGCCAGAAGCACGGTGGCGTGCTGCGGGCCACGATTCGGGACAACCCGCCCAACCTGTCCATTCACGAGGGGGCATCCACCGACACGACGGCGCCCATGTCCACGGTCTACAACCGCGTGGTCGTGTTCGACGTCTTCCAGGCCAAGGAAACGCTGGAAACCGTGGTGCCCGACCTCGCGGAGAGCTGGAGCTGGCGCAACGGCAACCGCGACCTCGCGTTCGCGCTCCGCCGCGGGGTGCGCTGGCATGACGGCAAGCCCTTCACCAGCAAGGATGTCCAGCACACGTTCGATATGGTGCGAGGCGTCGGGGAAGGCGGGCTCAAGCTCAATCCGCGCAAGCTCTGGTACAGCAACGTCTCGGAGATCGTGACCCAAGGGGACCATGAGGTGGTCTTCAAGCTGAAGCAACCACAACCGTCGCTGCTGGCGATGCTGGCGAGCGGCATGTCGCCCGTATATCCGGCCCACAAGACAGCGGCCGAGGTGCGGGTCGACGCGGTGGGCACCGGGCCGTTCACCTTGAAGGAGTTCAAGCGCGATCAGTACGTTGAAGTGGTGAAGAACCCCGCCTACTTCGTCAAGGGCCGGCCATACCTGGACGGCGCGAAGTTCCACATCATCAAGTCGGCCCCGACGCAGGTTTCCGCCCTCATCGCCAACCAGGTGGATACGGGCACGATCAACACGGTGACCCGGCCGCAATACCTGACCCTCAAGCAGGGGCGACCGGAGCTGAAGTTCGTGGAGATCGTCAGCAATGCCACCATCAATATCATCGTCAACACCAAGCGGGCTCCGTTGAACAATCTCCGCCTGCGCCAGGCGATCAACCTGGCCATGGATCGCCACGCCTTCCTCACCAGCATCTACAAGGGCGGGGCCGAACCGGGCGGCGCCATGATACCCCACCCCTGGGGCATCTGGGGGCTGACCGGCGAGCAGATCAAGGCGCTGCCGGGCTATGGCGATCCGCAGCAGAACAAGGCCGAAGCCCGCAGGATGCTGGCCGCCGAAGGCTACGGGCCGGACAAACCGCTCCGCATCGAGATCACGACCCGCGGGGAATCGGCGTACGTCGGGCCGGCGACTCTGGCCATCGACCAACTGCGGGAGGTGGGCATCGAGGCCACCCTCAAGACGGTCGAAATCGCGATCTGGTACGGGCTGGTGGCGCGGCGCGATTACCAGATGGGCCTGAACGCCACGGCCATCGGGATCGACGACCCCGATGCGGTGCTGTTCGAGAACTACGAGTGCACCTCGCAACGGAACTACTCCGATTACTGCAACCCCGAGGTCGAGCGGAAATTCGTTCAGCAATCCCTCGAGCTGGACTCCGACAAGCGTCGCGCACTCGTGAGGAGCATCGACATCCAGTTGCAGCACGAGGTCGCCCGGCCCTATCTCGCCTACCGAAAGTTCTACTATCCGCACTACCCCTACGTGAAGAACTGGCTGCCCCACACCAGCATCTACAACGGGTGGAGCCTTCAGGAGGTGTGGCTGGACAACTAGCGCAGCCACCCCGCCGGTTCACGGCGGTTCCGGGCGGCCCACGCGCCCTCCGACTCGAATCCGCGGCCGCTGGAGGCGCCTGGTCCGCATCACCCGGCCTGGCGCACGGGTCGGAGCGTGCCGTAGGCTTCGAGCAGCCGCCGGGACTCGCCCTCTGCCCACGCGACGTTCCGCGCCTTGACCTCCTCGTAACCCCGGATTCCGTCCGCCAGGGAGGCTACCTGCACGGCGAGACCGTGGTTGTGGTGGCCGAGCGTGGGCAGCAGCGCGAACACGAGCTGGCGATACCAGCCGATCAGCCGCCGCTCCTCCCGCCGCGCGGGCAGCCAGCCGAAGGGGTCCAGCCCCGTGCCGCGCAGCCCTTTCAGCGCCGCGAGCACGCGGAACAGGGGCACGATCCATTCGCCGATTCCGAGCTTGCGGCGCAACCCGAACGCCTTCAGCAGCGGCGGCTGCAAGTGATAACGCCAGGTGAGCGGGCCCTCGTAGGCAGCACGCACCTGCGCGCGGGTCGGGTGCTGTAGCCAGAGGCGCGCCACCTCGTACTCGTCCTTGTACGCCATCAGTTTGAACAGCCCCCGCGCGAACGCTTCGGTCAGCTCGGTGCGACCCGGGGCGCGCTCGCGTTCGGCTGCGGCCACGCGGGCCACCGCATCCAGATACCCGCGGGCGCAGGCGGCGTCCTGGTAGAGGATCAGATCGGCGAGGCGGGGCTCCAGCAGCGTTGCCAGGCGCTTGCCGGGCGGCAGCGTCGCCACGAGAGCACGGTACGCCGATACCTGGCGCGGGGCATGGCGCGCCAGCCGGCGCAGGGCAGCCTGGCCGGGCGATTCGATCGGCCGGTCGCCGCGGATCGCGCGCAGCACGACGTCGGGCTCATGCTGCCAGGCGCGGCCCCAGCGGAAGGCGCTCAGGTTCTCCGCCACCTGGACGCCGTTGCCGGAAATGGCCGCCTCGAGGGATTCAGCGCGGAGGGGCAGCAGCCCAGCCTGATAGGCCGCTCCCAGCAGGAACACGTTGTCGGCGATGTGGTCGCCGAACAGCGGATCGGTAAGCGCGCCGACGTCGACGTATTGGTTGCGCTCGCGTTCTGTCCAGCGTTCCAGGCGCGCCTTGAGCGCCTCGAGGGCCGGATACTCGGCGCGCACATCGGTGACGACCTGGGCCGTGGCGGTGGCATGGGTGTTGGCCATCACCACCGTGCGCTCGGGACGACAGCGGTTCAGGTTGTCAGCCGAGACCGCTCCCAGCAGGTCAAAGGCCAGCACCAGATCGGCCTCACCCGCCGCGATCCTGTTGGGGCGGGCCAGCGGGGATTCGCAGACGATGAAGTTCGACACCACGGCACCGCCCTTCTGCGCCAATCCGGTCTGGTCGAGGTGCAGCGCGTACTTCCCCTCGAGCTGCGCTGCCGTGACCAGCAGCGCGTCCGCCGTCACCACGCCCGTGCCGCCGATCCCCACCAGCAGCACCGTGTACGGCCTGGCGCAAGACGGCCGGCGCGGCGGCTCGGGCGGCACCTCCTGGAGCGGCTTGGCCAGGCCGGGCCGCTGCACGGGGCGCGTCCCTGCGCCCAGCTCGATGGTCATGAAGGCGGGACAGTTGCCGGCCAGGCAGGAGTAGTCGAGATTGCAGGACGATTGGTGAATCCGGGTCTTGCGGCCGTACTCGGTTTCCACCGGCACCACTGACAGGCAGTTGGACTTGACGCCGCAATCGCCGCAGCCTTCGCACACCGCCTCGTTGATGACGACGCGCCGACGCGGCGTGGCCTGCAGGCCCCGCTTGCGGGCGCGGCGCTTTTCGGCCGCGCACTGCTGATCGAACACGATCACGGTCACGCCGCGTACCCGGGCCAGCTCGCGCAGCACCCGGTCGTACTCGGCGCGGGGCTCGACACGGATGGCCGCGCCGTAATGGCGCCTGGCATAGGCCGACACATCCTCAGCGACGATCACAACTTCCACGACGCCTTCCGCTGCGAGCCTGCGGGCCAGATCGACCGGGGTGAGAAAGCCCACCGGTACCTGGCCGCCCGTCATCGCCGAGACGGAATTGTAGAGCAGGCGGAAGGTGATGTTGGCCCGGGCGGCGATACAGGCCTCGAACACCTTGCTCGCCGAATGGAAATACGTGCCGTCGCCCACGTTCTGGAACAGGTGGGGCTTTTCGGTGAATGGCGCGAGCCCGAGCCAGGGCGCCCCCTCGCCGCCCATCTGGGTCAGCCAGACGACACCGCGATCCATGGTGAGCGCCATGGTGTGGCAGCCGATCCCTCCGCCCACCTGTTCGCCCTCGGGCACGCGCGTGGAGGTGTTGTGGGGGCAGCCGCTGCAGAAGTACGGGGTGCGCGCCATGATCGGGCCATAACCGCGTTGGGCCAGCGCCGTGAGCGGTCGCAGGCGCTCCGCCAGTGCCGGCCAGGCCAGCCGCCGCGCCACGTGCGCCCCGAGCAGCCGAGCGAGCTGGTCGGGCTGCATCTCGCCCTGGATGGGGAACAGCGGCCGGCCCTGGTCATCGAACTTGCCGAAGACCGCGGGATGGCGCGGCCGGTTGAACAGGGCGCTCCGGATCAGAAGCTCCGTCAGTCCGCGCTTCTCCTCGACCACCACGATCTCCTCGAGCCCCTCGGCGAACTCCGCCAGCCCTTCGGGCTCGACGGGGGCGGTCAAGGCGAGCCGGTACAGGCGGATGCCGGTGTCGCGCAGTTCGGTTTCGCCCAGGCCCAGCATGCGCAGGGCCAGCACCAAATCGTCGTAGGTCTTGCCGGAGGCGATCAGTCCCAGCCGGTCCTTCGCGCCGCGTACCGTGATCCGGTCGAGCCGGTTGGCCCGCACATAGGCCCGCGCCGCCACCATCCGCTCGTAGTGGATCATGCGCTCGATCTCGACGCTGAAAGGCGGCAGCAGGCGCAGCTCCTGGCGCTTCTTGAACGGGCGCCCCTCGATTTCGAGCTCGGGGAGCACGGCGCGAACTTGGTCGGGGTGCACCTCGACGATGGCCCCGCCATCGGCGACGTTCGTGACGATCTTGAGCGCCGCCCAGAGGCCGCTATAGCGGGAGAGGGCGATGGCGTGCAGCCCCAGCTCCAGCACCGCCTGCGGATCGCCCGGCACGAGCGTGGGGAGATACAGGTCGTACAGGGCAACGGCGCTGTCGCTCGGGAGGGTGCTGCTCTTGCAGGCGGGATCGTCGCCGCACAGCAGCAGCGCGGCGCCGTGGGTGCCCGTGCCCACGAAATTGGCATGGCGGACGGCGTCGCCAGCCCGGTCCAGCCCGGGCGACTTGCCGTACCAGACGCCGAGCAGCCCGTCGTAGCGGCTGTGGGGGAAATGGTCGAGCAGTTGCGACCCGTACACGGCGGTGGCCGCCACATCCTCGTTGATGCCCGCCTGCCAGACGATGTCGTGCTCGGCCAGCAGCGGGCCGGCCCGCTGGATGTGCTTGTCCAACTCGCCGAGCGGCGAGCCCTGGTAGCCGCTGATGAACGTCCCCAACCGGATGCCGGCTGCGCGGTCCCGCCGGCACTGATCCATCGGCAGACGCACAAGCACCTGGAGCCCGGTCATCGCCACCCGTCCCTCGCGGGTGGTGTACTTGGCATCGAGGTCGAAGGCCTGCGCGTTCATGGCGCCCCCCTGCGCAAGCATCCCGCCGCCGCTTGCGGCGTGACTCCTCCTTTTCCGCGTGGGTTTCCAAGTCGGTACGCCTCGAGGGTACTCCCGCCCGCCTGCGCTGACAAACACGCCTCTCGATGGCGGCGCCAGGCGTGCGGTGCCAGGCGTGCGGCGCCCAGGAGGTCGCCGGCGCCGTCGAACCCGCGGGCAACCGACCTGGGCGGATGGCGAACGCCCGGCGATACGCTCCTGCCCATCCGCGGAGATGCTCCCGCGCCGGCCGCCGCTTCCGCTGGCGAGGATGGACGTTCCGCGTAAAAAGGCGGAGCCTCACCGACGAGGCACCTGCCGCTTTCGGGGGATCAACGCTCGCCTGCGATGGCGCGCCCAGGGGGCGGCTGCGAGCTCCCGGCCCGTCCGGGCCCAGCCTCCGATCCGCAAACGGCATGATGGCATTCGGCTTCGGATTCGAAGCGACGCTGCTCTCCTCACATCCTGAACCCGGAGCCGCCTTTCCGAACCTTCAGCGAGAGCGAGCCGCCATGAGAGACGTTGCGATCATCGGCGCCGGCATGATTCCCTGCCGTTCGCGATGGATCGACAAGACCTATTGGGAGCTTGCCCAGTGGGCGGTCGCCGAGGCCATCAAGGATGCGGGCATCCATATCAATGCCATCGAGGCGGGAGCGATCGGCATCTACAACGACATCTTCGAGTTTCAGGCCATTCCCGAAAGCCCCCTGCAGAGCATCATCGGTCTCGCGAACAAGCCGTTGCTGCGGGTATCCAGCGGCGGCGCCACCGGGGCTTACACGATGCTCGCCGCCCACACGATGGTGGCGAGCGGGAAACACGACATGGTCTTGGTGCTGGGCGTAGAAAAAGCGCTCGATTGTTACGACTATGAAGCCGAAAGCCCGACGCCGGCGGTTGTCCAGACCATCGCCTATTCCTGGGATCCGTGGTTCGAGCGCCCGCTCGGGGCGCACGCCTCCTCAAGCTATGCGCAGGTGATTCAAGCCTATATGGACGAGCATCCCGGCGATCTTGCGCTTTCCGCCCGCGCCCGGCTTGTCGAGCTGCTTTCCACGCAGGCGCACCTCAACCCCTACGCCCAGCGCCGCGACGAGACCGTCACGGCGGAACAGGTCTGCAACTCGCGTTACGTCGTTTTCCCCATCCGCGTGCTCGAAACGTGCGTCTACACGGAGGGCGCGTGCGCCCTCATCTTCGCATCGCCGGAGAAGGCTGAAGAACTGCGGAAGGAGACTGGACGAGAGCCGATCTGGATCACCGGCGTCGGTGCGGCGAACGAACCGTATTTCGTGGGACGTGACGTGAGCCGGTACAAGGTGCTCCATCGCATCCATTCCGATCGACTCGCAACGCAGCGAGCACTCCGGGAAGCGGGACTGACCATCGAGGATATCCAGGTCATCGAAGCGCACGACGCCTTCGCACCGCAGCTCATGATCACGCTGTCCGAAATGGGGGTCGTTCCGCTTGGGCGTGCGAACGATCTGGTCGAGGAGGGCATCGTCATGCCGGGAGGAAGGCTGCTCGTGAATCCATCGGGCGGACTGATCTTCGGGGGCCATTTCGTCGGCGGCTCCAACATGATGTCCACCTGGAGCGTGATGCGCGAGATGAAGGCGCGCGACCTCGACCACGGGTTGGTGCATGGCACCGGCGCCTCTCTCTCGATGTATGGCGTGGTGTTCGTCCTCGAAAGGAGGGGATAGCCATGACACGCGATAGGATGATCATACCCCCGGAGATGCTGCCCCGCAGCGAACGCGAGGACGTGATCGGACCAACGGGATCCCCGATCATTGTCAGGAATGAGGCCATGTTCACCGCCATGAAACACTCCGCGGGAGAACTCTCTCCATTCTTCGTGGCTCTGAGGGACGAATGTCGCATTACCGGACATTTCTGTCCGTCCTGCAAACAAACCATTTGTCCTCCTTTTCAGACCCGATGTCCGGAGTGCAACTTCGTGGAAATGGAGCGGGTTTCAATCGGTGATCGCGGCGTGATGGCGGCCGCGCCGGTGATTGTGTTCTTTGCGCCGTCCCGATTCAAGAACGAGGCACCGTTTGCCAACGGCTATGTTTTCCTGAGAGACGAGCGAGGCCGGGAATGCGATACCGCGCTTCCGGTGCGCGTGCGGACGACGACCGGAATGATGCGTCCAGGAATCGTCAACAAAAACACTCCGGTAAAGGTCGTGTTCAAGAACACGCGCGAGGGCAGCTTGCAGGACATTTTCGTGGTGGCCGAATCAGAATTGAGAGCACCGGACATACAGCGCACCCCGCTCATGGAGAGTGATCTGATCGCGGCGAAGACAGTCCGGGCACCGCTGCTGGTGCGCCCCCGGTTCCGGGCCGACTTCGCAAGATTCGTCGGCCTGCTGAGTGATCTCTCCGGGCGGGTGGCCCGCAGCGGACGCGCACAGGCCGATCTCGCCGGGTGGAGACGCAGCATACGATTTCAAACGGGGGGTGGAACGGTGGACGTCCGTATCGACGACAAGGTCTTATCGGTCGATGCCGATATGCCTGCGCGGACGGGCGAACCCGATGTGCTGCTCGCGATCGACGATCCGAAGTCTGTGCTCGCGTGGATCACGGATGGCGCCGCGCTCACCAATCTGCTCATGGATGGCTCGGTGCGAATGGACGCCGGCGATCTGGAGACGATCACCCGGCTCGACCGGCTGCCGCGGTCCTTGCGCCGCGATCGCATCTAGAGCCGGAAAGGATGCGGCCACGCCGTTCGGAAGCCATTGCGGAGTTTCGATCGGGCGGTCCAGGTCGGGATGCCGATGACGAATTCTGCCGAAGACGAGGACGCCGATGAATTGGCATGACCACCATGATGCCGAGGTGATGGAAATGATCGGCTCGGTCAGGACATTCCTGGACCGGAGCGTGGCGCCGCTGTACAAGACCCACGAACGGGAAGGGAGGTTTCCCGATGCGCTCGTACCGCAACTGGCAGACATGGGCCTGCTGGGTCTCACGATTCCAAAGGAATACGGTGGACTTGGCCGCGGCGTGCTGCTCGCATCCCTCGTTGCCCGCGAGCTTGCCTATGCCTGGGGGTCTCTTCATCTCATCTGGACGGCGGACACGTCGCTCGCGGCGTTTCCGATCCTCCATGCCGGGAACAGAAGGCAGAAGGAAGCGTATCTCCCGCGGCTGGCCTCCGGCGAGATGCTCGGGTGCTACGCCTTGACGGAACCGGATTCAGGCTCTGACGCGGCGGCCATGAAGACGCGCGCCGCCAGGAAGAAGGATGGGTGGGTTCTGAACGGAAGCAAGACCTTCATCACCAATGCCTTGCATGCCTCGGTCGCGGTCGTCTTCGCAAGAACGGGAGCGGGTCCCCACGACATCTCGGCGTTCCTCGTGGAAAGCGAAACACCGGGACTCGCGCTTCCGGGGCTCACGGTGAAGCGGATCGATAAGCATGTCCTCAGGAGCTCGGATTTCTGCGAACTTTCGTTCGAGGATGTCGTCGTGCCCGATGGGGCGTTGCTGGGCGGCATCAACACGGGCTTCGGCATTGCCATGTCGACCCTCGATCGCGGGCGCATCAATATCGCGGCACAGGCCGCGGGCCTCGCCGCACGGGTGTTTGACGACGCCTTCGCGTACGTCACCAAGGTGCGCTCGCAGTTCGGCCGGATGGTCTGGGAGAACCAGGCCGTGCAATTCGACTTCGCGGATGCTTATGCGAGCCTGCTGGCCGCATGGTCCCTCGTGGAGCGCACCTCGATCCATGTCGATGCCGGCCATCCCGCGGGTCTGATGGCCTCGGCCACGAAGCTGTTTGCGACGGTCGAGTGCAAGAAGGTGGCGTTCTCGATCGGCGAATACTTCGGCGGAAGTCTCGTGACTTCGGACACGGATGCGCTAATGCGAATGCTCGACCTGGTTCCGGTACCGATCTACGAAGGGACGTCCAACATTCAGAGAATCGTCATTGCCCGACAACTGCAGGAATGACAACTGCAGGAATAGGGCGTGCAGCGTGCCGGGGCGCGCCGCAGGTCGCGAAGTCGGGTCGTACCTCGCCGGCGTGTGGCGGGAACGGGTTCGCGTGCCGCCTTCAAGAGGATGTGGCGTTTCGAGGGACTCACCGTTAGCCGGATCGAAAGACCCCGTGCGGAACGTCCTGCGCTCTGCCGAACGCCCGGCAGAACAGCCCCCGGATTCAGCCGGTTGGCGGCGCGAAGCCCTGGCGGAGCAGGTTTTCCGTGATCGTGCGGGGTTCCAGAAACTGGAGCAGGTAGTCCGGCCCGCCCGCCTTGGAGCCCATGCCCGACATCCCGAATCCCCCGAACGGCTGCCGCTGCACCACCGCGCCGGTGATCCCCCGGTTGATGTAGAGGTTTCCCACCCGGAATTCGCGCCTGGCCTGCTCGAGGTGGCGGGGACTGCGCGAATAGACCCCGCCCGTGAGGGCATAGGGGGTGCCGTTCGCCAGCGCCAGGGCTGCATCGAAGCCGGGCGCGCGCTGCACCACCAGTACCGGTCCGAAGATCTCCTCCTGCACCAGGGGTGAGTCCGGCTCCACGTCCGTGAACACGGTCGGCGGGACGAAGAAGCCTTCGGCGGGCACCGGCCCCGCGCGGGCGACCACCCGCGCCGTCCGCTCCCCCTGCGCCAGGTAGCGCCTCACTTTGGCCAGGGCGTCTTCGTCGATCAGCGGCCCCACGTCGGGGCCCGGTGCCTCTGCCGGCCCCAGGCGGAGGTCGCGCACCGCCTCGCCGAGCCGCGTGAGCAGGCGGTCGGACACGAGGGGTAGGGCGATCACCCGCGACGCGGCGGAGCACTTCTGCCCCTGGTAGCCGAACGCCGACTGCAGGATGCCGCGCACCGCCTCGTCGAGGTCGGCGTCGTCGTCGACGATGATCGCATTCTTGCCGCCCATTTCGGCAATGACGCGCTTGATGGCGCGCTGGCCGGTGTGGGTGCGGGCCGCCGCTTCCACGATCTTCAGCCCCACGTCCTTCGAGCCGGTGAAGGCGATGAAGCGGATGCGCGGGTCCGCCACGAGCGCCGCCCCGATCTCCTCGCCATAGCCGGGCAGGAACGCCAGCACGTCGCCGGGGATGCCTGCCTCGAGCAACACCTCCACCAGCATCGCTGCCGTCACCGAAGACTGCTCGGCCGGTTTGTAGAGCACGCAGTTCCCCGTCACCAGCGCGGCGCTGGCCATTCCGGTGGAGATGGCCAGCGGGAAGTTCCATGGCGCGATGACCGCGCCCACCCCGCGCGGCTGGTACAGAACCCTATTGTCTTCCCCAGGCAGCGGCTGCGTGCGGCGTGGCTCGCCCAGCCGCTCCATCTGCCGGGCATAGTAGCGGAGGAAATCCACCGCCTCCACCACGTCGAGATCGGCCTCGTACCAGGTCTTCCCTGTCTCGTGCACCATCAGGGCGCACAGGTCGAACCGCCGCGACAGCATCCGTTCGGCGGCCCGACGCAGCAGGTCCGCCCGCTCCTGGCAGGGCCGTGCCTGCCACGCGGGGAATGCCGCCTCGGCCCGGGCGAGCGCCTCTTCGACCTCGGCCGGGCCGGCCGCTCGCACCTCGCCCACCACCCGATCGGGATGGGAGGGATTGACGCGGCGGAAGCGGCGCTTCGCGCCGCCGGCGGCGGCAGGCAGCGGGCGTCCGCCGAGGATCGGCCCCACCTCCATCGGCAGGCGTAAGGCCATGCGGCGTATCGCCTCGCGCATCCGCGCGCCCACCTCCGCGCGCTGGAACTCGAGCTTGGGTGCGTTGCGGAACGCCGGCTCCGGTGGCGGTGCCGCGACGGACTGCGCCGGCGGCGCCGGCACGCGCAGCAGCAGCGCCGGGCTTTTCCCCTCCGCGAAGCGCTGGCGCAGGAAGGATTCATTGGACGTGTTTTCCAGCAGCCGGCGCACCAGATAGGCCATACCGGTCACCAGATCGCCCACCGGCGCATAGTGGCGCACGAAGTAGCCCATCCCGTGCAGGGCGCGGGCGATGGGTGTGCCCATGCCGTACAGCACCTGGAACTCGTAGCTCCCACGCGGCAGGCGCAGCTCCTGTTCCAACGCCATGGCCGTGGCCAGGCTGCGCACATTATGGCTGCCGATGGCCGCGCGGACGACGTCGTGGTGCGTCATCAACAGCCGGCAGCACTGCTCGAAGCTGGCGTCCGTGCGCCATTTCTCCTCGAAGACCGGGCAGGGCCAGTTTTCCTGCCGGGCGATGATCGTCTCGTAGTCCCAGTACGCGCCCTTCACCAGCCGCACGGTGAAGCGGCGACCGAGCCGCCGGCTCCACGCGATGAATTCCCGGAGGTCGCCAAGGGTCTCCTTGAGATAGGCCTGCAGCGCCACCCCGGCATCGGCGAAGCCCGCGAATTCGGGCTCCTCCATCAGCTCGCGGAACACGCGCAAGGCGATGTCCTTGCTCCGGTACAGCTCCATGTCCAGGCACACGAACGCCCGCCGGTCGCGCGCCCGGCGCAGGATGGGCCGGAGCCTCTCCTTGAGCGCGGCCACGGTGCCCTCGGTATCGGCGGGCGCGCTGCGGGAATACAACGAAGAAAGCTTCACGGAAATATTGGCCCGTGGTGTCTGCGAATCGCCGCCGAAGGGGTGGTGCGGCCACGCGGCCATGGCCTCCGCCAGGCGCTCGACGAGCTGCAGATACCGCTCCTGGTAAGCGAGCGCCTCGCGCTCGCTGACTGCCTTCTCGCCGAGCAAGTCCACCGTGGCGCCGAAGCCCTCGCGCCAGGCGGCCTCCAGCAGCGGCAGCGCAACCTCGGGCGCCTCCGCGACGATGAACTGCCGGGCCAGCGCCAGCACGTTCCGGCGAATGAGGTGGCCGGCGGAGCCCGCCAGCAGCGGCGTACCGCCGGCGACGCCGAGGGCCCATTGCAGAAGCCGCGCGCCGCCGCCTGCATCGTCGCCGAAGTACTCCTGGATGTGCAGCGCAAGCTGCTCCGGCGTGTGCAGGCTGGGGAGCACGTCGATGAACCGGAAAGCCTGTGCCTTGAACCGCTCGTCGTCGAGACACAGCTCCAGCAGCTTGTCGGACCAGTACCGCCGTCCCCAGGAGCGGCCGCCGTCAATTCGCATGCGCTCGAAGAGCGCGCGGCCGCTCTGCTGGATACGCGCCTCCAGCCCGGTCGCCGTCGGCTCCGGCGGGCGAACCTCGCTCGCGAACGGGGATCGGCGGAAGAAGGGGAACCTCATGGCGCGCCCTCCCGGAGAAACCGACGATGCCTCCCTTTCCCCTTGAGCCTACTTCAGCAGGCTCGCCGGCTCAATCGCGTCAGATCGCGGCGCGGAGTCGACGAGGACAGCCGTCGCACGGGAGAGGCTCCCGGGGGTGTGCCACCGGCGAGCCGGCAGGGGGCAGGCGGGGCGCCTGGCACACGGGGGACATACTGCGGGGCGACCGCTTGCCCGCCATGCGGATCCGTGGCCGACCCCGAGTCGACGGGAGCCGCCGTGCCGCCATTTGCATGCGCGCTGCACCGCCCTTGGCTCCCCACCTCGCTGGAGGACACTGGCTGGCGGCGAACCGGTCGCAGGGGCCGAGCAAGGTGGCAGCTCCGGCACAAGCGCTCCGCCGATTCTCTCGTCAAGTCGTTCCGGCTAAGCTGGCAGGTACAGGACGCGTGCAGGTGCGGGCGCGCCTCGGCCGGCCGGCGACGCGGCCAAGGGCGTACACGGAACCGTGGAGGTATGGCCATGTTCGATGCGGAACGCATTCTCCAGGGGGTGGGGCTCGAGCCGGGGACGTTGCGGCGGGGCGATCTGCCGGTGCAGACCCCCATCGACGGCAGCGAGATCGCCCGCGTGGCCACCCATTCGCCCGAGCAGGTGGACGCCATGATCGGTCGCGCCCATGAAGCGTTCCTGGTCTGGCGCCGCGTGCCGGCCCCGCGCCGCGGCGAGCTGATCCGCCTGTTCGCCGAGGAGCTGCGCACGCACAAGCGTGCACTGGGCGAACTGGTGACGCTCGAGAACGGCAAGATCCTCGAGGAAGGGCTCGGCGAAGCGCAGGAGGCGATCGACATCGCCGATTTCGCCGTGGGGCTCTCCCGCCAGCTCTACGGCCACACCATCGCCTCGGAGCGACCGAGCCACCGCATGATGGAGACTTGGCATCCGCTGGGCGTCGTGGGCGTGATAACCGCCTTCAACTTCCCCGTGGCGGTCTGGGCCTGGAACTTCACCCTCGCCCTGGTCTGCGGCGATCCGGTGGTGTGGAAACCCTCGGAAAAGACGCCGCTCTGTGCCCTCGCCTGCAAGCGCCTGCTGGAGCGTGCCCTCGCACGCTATGGCGAGGCGCCTCCGGGGCTGCTGCAGGTGGTCATCGGGGCCGCAGCCGCCGGCGAGCGGCTGGCGGACGACCGGCGCGTGCCGCTGGTCAGCGCCACGGGAAGCTGCCGGATGGGCCGGGCCGTGGGGCCGCGCGTCGCCGCCCGCCTGGGCCAGACGCTGCTCGAGCTGGGCGGAAACAACGCCATGATCGTGAGTCCCTCGGCGGACCTGGAGCTGGCGCTGCGCGCGATCGTATTCGCCGCCGTGGGCACGGCCGGCCAGCGTTGCACCACGCTGCGACGGCTGATCGTCCACGAGCAGGTGTACGATGCGCTCGTGGCACGGATCGGTCGCAGCTATGGCCAGTTTCGCATCGGCAACCCCTTCGAGCCGGGCACCCTGCTGGGGCCGCTCATCGACGGACGAGCCTTCGAGGCGATGCAGCAGGCGCTCGCCCGGGCCCGCGCGGAGCGCGGGCGCGTCTCCGGCGGCGAGCGCGTGCTGGCGGAGCGCCTGCCCAACGCCTTCTATGTCAGGCCCGCGCTGGTGGAGATGCCCGAACAGACCGAAACCGTGCGCGAGGAGACGTTCGCGCCGATCCTTTACGCGCTGCGGTACCGGGAGTTCGAGGAGGCGATCCGCCTGCACAACGACGTTCCGCAGGGACTGGCCTCGTCCATCTTCACCAACGACCTGCGCGAGGCCGAGCGCTTCATCTCCGCCGAGGGCAGCGACTGCGGGGTGGTCAACGTCAACATCGGCCCGAGCGGCGCCGAAGTGGGCGGTGCCTTCGGCGGACAGAAGGATACCGGTGGGGGTCGGGAGGCAGGCTCGGACGCCTGGAAGGCGTACCAGCGCCGGGCGACCAACACCGTCAACTACGCCCACGACCTGCCGCTCGCGCAGGGCATTCGCTTCGACGTCGGTGCGTAGCGGTCGCTGCGCGGCGTGCCGACCGCTACGCGAACAGCCGCTCCAGGGCCATGCGCGTGGCCGCCTCGCGCGGGGTGACCTGCTCCCGCGCCACGCGCTCGAGCAGCTCGTCGGTGCGCCGGGCGATGGTGCTCTCCACCGCCTGGAACATCTCCTCCGTGGTGCGGTGGGCGGCCTCGCAGGCCACGCCGATCACCCCGCCCGCATTGGCGATGATGTCGGGAACGTTGACGATGCCCCGCCGGTGCAGCAGTCCCTCGGCCGCTGCGGTGGCCGGTATGTTGGCGCCCTGGACGATCAGCCGCGCCTTCAGCGCCCCCACGTTGCCCTCGTGAATCGCGTCTGGCCGGGCGGCCGGCACGAGAACGTCGCACGGGACTTCCAGGACGCCGCCGCGCGGGAGGCGCCGCCCGCATCTGGCTTCGATCATGGGGCGCTTCCGGCGGAACAGCTCCAGCAGCTCAGCCACATCCAGTCCTTCCGGAGCGTAAACGTCGCCGAAGACGTCGGCGACCGCCACGAGCCGGGCGCCGTCCCGCTGGAAATAGCGTGCCACCGCGCTGCCCACGTTGCCGAAACCCTGGATTGCCACCCGGGCGCCCTGCAGCGGCATCGCCATCCGCGCCGCGGCGGTGCGCGCGGCCACGCACACGCCGAAGCCCGTCACGCCCAGCGCATCGATGGGCAGGCCATCGGGGATGCCGCCCACCCGGCCGGTGATCCCGTAGATGATCCGCATGTCCGCCTCGTTGGTTCCCAGGTCGGGACCCGGAATATAGGCGGGCAGGTCGCGGATGCGGCGGGCGAAGGCCTCGACGACGCGGCGCGTGGCCTCGGGACCGGCCACCAGCCGGTCGAACAGGATGGCCGACTTGCCGCCCCCGAAGGGCAGCTCCGCCACCGCGTTCTTCAGCGTCATCGTGCGGGCCAGGCGCAGCACCTCGCGGGTGGAGACATCAGGCGCCATCCGCGTGCCGCCGAGCGCCGGGCCCCGCCGCGTATTGTCCACGACGACCATGCCCCGCATCGGCGGCTCGTACAGGTAGACGACCATCTCCGGCCCGATGCCGTCGGGCTCGCACTGCTCGCTGCCGAGCGTGTTCGCGATCATGGGGCCACTCGCAATCGTGGCGGGGCGCCGCGGACGAAGGTCGGGGGCATTTGCACGCCCCCGCGTTCCGGGTGATCCTCTGCCCAGCACCCGGAGGGCACTCCGCAGGACCGGGATCGGGACTCTCACGACACAATTCTATGCCGCGACCGGGGGGCGATCAAGCCGCGCAAAGGCGCTCGCGATGCGGTCAGGCGGTCGAGGAGGCACCATGACCCGCTATGAACCGAAAAGCTCGCTGCACTCGCCGCGCTTCTGCGGCATCCGCACGTTCATGCGGCTGCCGCATGTGGAGACTTTCGACGGGGTGGATTTCGCGGTGGTGGGCATCCCCTGGGACGATGCCGTCTCCCACCGCAGCGGGGCGCGCATGGCGCCGGAGGGAATCCGCCGCATCTCGGTGATGCTCCGCCCCTGGAACCCCGCCCAGAACGTGAAGGTGTTCGATCACCTCTCCGGCGTGGATTACGGCGACGTGGATATCGTGCCCGGCTACATCGAAGACACCTACCGCCGGATCGAAGCGGCCTTCGAGCCGCTGGCCCGGGCCGGGGTGGTACCCATCGCCATGGGTGGTGACCACTCGGTGACGGTGGCCGAGCTGCGGGCGCTGGCCCGCGTGCACGGCCCCCTGGCCGTGGTGCATATCGACGCGCACGTGGATACGCTGGACCTCCATTTCGGCAAGAAGTATACCCACGGCACGCCGTTCCGGCGCGTGGTCGAGGAAGGGCTGGTGCGGCCCGAGCGCTCGGTGCAGGTGGGTATCCGGGGCCCCAACTATGGCCCCGGCGACTACGAGGGCAGCCGCCGGCTTGGCTATGACCTCATCACCATGTACGAAATCGAGGAGATCGGGCTGAACGCCGTGCTGCGGCGCATCCGCGCCCGCGTGGGGGATGCACCGGTGTTCGTATCCCTCGATATCGACGCGGTCGATCCGGCCTATGCGCCCGCCACGGGCACGCCGGAGGTGGGCGGCTTCACGGGGCGGGAGATTCTGGCGCTCGTGCGGGGACTGCGGGGGTTGGACCTGCGAGGCGCCGACGTGGTGGAGGTGATTCCCGCTCTGGACCCTGCGGAGATCACGGCCTACCTGGCGGCCAACCTCATGTACGAGCTGATCACCCTGCTGGCCTTGCGTCGCACGGAGGCCGGGGCCGGCGCCTGATCGGCCCGAACGACCGGAGCGCCCAGGTGGTGGACACAAGCGGCGCACGCCATCGTCCCGGACGAGCTGCGGCGCAACCCCGAGGCCCGTAAGCATTCCGGCTTGCAGGTCAGGCGACGTGGCGAGGCGCTTCGCCATCGCCCGTGGGGCGGCCTCCACATTGACTTTGACGGGGTCGCTCCGTAGCCTGGAACCTGAGCAGGGGAAGCGCTCCGCGACCGGGAGCATGCGGTAGCATCTCGCGGTGTCGCGCTGAGGGGGAGTCGCGGGACACGTGGCGGGTCTGCACCGGGTCTGCACCGGGTTTGCACCGGGCCTGTACGGGGCGTGCCGTGCAACGACGCCGGCGGCCACGCGCACGCTCCCTCTGGAACGGCCCTATCGGTCGACCGCAGGCGCACCGCAGCGGAGACAGCCGTCGCAGGGGCGCTTCCCCCTCGACGGGCCACACCCGTGCCCGACGGCGCAGGGAGGCCGGGAGCGGGGCCGGTAGCGACACGCTTCGCATCGCTGTGCGCAGCCGCATCCTCTTTTCATCCCTGGACAGGTCACGTCATGGCCGCGACGTCGGTGACCGCCCTGCCGTCCACGGCGCTCGAGCGAGCCGACGCCGCATTCCGGGCGATCGTGCCGCGCGGGCTGGCGTGGAGCTTGCGCCTGGTCGATGACCGCACGGAGTCGATCACCGTGCGCCAGGGCGTCGTGCAGCCGCTGGCCGCCAAACGTAGCCTCGGCGCCATGGTGACCGTCGCCGCGGGCGGCGGCGTGGGCTACGGCGCCACGGGCAATCTCGGGGCTGCAGGGTTGGCGAGCGCCCTTGAGCACGCCCGCGCCTGGGCACGGACGAGCGCGGCCTACGCTCTGGTCCAGGACGGACTGCCGCTGCCGGCGCACCAGGGCGAGTACGAGAACCTGGGCCAGCGCGCCTGGAGCGAATGGACGCTCGCCGACAAGCTCACGCTGCTGCACGACCTGAACCGCCGCATGAGGCGCGACGCGCGCATCGTCGATTGGCAGGCGCTGCTCGGCCACCGCCTCGCCGAGACTTTGCTCGTCACGAGCGCGGGCGGGCGCATCCGCCAGCGCCAGCGCTGGATCACCTCCGGTCTGCTGGCCGTGGCCAACGCCGGCGGGGAGACGCAGCGCCGGAGCTGGGGCTTCGAGCGCGGCCGCCAGGGCGGGCTGGAGCAGCTCGACACGGCGGCGCTGGCGGATAGGGCCGGCCGCACTGCGGAAGAGGCGCTGGTGCTGCTTGGCGCGCCGAATTGCCCCTCCGGGAGCATGGATCTCCTGCTGATGCCCTCGCAGATGATCCTGCAGATCCACGAGAGCATCGGCCATCCGCTTGAGCTCGACCGGCTGCTCGGCGACGAGCGGAACTACGCGGGCACGTCGTTCGTCACGCCGGACATGTTCGGCAGCTATCGCTACGGGTCGCCGCTGCTGAACGTCACGTTCGATCCGACCCGCCCCGAGCAGCTCGCCAGCTTTGGCTACGACGACGAGGGCACGCCGGCGCGGCGCGAGTACATCATCCGCGAGGGCATCCTGCTGCGCCCGCTGGGGGGCGCCACCTCCCAAAGGCGGGCGGGCGTGAGCGGCGTGGCCAACGCCCGCGCCAGCGACTGGAATCGGCCGCCCATCGACCGCATGGCGAATCTGAATCTCGAGCCGGGCGACAAGACCCTGCCGGAGCTGATCGGCTCCATCGAGCGCGGCGTCTGGATGGACACCAACCGCTCCTGGTCCATCGACGACAGCCGCAACAAGTTCCAGTTCGGCTGCGAGGCGGGGCGGCTGATCGAGCACGGCGAGCTCAAGGGCTGGGTGCGGAATCCCAATTACCGCGGCATCTCGGCGGTGTTCTGGCGCAACCTGGCGGCCGTGGGCGACGCTTCCACGTTCGAGGTGCTGGGCGAGCCGAGCTGCGGCAAGGGCGAGCCCAACCAGATGATCCACGTGGGGCATGCCTCGCCGGCCTGCGTGTTCACCGACGTCGACGTGTTCGGGGGTGCATGAGCGATCCGCGCGTCTATTTCGCCGAGCTGGCCGAGACCCTGCAGCGGCTGCTCCGTCCCGGCGAGACGTTTGCCGCATGGCTGGAGCGCGAGCGCTCGGACTTCGCGCGCCTGAACCACAACCGCGTCCGTCAGGCCGGGCATGTCGAGCAGGTGGAGCTTGCGCTGGACTGGATCGAGGGCCGCCGCCATGCGACCGGCCGCTCGAACCTGAGCGGCGACCTGGATGCCGACCGTCCGTTGCTCGAAGAATGGGTGGCGGCCCTGCGCGACCAGCGCCGGTCGCTCGAAGACGATCCCCACCTGCTCTATGCCACCGCGGTCAACAGCTCGGAAACCGTGCGCGGCGACGGCGCCTCCACCCCCCTGCCCTCCCGCGAGGAGGCGCTGCGCACGATCGTCGAGGCCGGCGCGGGCCTGGACCTGGTGGGGCTGTGGTGCGCGGGCACGATCTGGCGCGCGTTCGCCAACGGCTTCGGGCAACGCAACTGGTACGAGGCGACGAGCCTGCACTTCGATTGGAGCGCCTACCTGCACGGCGACAAGGCGGCCAAGGGCGGCTACGCCGGGTTCGCCTGGGAGCCCGCCGCGTTGCGCGCACGGCTCGCCGAGTCGCGCCGGGCGCTGGACGCCATGGCCCGCGCGCCGATCACGATCGCACCAGGGGAATACCGCGCCTACCTGGCGCCGGCGGCGCTGCAGGAGCTGTTCACGGTGCTGGCCTGGGGCAGCTTCGGGCTCAAGAGCCACCGCACCCGCCAGAGCGCCCTGATCCGCATGATCACCGACGGCCGGCAGCTGAACCCCGCCGTCACCTTGGCGGAGCACCACGCCGGGGGGATCGCGCCGCCGTTTACCCCGAGCGGCCATCTTAAGCCGGAGCGGGTGGTGCTGATCGAGCGCGGCGCGTACCGCGACTGCCTCGCCGACCCCCGCAGCGCGAAGGAGTACGGTCAGCCGGTGAACGCGGCCAGCGAGTTCCCGCAGTCCCTCGAGATGGCGCCGGGCGACCTGCCCGCCGCCGAGGCGGCGGCGCGCCTGGAATGCGGGCTTTACATCCGCAACCTCTGGTACGCCAACTACTCGGACCGCAACGAGTGCCGGCTCACGGGCCTGACCCGCTTCGCCTCCTTCTGGGTCGAGGATGGCCGCATCGTGGCGCCGGTGAACGTGATGCGCTTCGACGACAGCCTCTACCGCATGCTGGGCGAGAACCTGCTCGGCATCACGCGCGAGCGCGAGTTCCTCTTCGAGCCGAACACGTACTTCTCCCGCTCCACCGCCTCCTGGCACCTGCCCGGCGTGCTCGTCGAGGGCCTGCGTTTCACGTTGTAGCGGAGCGGCAGAACGGCGAGCGCCGCCGGCGGCCCGCCGCGAGATCACGTCCGCCCGGCAACGGAGCCCGCGCCAGGCCGGGCGCCGGGCGCCGAAACGGCAGCGCAAACCGGACGGGCGCCGCCGGCAGAGCCCACGGTACCGAGCGTTGTGCCGGCACGTCCGCCCTGACCTCCAGCGGAGCGCACCCATGGATGAAAACACGTTGAACATCGAGACGCGGCGGTTTCTCAAGGAGGTGGGAGTCACCTCCCAGCGCGAAATCGAGAAGGCCGTACATGAGGCGATGCGGAACGGCAGGCTGAAGGGCACCGAGCGGCTCAAGGCGCGCATGACCTTGACCGTGGAGGGCATTGGCCTCCAGCATCAGGTCGAGGGCGAGATCCGCATCGGCTGAGCGCCCTCCCGCTGCCCCGTTACGGCGCCGACGTTCGCGAGGCGGTCCGGCCGAAGGCCATGTGGAAGATGGCGCTCCGCCCCTGGGCGTGCGGGGAAAAGAACGCCGTCACGTCGTCGTCATAAAAGGTCAGGCCGGTCGCACCGAGTCGCTGCGCATAGGCGGCCAGGTAGAGCCGACCCCCGATGGCGCCCGCCTCGAAGTGTACGGCGCGGTAGCCGCGGTTGCCGAAGCGTTCCAGGATCGGCCCGAGGTCTGCCAGGAAGTAAAGCGCCACGCTGGCATCGGCGGGCAGGGCCTGCTCCAATCCCAGATAGCCGGCATGCTCGCGGTACAGCCCCTCGCGAAGACATTCGAGCGCCCGCGACTCCCGGTGCAGCACGTAGGCCCCGGGCGGCAGTCCCGTCACGTCGTGCACGATCAGGTACAACGTGTTGAGCATCGCGCCGGGCGGCTGCAGGAAGTCGGCGGGCAGGCCGCGGGTGGCCCGTTCCAGGAGCGTGGCGAGTTGCGGGAGGGTGATCGGTTGCCGGGCGAAGCGGCGCGTGGAGCCTCGGCGCAGGATCACCTGGTCCAGTGGGTCGGCCGGCCGGTCTGCCTTCGCCGGCGGCTCCAACGGTACGAGGTGGCCGGTAGGCGCGGGCGCCGGCCTCCCGGGCGCCTGGCCCCGCCAGGCGCGTGCCTCATCGCCCGAGGCCAGCTCCGAGGCGGCATGGATGGCCCGCATCTCAGGGTAGTCAACCTCCTGCTTCGAGTACGGGACGACCTCGTGCGTCAGCGCCCCGGGCGGGCTCGGCGTCGCGGGCGTCGCGTGCTCCTGATGGCCGAGCGCCACCAAGGCCAGAGCCACTTCGCGTCGATCGTCCAGCCCCAGCAAGTGGTTGATGGGCGCATCGGCAAAGCCCATCACCACGTGCGCCGGGAGTCCGAGCACCGCGGCCGTAGCCAGCAAGTTGGCGTGCAGTGTGCCGTTGTCCCAGCCGAAGTGGCGGTAGGTGCGGGCACGGTACTTCCAGGCGTTTCGCCAGTAGACTCCGCTGCTGACGAGCACAGCCGGCGCATGGGCCACCGCGGGCTCGGCACCGGTGGCCGCCACCAGGACGCCGCGCTGATCCCCGTCGCGCAGGCAACGTAGCGACATATCCCCCGGGTTGAAGTGGTACACTCCCGCCGCCAGTCCCGGCAGTTCCCCCCACACGACATACAGCTCGATCTCGTAGAGCGCGCCTGTGCAGGCCGCCGCGCGAAAGTGGAAGTCCCTGCCGGCGTAAGAGCGCTTTCGCGTCACTCCCGCGGCGTAGTAGAGCAGGGTGGCCAGCTCCTTCACTGCTGGCACGCGCGGGGCAGAAGGCGAGGTCTCGCCGAGGCCGACGGCCTCCAGCGCCGGACTCGACAACGGCAGAACGTCGCGCGACAGCTCGATCGGGCGTAGCCCGGGATAGACCTTGAACAGCAGCGGGTAGGTTTCCAGGTCCAGCCGATGCGTGTCCATGCGCACGCTGCGGTAGGAATGCTTCGTGGCATTGTGGTACGCGTAGGCGGCCTCGATTGCGCGGTTTTTCATCCAGGCTTCCTCGCGCTCGGCGTGAGCGCACGATGGGATCGCAGTGGGCGCCCCGCCGCCAGTTTCCAGCCAGGACGGCCCGCAGCGGGCGGGTGTGGAACGGTCTGAGCGTGCCTTCCGTCTGGGCACCCTGCCGGGTGCAGCTTGTGGTTCACGGCATTGCGGGCGTTCCGACGTCGGCAACAACGATCGGCCCCGGCGTCCGTTTATCGGGCCGGCCGAGTCACACTCACGCCATGGGGGTCCTGGGGACCTCGCACGGAACTTCGCCGGGAGGAATCGGCACGCACCAGTCGGTCCGGCGGAGCTTCGGCGCCTCATTCGCCCTCGGCGAGTCACTCCTGGGGGGCGTCATCGTTCCGCCGATCGCAGCGGATCGTGGCGGCGTGTCGCTGCCATCCAAAGTCGTCGCGTCAACTGCGGAGCGGGATCAGCCGGTGGAGGCCTGTGCCGACAAGTCCGGGGGACTCGGCACGTATTCCTCATAGGTCTTTTCGTGGATCTCGTGGTAGCGCAGGAGCTCCGTCGCTCTATGATCCGGCTTGGCCTGAACGATCACCTGATACGCAAACATGCCGGGCCAGACCCAGGCGAGGAGCATGTTCAATAAGGCCAGCGTATCGGTGAGCCGCGGCCAGCCGGGAATGATGTTCTCGAACGGCACCGGCGTGACTCGCCGCTTTTCTTTCCGCCATCCGCATTCCTCGAGCAGACCGGCAAACGATGAAAGGGTGAACAGCCGCCGATGGGTGCGGTCCAGAATGCCGCGCTCGGCGTAAGCGAACCGGCCCAGCAGCAGCGACAGGCGGATGAAGGCGTGGGCCACGTTTCCAGTCGAGGCCACGATCCGGCCCTCGGGCCTCAGGCGCCGCAGTGCGCGCATCATGAGGCCTTCGGGATCGGCGACGTGCTCCACCACGTCGGCCAGGATGATCACGTCGAACTGCCGTTCCGGACCCACGACCAGCTCCCCATCCAGGTCCGCGACGTGGAATTCCTGGCACACCCGGCGAGCTTCGGCGCTGTCGTGGTAATCGATGCCGACGACCCGGTGGCCTCGATCCGCGAGGTGCCGGGCCAGCCCGCCGCTTCCGCAACCCAGGTCCAGGATGTCCAACGCCCGGCCCCCGCCGAGCGCATCAATGAGGGAGACGATCTGGCGGTGGCTGGAGAAGGCGTTGCGCTTCTCCACATATCTCGTGCCGCTGCGAACGTCGAACTGGGGTGAGTAGAGCAGCCCCATCCGGTGCGCCACGTAGCGCAGGTTCGCCCTGGCGATGTTCCACGCGTAGCGAACCCCGTTCACATAGCAAATTTCGTCTCCGTAGTAGGTCGGGATGGGGACTTCGCGGATTCGCAGGCCTGCCGCGTGGAACTGGATGATAATCTCGTTGTCGAAATGGAAATCGTTCGAGTTCTTGACGACGGGGAGCGACGCGATGGCGCGGACGCTATAGGCGCGATAGCCGGAATGGTATTCGGACAGGCCCGCGCCGAGCAGCCGGTTCTGGCACCACGTGAGCAACTTGTTTCCCACATACTTGTACAGGGGCATGCCGCCTTTCCTGGCGGCCCCGGAGATCAACATCCGGGAGCCAAAGACGGCGTCGGCCTCGCCCGCGGCGATGGGATCGATCAGTGAATCCATCGCTTCGGGCGCGTATTGGCCATCGCCGTGCAGGAGCACGACGATATCGAAGCCGTTGAGGATGGCGTAGCGGTATCCGCGCTTCTGATTCCCGCCGTAGCCGAGGTTCACCTCGTTGCGGAAGATCTTCACCTTGCCGCCATCGCTCGCGTTCCTGAGCTGGCTCGCCACGCCTGCCGTCTTGTCACTGGAGCAATCGTCGAAGATGAACACCTCGGCGATTCTCTCCCAGGTGGCGGGCTTGATTCGGCTCAGCACGTCGCGGATGGTCTTCTCCGCGTTGTACGCCACGATCAGCACCCCCACTTTCGGTGCGGCGCTGGGCCGCCGCATCGACGGGGGGACAAGAACGTTGGGCGCATTCCGGATCGCGCGCGCAGCCATGGGATCGCATCCTAATGCTGGTTACGAGCCGTTGCCGGATTCCCCGCAGCCACCAGCTCACCGACGCTGCCGCGGGACCCTGACGTGTTGCACCCCGCAGGACGGCCCAGAAACCGCATTCCGCGACGACCGACCGTCCCTGGCGGCTGCCAGTGCCCCGCCGCCCTCGATGGGGCGAGTCCCCCCGCGCCGGAAACGCTGTTGTTTACGGGCGGCGCGGACCGCAGATGGCCCCCAATGCCGATTGCGAGGGGCACTTCCCGCGCCGCACCCTCCGGGATTCCGGTGCGATCGGAAGCTGGTCGGATCGAATCTGGGGGATGGGCCGACTGCATCGAGTCGTGCGCTTTGTGCCGACGCTGTCGCCTTCCATGCCGGCATCCCTTGAATTGGCCCCTCGAATCTGTTACCGATTATATCGTCTCATTGTCGAATGAAAAGTGGAATCCGCCGGAAGTGGCAGTGCAGGTGCTGTGGGGAATCGGGGAACGGTTTCTCGCGCGGCGTCTGGGGTCAGGTCCGCCATCGTGTTGTCCCAAGCGGGGTGAGGACGAGTGGCAGAGCAACTGACGAGATCGCGGCCCACCCAGTGGCTGCTGCTGGCGGCGATTGCGCTCGTGTCGGCTGTCCTGCTGGCCCAGTGCGGTGGGGGCGGCGGGGGCGGCGGGGAAACTGCGGCGCGCACGCTGCGCTCGGTCACGGTGAGCCCACAGGCCCCTCTCCTGGTGGTGGGGGATTCCGTCCAGCTCACGGCCACGGCCAACTACAGCGACAATACTTCCACCACCGTCACCACCCAGGCCAGCTGGAGTACGAGCAATAGCGCCGTCGCGACGGTATCCGCCGGCGGGCTGCTGACGGCGGTCGCCGTCGGGACGGCCAACATCACCGCCGTGTATAGCGGGCAGACCGGAAGCGCGGCCGCCACGGTCACCGCGGTTCCGATCACCGCCATCACCGTCTTGCCGGGGTCTCCCGCGCTGGTGCCCAATTCCAGGCTCCAGTTGACGGCCCGCGCCACGTTCGCGGACGGCTCGACGGCCGACGTGACGAATTCCGTCACGTGGACTTCGGCGAGTCCCACAGTGGTAGCCGTTTCCGGCGCGGGCGTGGTCACCGCCCTGGGCGCCGTTGGTACAACCGCCCAGGTCACCGCTTCATCCGGGTCGGTCAGCACACCCGTGACGGTGTCGATCGTTGGGCTGACCGCATTGCGGGTCACGGACAGCACCTTCGTCGCGACGGCGGTGACCATCGCCGAGAACACGAAACACCCGTTGGTGGCCATCGGGACGCTGACCACGACTCCGGCGTCCTTCCAGATTCTCACCGATCAGGTGACCTGGAGCACGAGCAGCGCGGTCAACGGTGATACGGCCACGGTCGAAAATCGCGCCGATACGCTGCCCTCGGGAAGCGTGCCCGTACCGGGACGAGTCACTGGCGTTTCGGCGGGGACTACGGGTGCGACGGCGTCGATCACTGCGACGTTCAATGGCGTCACGCCGAGCGTGACCAGCACTGCGTTTCCCGTCAACGTCGCCCGGGCGGCGTCCCTCTCGGTCTCACCCGCCGATGCCACGATACCCATCGGCAGCACGCTGCGTTATACCGCCACCGCCTTGCTCGACGACCATCCGGATCCCACGCTCGCCACGCGCCAGGACGTGAGCGCCTTTGCCTCGTGGGGCTCGGCCAACACGGCGATGGTGAGCATCGACGCGACGGGACTCGCCACCGGCAAAGACGTGGGTACCGGCACCGGCACGACCCGCATATCCGCATTCTTCGGGGGCAGGTCGAATTTCGTCAACGTGACGATCGTGCCGGCCTTGCTGGATTTCTCCATCAGCGCGGATTCACACAGCCTGGCCAACGGCAGCACGCTGCAATTCTCGGCGCTGGGAGTCTTCAATGACGGCAGCGTCGACGACGTTACCAATCTGGTGAGCTGGGACTCCTCGGATACGACCGTCGTCACCATCGATTCCGCCGGTCTGGCCACGGGGGTCGGCCTCGGAACCGCGACGATCGCCGCAACTTCCGGCAGCCTTCCCCCGCGTACGTGGGCCGTCACGGTTACGGCAGCCACGCTGACATCGATGACGATCAGCCCGGCCAACCCGTCGATCGTGCCGGGCTCCACCGTGCAGTTCACGGTCGCCGGCACTTACTCCGGCGGCAGCAGCGGAACCCCGCCGGGCGTGGTGTGGAGTTCCGGCACTCCCACCATAGCGACCATCGACGCCACGACCGGCCTGGCCACCGCCATCGCCGCAGGCACGACGACCATCACGGCGTCTTCCGGTTCGGTCGTGGCAACCACCGTTCTCACCGTGACGGCCGTGGCGGTGTTGCAGTCGATCCAGATCACGCCGGCCACCGCCGAGGTGGCGGTCAGCGGCACGTTCCAGTTCACGGCCAATGGCAGATACGACAATGGGCAGGTGGTGGATATCACGCGCAGCGCGACCTGGAGCAGCAGCGACCCGTCCAAGGCCACCATCCAGACGACAGGCGGCCTGGTGCCTGGCCTGGCGACCGGAGTGGCGGCCGGGTCGACGAGCATCAGCGCCCAGGTGATTACGACGGCTGGTACGGTCACGGCCGCGCCGGCCCTGCTGACCGTGGTCGACTCGCGCAATCTGATCAGCCTCACCGTGCAACCTGCGAACAGCTTCCTGCCCAAGGGGCGCACCCTGCAAATGCAGGCGCTGGGCTTCTTCGACGATGGCAGCTTCGGCCCGTATACGGGAACCGTGGCCTGGAGCTCCAGCGATACGTCGAAAGTGACCATCGACGCCACCACGGGGTTGGCGACCGCGGTCAGTCTGGGTGCGGTCACAATTACGGCGACGGCCAGCGGTGTTACTCCCGCGACAACCAGCCTTTCGGTGACCAGCCCGGTGCTGGAAACTCTCGCCATCACACCGCCCACGGCGACCATTGCGGTGGGCGCATCCCAGACCTTCACGGCAAGTGGCACGCTGTCGGATGGCACAGCCGCAACCGGCCTGACGATCACGTGGTCGGTGGATAACACCGGCGTCGCAACCATCAGTACGACCGGGACCGCCATCGGCGTCACCGCGGGCACTGTAACCGTCACCGCCCGTTCCGGTACGGTATCGGCCACCGCAACCCTGACCGTCGGCACGGGGACCGGCAGCAGTTCGTCTTCATCCTCTTCGGGCGGAAGCAGCAGCAGCTCGTCCTCCTCGGGAGGAGAAGGCAGCTCATCGTCCTCTTCCGGGGGAAGCTCCAGCTCTTCCTCCTCGGGCGGCAGCAGCAGCTCGTCGTCGAGCAGCAGTTCCTCCTCCTCGGGTGGCAGCAGCAGCTCGTCCTCTTCGGGCGGGAGCAGCAGCTCATCGTCCTCGGGCGGGAGCAGCAGCTCGTCGTCCTCGTCAGGCGGCAGCAGCTCGTCATCCAGCAGCAGTTCATCGTCGAGCAGCAGTTCCTCCTCCTCGGGCGGGAGCAGCAGTTCGTCGTCCTCCTCGGGCGGCAGTAGCTCGTCATCCAGCAGCAGCAGATCCTCTTCCTCGGGCGGGAGCAGCAGCTCGTCGTCCTCCTCAGGCGGCAGTAGCTCGTCATCCAGCAGCAGCAGCTCGTCATCCAGCAGCAGTTCCTCGTCGAGCAGCAGTTCCTCCTCCTCGGGCGGGAGCAGCAGCTCGTCGTCCAGCAGCAGTTCATCGTCGAGCAGCAGTTCCTCCTCCTCGGGCGGGAGCAGCAGTTCGTCGTCCTCGTCAGGCGGCAGCAGCTCGTCATCCAGCAGCAGCAGTTCCTCGTCGAGCAGCAGTTCCTCGTCGAGCAGCAGTTCCTCGTCGAGCAGCAGTTCCTCCTCCTCCTCGGGCGGCAGTAGCTCAACGTCGAGCAGCAGCAGCTCGTCGTCTTCGTCGAGTGGCAGCAGCAGCTCGTCTTCCGGCGGGTAGGCTGAGCGCCGATGGTCCGGGTCCGAAACTGCGGGTCACTGTGCTCTCGTTGCCGGGCGGCCGGCTACCGGGAGGCCGTTCGGTGGTGTCCAATGCGTTGACGAAGCTGCGGGCGCGTGCAGGCTGGTCTGGATATGGCGGCGCACGGGGCCCGGCACGGTCCCGCGGGTATGCAGGTGCGCTGTCGATGATGCAAGCGGGGATTGGTGCCGGGTCGGAGTTCCAGCGGGGGGCCGTCAACGATGGCCCGATCGGGCTATCCGAGACGGTTGGCGGAGGCCCGTACGGCCGGCGGCGCGCGACCAGCCACCGCCGCGCACCCGGATCGCCGGCGCAGGGCAACGCCGAGGGATGGCGGGCGAGGCGAGCGGTCGCGAGGGCGTCGCCGCGTCGGCGTTGCCCGCCGGGCCGCGTTCACCTTCCGTTCCGGGAATAGCCCTGGTGGTAGCGCAACTCCGCCGCTACTCCCTCGGTGGATATGGCGTAAAACTGAATCCTCGAGCGCTTGTGGTCCGGCCTCGACGGCACCTTGAGCAGGATATCGAATCCCGCCCGCAGGCGCGGAACGTTGAAGAATCTCGCGACATCGGGCCGGTCCAGGACGGGGTGGAACTCGTAGAACCCCTGCCCGTCGACCAGCACCACGACCTTCGTGGCTGGAGTGATCGACCGCGGGTCGATCGCCCAACCGGCGAAGCGGATATGGCCGCGGATTTCAGTGTCGATGTCCACCCATCCCGAAAGTCTGCTTTCCAGCGCAATCAGGGGGCGACCGGGCGCAGCCAGGCCCGCCTTGGTGAGGCGATAGGGAGGGCCCGTCGGCTGCCTGGGCGTGGCCGCGATGCGATACACGTAGAACTGCTCATCGGCGACGATTGCAGGCGCCGACGTGTAGACATGGTCGACCTGGGGCGACGTTGTGGGGAGCGGGTAATTGAGGATAGCGGTAGCCGGCACTCCGGTGGATTCGGCGTCCGCGATCATCTCGACCATCATCTCCGGCTGCGCCAGCGGACGCAACCGGCGGGTCTCCCAGTTCACGAACTTCCCGGTCGCATTCGTTCGCGGATAGTGGAAATCATGATCCAGGTAGGTCGCCACGGCGGACGAGGCAAAATCGATGTCGCCGTGCAACCGACCCTGATCCCAGCCTCGCGCATGAACGACGGCTGCCGTCTCCTCGGCTCCGGAAAACGGCAGTCGCCAGTCCTGCTGAAGCGCAAAAAACCCTGCTGCCATCTGGATCGCGAGAGCACTGTAGAGAAGGAGGTCCCCAAGGCGCCAGGCCTCGGTCAGCAACCACGGGCCGGAGTGCCACTTCGGATATTTCTCCGCGAGCCACAGGCAACAGACAAAGAGGATGAAGAAGTGCCCGTGGTGCCGCAGGTAACCCTCGTAGTACGCATTGACAGCCGTCATCGCGACCAGCCCGGGAACGTATGAGAGCGAAAGCACGATGGGCGTCCGTGCCAGC
>JACQKK010000049.1 GCA_016204605.1 Candidatus Lambdaproteobacteria bacterium
TGAGGGCGCACACTCGGAATACATCGGAGCCATGCTCCCGCTCCCAGAGGCGGTGAAGGGCCGGGGTGGGGACGCCGCGGCGATCCCCCCGTGATCGGGCCAAGCCCGCCCCAACTCCCGGCCGCGGGTTGTCGCTGCGGGCGGGGGATGCTAGGGTGGTGGCGAAGCAGCCGATCCGCAGCCGCCGCCGTCGCGGCGTGCACGCGGTGAGAAGTCGCCGACGGCCGGCCGATCCCCCTCAAGCCTCGTCTCCCGAACCGATGCGACCGTTCTCTCCCCGCAGACCGGTACGGCTCCTGGTGCTGGCCCTGGTTTCCCTTGCGACGGCGGGCTGCGAGGGGGCGAACCCGGTCGAGGTGCAGGTGCCGGCGCGCCGGCTCTACTTCGAGGGGGAGCTGCTGGCGGCGCAGGGACTCTACAGCGACGCGGTGACCAAGTTCCAGCAGGCCGCCGACCAGAACCGGGGCACGCGGCTGGGCGGCTACGCCTACCTGTGGCTGGCGCAGCTCTACGAGAAGCAGGAGAAGTGGATCGAGGCCGAGACGCAGTACCGGCTGTTTCTCACCACCAACGCCCAGAGCCACCTCACGTCGTGGGTGCTGTACCGGCTGCTCTCGGTGAACTACCAGAAGAGCTTCACGGGCCTGATCTACCCCGACCGCGAGGTGGACCGGGATACGGAGCCCAACCGCCAGTTGATCCTGGAGTACAAGCGCTTCTACCTGCTCTACCCGAACAGCGTCTACCTGCCCGAGACCGTGCCCTTGTACCGGGGGGCGCGCATCACGCTGGCCCGCCACGAGCTGGTGGTGGGCGACTTCTACATGCGGCGCGGGCTGTACAACGCGGCGGCCGGCCGCTACCTGTACCTGCTGCTGAACTACCCCGAGTTCGATGACACCGAGGGCGTGCTCAAGAAGCTGATCGCCGCGTACCGCGCCAACCAGCAGCCGCTGCTCGCCGCCGAGATGGCGCGCATCCATCAGCAGCGCTCCCCGGGCGCCGCCGGCCCCGCCACCGCCGGGTCACCCCCTGAATCACCGCCCGAGCCATCCCGGGCGCCAGCGGGCGAGCTGCCGCCAGCGCCCGGCGGGCCGGCGCGCGAACCACCGCGCGAACCACCGCCCGGCAGCACGGCCCAGGCATCGGCGCCGGCCGCCCCCGCGGCGCCCGACGCGGCGGCCCGGCCATGACGACCGTCATGACGCCCGCGGTGCGCGACTGGCTGGCCCTGACGCTGGTGGAAGGCCTGGGCGGCCGCACCGTCAAGGCCCTGCTCGAGCGCTTCGGCACCATCGAGGCGCTGCTCTCCGCCTCCCCCGAGGAGATCCGCCGCGCGGGGCGCGTGCGGGCGGAGGTGGCCACCCGCATCAGCCGCGCGCGTGAGGTGCGCGCGTTCGAGATCGAGCAGAAGCTGGTGGAGCGCCACGGGGTGGGGCTGGTGCCCTTCGAGGGGCCGGAGTATCCGCCGCTGCTGCGGGAGATCTACGCGCCGCCGCCGCTGCTCTATGTCAAGGGCCAACTGCCCGGGCCGGAGAGCGTGTGGCTGGCGGTGGTGGGCACGCGCAAGCCCACCCGCTACGGGCAGAAGGTCACCCTGCGCCTGGTCGAGCAACTGGCGGCGCTGGTGCCGGAGCTGGTGGTGGTGAGCGGGCTCGCCCGCGGCATCGACAGTTGCGCCCACCGCCAGGCGCTCGCCAGCGGCCTGCGCACCGTGGCCGTGCTGGCCGGCGGCCTGAGCGATGTCTACCCGCCCGAGAACCGCGAGCTGGCCGATCGGATCGCGGCCCAGGGCGCGCTGGTCACCGAGTTCCACATGGCCCAGAAGCCGCTGGCCCGCCACTTCCCCATCCGCAACCGCATCATCAGCGGGGTTTCGGCGGGGGTGCTGGTGGTCGAGGCGGGCGAGACGAGCGGGGCGCTGATCACGGCGGGCTTCGGCCTCAACCACGGCCGCGAGGTGTTCGCGGTGCCGGGCGCCATCGATCTCGACTCGTTCCGCGGCGTGAACCGCCTGATCCAGAAAGGGCAGGCCAAGCTGGTGCGGGAAGCGGGCGATATCGTCGAGGAGCTGCTGGCCGCACGCCGTCCGCGCCCCGTGCAGCTCGATGCCTTCGCGCCCCCGCCCGCGGTGCCCGCGCCGGCGGGCAGCCCCGAGAATCCGCAGCGCCGCGCCGTGTTCGATGCGGTGCAGGAGGTGCCGCTCCACCCCGACGAAGTGGCGGGGGCCGTGGGGCTGCCGATCGAAAGCGTGCTCGGGCTGCTGCTGGAGCTTGAGCTTTCGGGCGAAATTTGCCAAACGGAAGACAACCTGTACGGGCCGGTGTAAGGTCCCGCCTCGGGGCCGGCGGGGGAGCCGGTGCGCGCGGCGCCGCGTCGGAGCCGCGTCGGAGCGTCTTCGGCGCATGGCGCGCGGCGAGCCACCCGGTCGCGCGGGCACTCAGGAGCGGTCATGGCGAAGTCGCTGGTCATTGTCGAATCGCCCACCAAGGCGCGCACGATCGCCCGTTTCCTCGACGATTCCTACGTCGTCGAGTCGTCCGTCGGCCACATCCGCGATCTGCCCAACTCCGCCGACGAGATTCCCCCCGAGGTGAAGAAGGAGCCCTGGGCGCGGCTCGGGATCGATATCGAGCACGACTTCCGGCCGCTCTACATCATCCCGCGCGGCAAGCAGAAGGTGGTGGCGCAACTGCGCGCCGCGCTCAAGGACGCGGGCGAGCTGTACCTGGCGACCGACGAGGACCGCGAGGGCGAATCGATCAGCTGGCACCTGATGGAGGTGCTCAAGCCCAAGGTGCCCGTGCGCCGGCTGGTGTTCCACGAGATCACCAAGGACGCCATCCAGGATGCCCTGCGCGCGCCGCGCCAGATCGACCAGCGCCTCGTGAACGCCCAGGAGACCCGGCGCGTGCTGGACCGCCTCTACGGCTACGAGGTCTCGCCGGTGCTGTGGAAGCGCATCATGCCCCAGCTTTCCGCGGGGCGGGTGCAGAGCGTGGCGGTGCGCATCATCGTGCAGCGCGAGCGCGAGCGGATGGCGTTCCGCCCGGCCGAGTACTGGGACCTCGAGGGTACGTTCGAGGGCACGCCGCCGGGGGCTTTCGCGGCGACGCTGATCGCCCTCGGCGGGAAGCGCCTCGCCGCGGGCAAGGACTTCGACCCCGCCACGGGCCGGCTCCGGGAGAGCCGCGAGCCGCCCGTCCTGCTCGATGGCGACGGCGCGCGCGAGCTGGCCGGGCGACTGGCCGCGGCCTCCTGGCGCGTGGCCAAGGTCGAGCGCAAGCCCTACCTCGCCCAGCCCCCGGCGCCCTTCACCACCAGCACGCTGCAGCAGGAGGCCAACCGCAAGCTGCGGCTCACGCCGCGGGTCGCCATGCGTTCGGCCCAGGCGCTCTACGAGCGCGGCTACATCACCTACATGCGCACCGACTCGACCGTGCTCTCCGAGCAGGCGCTCTCCGCGGCGCGGGCGCAGATCGGCACGCTCTACGGGCGGGAGTATCTGCCGCCCGAGCCGCGCATCCACCGCACCAAGGTCAAGAACGCCCAGGAGGCCCACGAGGCCATCCGCCCCGCCGGCGAAAGCTTCCGCCTGCCCGATGCCGTGCGCGCCGAGCTGCGGGGCTCGGACCTGCAGAGCGAGGAGCAGGAGCGCGCCGCCCGGCTCTACGAGATGATCTGGAAGCGCACTGTGGCCAGCCAGATGGTGCCGGCGCGCGGCCAGCGCCTGCTGATCCAGGTGGAGGGGGGCGCGGGGGCCGACCAGGCGCTGTGCCAGGCCACCGGCAAGTCCATCGACTTCCCCGGCTTCCTGCGCGCCTACGTCGAGGGCAGCGACGACCCCGAGGCGGAGCTGGGCGACCAGGAGAAGCTGCTGCCCGCGCTGCGCGAGGGCGATGCGGTGGGCTGCCGGGGGCTCGGGCCCCAGCAGCACGTGACCCAGCCCCCGCCGCGCTACTCGGAGGCCGCGCTGATCAAGGCCCTCGAGCAGGAGGGCATCGGCCGCCCCAGCACATACGCCAGCATCATCGATACCATCGTCCAGCGCGGCTACACCCTGCGCCAGCGGAACATGCTGGTGCCCACCTTCACGGCCTTCGCCGTGGTCAAGCTGCTCGAAGGCTACTTCGCCAAGCTGGTGGACGTGCAGTTCACCGCGCGCATGGAGGACGCGCTCGACGCCATCTCGCGGGGCGAGGGCGAATCGCTGCCCTACCTGCAAGCCTTCTACTTCGGGGCCGGCGAGTTGAAAGGGCTCAAGGACCTGATCCAGGCGCAGATCGACCCGCGCGAGGTCAGCACGATCCCGCTCTACAAGGATGCCAAGGGGCGGGCCGTGGTGGTGCGCGTGGGCAAGTTCGGCACCTTCCTGGAGCGCGACGGCGAGCGGGCTTCCATCCCCGAGGAGCTCGAGCCGGACCAGCTCACGGTGGCGCGCGTCGAGCGGCTGCTGGAGCAGGGCAGCAGCCCCCGCCCGCTCGGCACGGAGCCCGCCGGCGGCAAGGCCGTGTACCTGAAGGCCGGCCGCTACGGCCCCTACGTGCAGCTCGGCGAGCAGGGCGAAGCGCCCAGGATGAAGTCGCTGCTGCCCGGCCAGAGCCCCGCCACCCTCACGCTCGCCGAGGCTCTGCAACTGCTCAGCCTGCCGCGCACCGTGGGCAGCGACCCCGAGACCGGCGAGCCGCTGCTGGTGGACTACGGCCGCTACGGCGCCTATGCCAGGCGCGGCAAGGAGTACCGCAACCTGACCGGCCCCGAGCAGCTCTTCACCATCGGGGCCGACGAGGTCGTGGCGCTGTTCCGCCAGGAGAAGCCCAAAGGGCGCTGGCAGGCGCAGGTGCTGCTCGACCTGGGGGCGCACCCCGACAGCGGGGCGCCCCTCTCCGTGCGCTCAGGCAAGTTCGGCGCCTACGTCACCGACGGCACCACCAACGCCTCCCTGCCCAA
>JACQKK010000052.1 GCA_016204605.1 Candidatus Lambdaproteobacteria bacterium
CGAGCTTTCAACGAGGACCTTCCGCATCCGGCGTGGACGCGGCCACACCAGGGAGACGTCGCATGAGTGAGCAGCTGTTCCCGGTACCTTCCGATTTTCCGCGGACGGGCACCCTCGACGAGACGGCGTACAAGCAGATGTATCGGGAATCGGTGGAGAAGCCGGAGGCCTTCTGGGCGCGGCAGGCGGAGCGCCTGCACTGGATTCGCAGGTGGGACAAGGTGCTGGAGCAGGATTTCCCGAAGGGCCACCACGCCTGGTTCCTGGGCGGCAAGCTCAACGTCTCCTACAACTGCCTGGACCGGCACCTGGATGGGCCGCGCGCCGATGCCGTGGCCCTGCTCTGGGAGGGTGACGACCCGAAGGAGAGCAAGACGCTCACCTACCGCCAACTGCACGGCGAGGTATGCCGCTTCGCCAACGTGCTCAAGCGGCGCGGCGTGAAGAAGGGCGACCGGGTCACCATCTACCTGCCGATGATCCTGGAGCTGCCGATCGCCATGCTGGCCTGCGCGCGCATCGGCGCCATCCACTCGGTGGTGTTCGGCGGGTTCAGCCCCGACTCGCTGCGGGACCGCATCCACGATTGCGAATCGGTGTTCGTCATCACGGCCGACGAGGGTCTGCGCGGCGGCCGCAAGATTCCGCTGAAGGCCAACACCGACGAGGCGGTCAGCCAGAGCCCCAACGTGCGCATTTGCATCGTGGTCAGGCACACGGGGGGCCGGGTCAACTGGATCCAGGGGCGCGACCTGTGGTGGCACGAGGAGATGGCGGCGCCCGGCATCACCGCCGAGTGCCCCCCCGAGCCCATGGACGCCGAGGACCCGCTGTTCATCCTCTACACCTCGGGCTCGACGGGCAAGCCCAAGGGCGTGCTGCACACCACCGGCGGCTACCTCGTCTACGTCGCGTTCTCCCACGAGTTGGTGTTCGACCACCGCCCGGGGGATATCTTCTGGTGCACCGCCGACATCGGCTGGGTGACGGGCCACAGCTACATCGTCTACGGCCCGCTCGCCAACGCCGCCACCAGCGTGATGTTCGAGGGCGTGCCCAACTACCCCGACGCCGGGCGCTTCTGGGACGTGGTGGACAAGCACCAGGTCAACGTCATCTACACCGCCCCCACGGCCATCCGCGCCCTGATGCGCGAGGGCGACCAGCCGGTGACCTCGCGCCGGCGCACGTCCCTGCGGCTGCTGGGCACCGTGGGCGAGCCGATCAACCCCGAGGCGTGGCTGTGGTACCACCGCGTGGTGGGCAACAGCCGGCTGCCGATCGTGGACACCTGGTGGCAGACGGAGACCGGCGGCATCCTGATCACCCCGCTGCCGGGCTGCACCAAGCTCAAGCCGGGCTCGGCCACCCGGCCCTTCTTCGGCATCCGCCCCGTGATCGTGGACGACCAGGGCCAGCGGCTGGAGGGGGAAGCGCGGGGCAACCTCTGCATCGAGGCCCCCTGGCCCGGGCTGATGCGGCGCGTCTATGGCGACGAACAGCGCTTCTTCAACACGTACTTCATCCAGTTCCCCGGCCTCTACTTCACCGGCGACGGCGCCCGGCGCGATGCCGACGGCTACTACTGGATCACCGGGCGCGTGGACGACGTGATCAACGTCTCGGGCCACCGCATGGGCACCGCCGAGGTCGAATCGGCCCTGGTGGCCCATCCCTCCGTGGCGGAGGCGGCCGTGGTCGGCATGCCCCATGAGATCAAGGGCCAGGGCATCTACGCCTACGTGACCCTCAAGCTCGGCGTGCAGGAATCCGAGGCCCTGCGCAAAGAGCTGACCCAGTACGTGCGCCAGCACATCAGCGCCATCGCCGCACCCGACGTGATCCAGTGGGCGCCGGGGCTGCCCAAGACCCGCAGCGGCAAGATCATGCGCCGCATCCTGCGCCGCATCGCCGCCGATGAGATCGAAGCCCTGGGCGATACCACCACCCTGGCCGATCCCTCGGTGGTGCAGCAACTCGTCGAGCACCGCGCGGTCAGGGCGAAATAGCCCACCCGCCGTTGCCGCCGCGCCATTGCCCTTTCGTGCCCTTGCGCCGGGGCGCCATTCGCCTCGGCCTGCCCCGCGCCGATCCCGGCGGCCTCACCCTCCCCGGCCCTCCCACTCCTGGTGGAGAGGGAGGGAGCCCCGATCGGCCCCCCGCGCGGGACGCCATCACCCCTCCCCACCAGGTGGGGAGGGGCAGGGGTGGGGACGCTGCGGTCGCGTCAGCGGCGGGGGTGAGGCCGCGGCGACTGCCCGCTCGATGCCGCCAAACCGGCCCACCAACGGCCGGGCTCCGGCCCGCTCAGCCGAAGCGGCCGGTGATGTAGTCTTCCGTCTGGCGCTGGTTGGGCTTGGTGAAGATCTGCCGCGTGGGACCGAACTCCACCACGCGACCTCCATAGAAGAACGCCGTGTAGTCGGAGATGCGCGCCGCCTGCTGCATGTTGTGGGTCACGATGACGATGGTGTAGCTGGCCTTCAGGTCCTGCACCGTATCTTCGATCTTGGCCGTGGCCACGGGGTCGATGGCCGAGGTCGGCTCGTCCATCAGCAGCACCTCGGGCTCGACGGCGAGCGCCCGGGCCATGCAGAGGCGCTGCTGCTGGCCGCCGGAGAGCGCCGCGCCGGGCTGGCTGAGCTTGTCCCTGACCTCGTCCCAGAGCGCCGCCGCCCGGAGCGCCTTCTCCACGCGCTCCGCCATCTCCGCGCGGGAGAGGCGGAAGTGGATGCGCAGCCCGTAGGCCA
Organism: Candidatus Lambdaproteobacteria bacterium; assembly: GCA_016204605.1. GTDB lineage: Bacteria > SAR324 > SAR324 > SAR324 > JACQKK01 > JACQKK01. The sequence goes on from JACQKK010000052.1 coordinate 2,751, forward strand.
CGTTCTCGAACACGCTCTGCGGAAAGACGGTGGGCTTCTGGAAGATCATGCCCACCTTGCGACGCAGCTCGATCACGTCCACGTCCGGGCCCAGCACGTTCTCGCCGTCGAGCAGCACCGCTCCGGTGGCGCGGTCCTTCCCGTAGAGCTCGAAGATGCGGTTGTACGCGCGGATGTGGGTGGACTTCCCGCAGCCGGAGGGGCCGATGATCGCCGTCACCGTGCTGGGCGCGATCTCCACGTCGTTGTGGTACAGCGCCTGGTGCTCCCCATAGAAGAAGGACAGGTCGCGCACGGAGATCTTGCTGGCGGGCGCCGCCTCGCTCGCGCTGCGCGGGGCGGTCTCCGCCGCTGCGGGCGAGCGCAGGGTGGTCGAGATCGGGATCGGGGTGTCGCTCATCGTTTGCTCCCCTGCAGCATCAGGCGCGTCAAGATCGTCACCAGCAACACCGCGGCCGTGATCAGCAGCGACGCCCCCCAGGCCGTGGCCTGCCAACTGTGGTAGGGCGACATGGCGAAGTTGAAGATGGTCGTCGTCAGGTTGGCGGTGGGCTGGTTGAGGCTCTGTGGCCAGTAGGGGCTGTTCAGCGACGTGAACAGCAGCGGCGCCGTCTCGCCGCTCACGCGCGCCACCGCCAGCAGCACTCCCGTCAGCAGGCCGGACTGGGCGGAGCGGAACACCACGCCGATGGTGACGCGCCAGCGGGCGGCGCCCAGCGCCAGGGCCGATTCGCGCAGGGTGTTAGGCACCAGCGCGAGCATGTCCTCGGTGGTGCGGGCCACGATGGGCAGGATCAGCAGCGCCAGGGCCACCCCGCCCGCATAGCCGGAGAAGTGGCCCAGGGTCAGCACCAGCACGGCATAGACGAACAGCCCCATGATGATCGAGGGCACCCCCATCATCATGTTGATCATGAAGCGCACGATCGCGCCGAAGCGGTTCCCGCGGGCGAACTCGCTCAGATACACGCCCGTCAGCAGCCCCGGCGGCACCCCCAGCAGGGCGCCGAGCGCCATCATGTACACCGTGCCCAGGATCGCCGGGGCCACGCCGCCCCCCGTTCCACCGGGCGGCGGCGGGGTTTCGGTCACCAGCGCCCAGTTGAGGGCGCTGCCTCCGCGGATGGCCACTTCGCTCAAGATCCAGAACAGGAACACGATCCCGGTGAGCGCAGCGCCCATGGAGCAGAGCTTCACCAGCAGGTCCTTGAGCTTGCGCAGCTCCCGCGAGCGCCGCTTCATCGCCGCCCCCGCGCCAGCCGACCCAGCCAAAACTGGGCGGCGAGCTGGATCAGGAACGTGATCAGGAACAGCACCAGCCCCAGCTCCACCAGGGCGCTCAGGTACAGGGGGGTGGTGGCCTCGGTGAACTCGTTGGCGAGGGTCGAGGGGATCGTGTTCGCGGGGGCGAACAGGGAGGCGGAGATGGATTGGCTGTTGCCGATCACGAATGTCACGGCCATGGTCTCGCCGATGGCCCGGGCCAGCCCCAGGAAGCCTGCGCCGACCAGCCCCTGCACCGCGAAGGGCACCGTCACCTTGCGGGTGACCTCCCAGGTGGTGCTGCCCATCCCATAGGCGGCCTCCTTCAGCACCGCCGGCACCATGCCGAACACGTCGCGCATCACCGCGCTCACGAACGGCAGGATCATCAGCGCCAGGATCACTCCCGCCGAGAGCATCCCGATCCCGATGGGCGGGCCCCGGAACAGCGGCAGGAAGCCCAGCCAACTCTGCAGCGCCGGCTCGATATGGGAGCCCATGAACGGCGCGAACACGAACAAGCCCCACATCCCGTAGATGATGCTGGGGATGGCGGCCAACAGCTCGATCGCATAGCTGACCAGCCGGCTGACAGGCCGAGGGGCCAGCTCGACCAGGAACAGCGCGATGGCCAAGCCCAACGGTACCGCCAGCGCCATCGCGATGACCGTGGACACGATCGAGCCGAAGATCGCCGCCGCCGCCCCGAACTCCTCCGTCACCGGATCCCACTGGGAGGACCAGAGGAAACCCGCGCCGAACCGCTGCAACGAGGGCCAGGAGCGCACCAGCAGCGAGAGCAGAATGCCCGCCATGCACGCCAGCACCAGCGTCGCGGAAGCCTGGGTCAGGCTCTTGAAGCCCAGGTCCAGCAGGCGCTGCCGCCGTTGACGGCCGGCGAATTCACCGGTCGCCCCTGCAGCCTGCCCAGCGACGCTGCCGTTCATGGGTGCCTGTCTCGCGGCGAGGGCTGATGGCGACTGCGATCCGCAGGCGGATCGGAGCCTCCCGGCGGGGGGCTGCCGCGCCGGCGGCGTGGCCGGCGCGCACACCGGGCGCGACCCGGAGCTCCCGTTCGGCTGGGGCGCCCCTACAAGGCGATCTTTATTCTATCCACGCTTCTGTTAGGGAATGATTAAGCGCCGGGCGAAAAGATCCGCAGCGCCGCTCCGGCGCCGCGACTCGCCCGACGCCCGCCACCCTACGAGATCACGGAACGGGGCATGACGATCGAGAAGGTGGAGCCGGCTCCCGGCGTGCTTTGCACCTCCACGCTTCCGCCATGGGCCTGCGCAATGTGCTTGACGATGGCGAGGCCCAGCCCCGAGCCGCCGAGCTTGCGGCTGCGGGCCCTATCGACCCGGTAGAACCGCTCGAACAGGCGCGGCAGGTGCCGCTCCTCGATGCCCCGCCCCTGGTCGATCACGCGCACGCGCAGATCGAGGGGGGTAGCCTCCGCCTCGACGCGCACGACCTTGCCGGGCCCACCGTACTTGACCGCGTTGTCGATCAGGTTGGTGACGGCCTGCTCGATCAACGCTGCATTGACCGACGCCGCCAGGCCGGCCGGGCAGCTCACCTCGATCGCGACGTTCTGCTCGTTCGCCTGCACCAGGCAGTTCGCCTTCGACGATTGCAGGATCTCGGCCAGCACCGCGCGCTCCTTGGCGAGCTGGCCGGATTCCGGACCCTGCTCGATGCGGGAGAGGGTGAGCAGATCCTCGATGATCTGGTTCAGCCGCTCCGCCTGCCGCCCGACGATGCCCAGGAACCGGCGGGTCGTCTCGGCATCCCGCAGGTCGCCCTCGAGCAGCGTTTCCACGAAGCCCTGGATCGCGGTGATGGGCGTCTTCAGCTCGTGGGAGACGTTGGCCACGAATTCGCGACGCAGCTGCTCGAGCCGGCGCAACTGGGTGACGTCGCTCGCGACGACCAGCGCGCCGATCGCGGCGCCGAGGGCGTCGCGCAGCACGAGGCCATGGACTTCGAGCAGGCGCTCGGCCTCGTCGTACAGCCGCAGCTCGCGGGACGCGGGCAGTCCGCCGGCGAGGATGCCCGCCACGAACTGTTGCAGATCGGTGTTGCGGATCACCTCGTACAGGTTGCGGCCACGGGGGTCGGTCGCCTGCACGCCGAACTGGCGCAACGCCGCCCGGTTGATGTTGAGCAGGCGCTCGGCCCGGTCCACGGCCAGCACGCCCTCCTCCATGCTGGCCAGCACGGCCTCGATCTCGTTGCGCTGGCGGGTGAGCAGGCTCACGCGATCGGCGAGCAGGGCGGCCATGGCGTTGAGGGTCTCGGCCAGCCGGCGCAGCTCGTCGTTGGCGGGCACGGGCACGCGCGCGGTCAGCTCGCCGCGGGCCAGCCGTTCCGCGCTGCGCTCGATCTGCTCGATGGGCCCGGCGATGCGCCGGGCCGCGTGGAAGCCCACCAGCGCCGCCAACGCCGCCGCCAGCGCTGCACCCCCCAGCGCCTGCACGCGCAGCTCGAGCAGGCGTTCCCGGAGCGGGCCCATGGACATGGCGGCGCGCAGCGCGCCCACCACCTTCGGCCCGTCGCGCAAGGGCACCGCCACGAACACGGTCGGCTCCTGACGCGCTTCGTTCGCCCGCACCGCCGTGCCGGTCTCGCCCTGGAGCGCCCGCCGCACCTCGCTGCGTCCGCTCTCGCTCGCCTGGAGGGCGGCCGGGCCATCGGAATCGCCCAGCACCGCGCCGGTGGCCGAGAGGATGGTCAGCCGCAGCGCCACGTCGCCCCCGAACCGCTTGACGAGCCGATCGACTTCGGCTCCGCTGCCGCGCCGCACCGGGTCGACGAAGGTCTGGGCGAGCAGGCGGGCGGTGGTCTCCAGGTCCGTCGCGATGCGCGCGGTCTGGAGCTCTTCCATCTTGCGCAAGGCATACCAGGAGAAGGTCAGCAGCGTGACCAGGATCACCAGCAGGTAGGTCGGGAAGAGTTGCCAGAAGAAGCGACTGCGTCGCACGGCCTCACTCCTTGAAGCGATACCCGACGCCGCGCACGGTCTCGATGCACGTCCCGGCCGCACCGAGCTTCCGGCGCAGCCCCACGAGCTGGACATCCACGGAGCGATCCGTCACGGGATAGTCGTCGCCGCGCACCGCGTCGACGATCTGCCCGCGGGTGAAGACCCAGCCCGGCCGCCGCGCCAGGAAGTGCAGGATCAGGAACTCGGAGTGGGTCAGCGGCGTGATCTCTCCCCCCACGCGCACCTCGCGGCGACCGGGATGGATCGTCACGTCGCGGCGGTGCAGCACCTTGGCCTCGTCGACCGGCTCACGCGTGCGGGAGCGCAGCACGACGCGCACGCGCGCCACCAGCACGCGGGGGCTGAACGGCTTGGTGACGTAGTCGCTGGCGCCCAGCTCGAGGCCGGCGACGATATCGGCCTCCTCGCCCTTGGCCGTGACCATCATGATCGGCACCCCGGCGGTGCGCGGGTTGCGCCGCAGCAGCCGGCACACCTCCAGGCCGTCCATGCCGGGCAACATCAGGTCCAGCAACACCAGATCCGGCGTCGCGGTCTCCGCGGCGCGCACGGCGGCTTCCCCCGTGGCGACCGCGGTGATCCTGTACCCTTCGCGCTCGAGGTTGAAGCGGATCAGCTCGAGCAGGTCCTCCTCATCCTCGATGACCAGTAGCTGTTCCTTGGCCACGGCTCTCCTTTCCACCTCTGATAACGTGCCAGCCTATCACCCTTTTGTGTGAGCGGCGTTAGGACCAGCTCGCGCCGGCGCTTCTCAACGCCGGCGCTCGGACTGGCGTCGCGTCGCGGTGGGGTTCTGCATGCGGCTGCTGCGGCGCCCCTTGGAGGATGATGCTGAGCGCGCGGGCGAGGGTGCGTTGGGCGCCGGATGCGGGGTCGACTGGCGCTGGTGGCTGTTCCGGGCTGGCGGCGCTCGAAATTCCGTGTAATGGTGGGGGTGCCGCCCCGGCCCGCACAGGCCACGCCCCGGAACCGAGGGCGATCGCCTGCGCCGCGGCAGGCACCTACGGGGAGCGACATCCGATGGCCGATCTGCTGCGGGAGCGAACGCTGCTGGGGCACGTGATGGGCCGGATCAAGGCCGGCCAGATGAGCCCCCTGGTGGAGTTCGTCGCCACCGTTCCGCTCTTCGACGGCATGACGATCCGGCAGTTGAAGCGCATCTCGGGAATCTTGCACGAGCGCGAGTACAGCGGCGGCGAGTACATCTTCGAAAGCGGCATGCCCAGCGCCGCCATGTTCTTCGTCTATTCGGGGCTGGTGCACCTGCTGATGCCCAACGAGCACGGTGAAGAGGTCGAGTTCGATCGCCGCGGCTCGGGCGGCTTCATCGGGGGCTCGGGGATGGTCGACGACGCACCGCGCTGGTTCTCCGCGAAAGTCATCGAGCCCACCAGGGCGTTCGCGCTGTTCCGGGCCGACTTGCAGGAGCTGTTCGAGCACGACCCGGAAATGGGGATGAAGTTCTACAACCAGCTGGCCCGCTTCCTGAGCTGGCGGCTGCGGGAAACGATACCCGACAGCATGGCCACCGGGTCGACCAGCGACATCGAGGCGCCCAGCCGTGGATAATCTCGACGTGCGCCTGAGACGGGCCACGATCATCAACATCGTGGTCGTGCTCGGCTTCACGGGTTTGTTCATCTTCCTGCTGTGGTCGCTGCGGGCCCTGGTGCTGCCGATCTCCGTGGGCTTCCTCATCGCCTACGCGTGCTTCCCGGTGCTGAAGGCCATGCGGCGCCGCGGGCTGTCGCGGGGCGTGGCGATCGTGATCCTGGTCGGCGTCTTCTCCATCGCGCTGTTCCTGCTCGCCTATTGGATACAGAGCCTCAATCCTGACGAGAAGGGGCAGCTCGAGCTGCGGGTGGTGATGCAGTACAAGATCGACAAGGCCTACCGGCGCCTGACGGGAAGCGACTCGAGCGAGCCGAGTATCGTGTACCGCTTCCTCGGCGCCGACCTCGATCCGATGCTGGACAAGATCGACGACACGCTGTTCCTCAGCGACCAGGAGCGCACGCTGTTCCGCATGTACCGCGAAGGGTACAAGAATGCGCCGCCGGTGACCGACCGCGTGTTCGGCTATCACGTCGCCAACATGATCGCCTACAAGGGGCGGCTGGCCGAGCGCTACGCCGCCCTGGAGCTCGCGAACCAGGACCCCGACGCCCTGCGCCCCGAGGCCAAGCACATCCAGATTCCCTGGCTGCAGCGCGCCCGCGAGCTGGCCTCGGTGTGGGTGGTCACGCCCCTGTTCTTCCTGTTCCTGCTGCTGGACGATGGGGAGATCAAGCGCAACCTGATCCGGCTGCTGCCCAACCAATACCTCGAGCTCAGCGTCGCCGTGATCGAGCGGGTGAACTACGCCCTCGGGCGCTACCTCCGGGGCACGATCATCGAGAGCGCGCTGGTGGGGCTGGTGGTGATCGTCGGATATCTGCTGCTCGGCTTCCGGGCGGAGTGGGCGATCATCCTCGGCACGCTGGCCGGGCTCCTGAACGTGATCCCGTTCGTGGGGCTGATCGTGGCATCGGTCGCGGCCGCGGCGTATGCGTTGATCGCCGACGATATCACGCCCGTGCTGCCCTTCATCCGCCCCGAGAACGTGGTGGTCTGGGTGATCGTCGTGCTCGTCGGCTCCCATCTGGTCGACACCATCGTGTTCCAGCCGGTGGTACTGGGCAGTTCGGCCCACCTCCATCCCCTGGTGATCGTCTCCTCCGTGGTCGGCGGCGCGATCCTGTTCGGCATCGCCGGGATGCTCTTCGCCATCCCCACGGTGATGGTGCTGAAGGTCATCTACGGCAGCCTGATGAGCCAGTTGAAGGCCTACTACATCATCTAGCCCCCCGGGCGCCCGCCGGCGCCCTCCCCTGCGTCCCCCCGCGCGAACGCCGCCCGAACGAGGACGTGCCGGCGGTGTGCCCGGGCGATCTCCGCCCGCGTATGCCGCCAGGGCACGCCATGCGCCGGCCGTTCCCGCCAGCGCCCCGGGGGTCCCGCACCGCTGCGACCCCGCCGCCGACGCCGGCTGCGGGAGCCCGGGCCGCCCCGGCCAGCGGTCAGCCCAGGGTGGGCAGGATGCTGTAGCGCACCTCGAGCGCCCCCACCACGAGTCCCAGCACACCGCCGTACACGACGTGACCCGCCAGGTGTGCGAGCGCCACCTCGAACCCCGCCGCCCGGAAGCGCGCCACCGGGTGGCGGTCGGAAACCAGGGCGATCAGCACGAAGCTCATGGTCAGGCCGTGAAAGAACCCCACCACCACCCCCAGCGCCACGAACACGCCGAAGGTCGTGTGGGGGATGAGGCTCCACAGCGCGATATAGAAGAACGCGAACATCACGCCGGCCGAGAAGTGGATGAACAGGCCCGGCCAGAGCGCGTTCTCGTAAGAGCGCGTGTAGAGGCTGCCGATCGCGCGCACCATGTCGGCATTGGCGACCCCGGTGCTGTGCACCATCCACATGAACACCGTCATGGCCGCCGTCGCCGCGACGCCGGCGACGAGCGTGTGCAGAATCTCGCTCATGGCGATCCCCCTTGTTGAGCAGCCATTGCCTGCCTGACTCCGGCAGGCGGGCACGATCACTCGGCCGCAAGCGCGGCCTGACCAATCCCCAGGCGCGCGCGCCCTGCCGTGGCTGGGCAGCCGGCAGGCGCCGATGGCTGGCGATGACGAGGCGCTCCTCCCCCCTTGCCCGCCAGTGTAGCACCCTCTCCGGCTTCCTCCCAACGACCGGGGCGTGACGATCCGAATCACGGGGCGGAACAACCCCCGCCGAGCCGGGCCGGCGCAGAGGGTATCGTGGCCGCGGCATGGCCTGCGGCGGGCGGCCGCCTTTCGCCTGCATCGGTCCGGGGGGAGCGGGGCGGAGGCGTGGCGTTCGCCACCGACGGTGCGGGGCACAGCCCGGCGTGCTCCGCGCCTAACGGGGCACCCGGCCAGGCCGCGCTGTGGCTTGAGGCAAATCGCCACTCTGCTACACTATTCAAATCGAAGGCCCTAACACGAGAAGGTCGAGCCGATACTCAAGCGCAAAATCCAGCAACCCGAGATTGTTCCGACAGGAGGAAGCTACGCAGCCAAGCTCATGGGTAGGGTCGCGTGAATTCATGAACGCGGGCTCAGTTGAACTCCGTGGAGCAGGTCGCTTCGTATCCCTTGTAGCTATGTCCGGCGAGATTTGCATCGGCATCGGAGGGGTCGCATGACGATCGACGCGCTCAATGCGGTTTGCCCGTATTACACGATGTATCCACTCTCGTTTCCAATAAGCGTGCTGAATAAGAACGGGCGCAAGGGCGACTGGGTATTGGATCCCTTCTGCGGACGTGGCACCACGAACTTCGCAGCTCGAATGTTGAGAATGCCGTCGTGCGGAATCGACAGCAGTCCCGTCGCGGCGGCCGTCGCACGGGCCAAGCTTGTGTACGCGACACCAGCAAGGGTTGTTGCGTGCGCGAAGTCGATTCTCCAGCAAAAGGGTTCACCGAGAATGCCATCCGGCGAGTTCTGGGAGTTGGCGTATCATCCTGAGACGCTTGCGGATATCTGCCGACTGCGGGAGACTCTAGTCACGTCTGCATCATCCGCCACCCGGGTCCTGTTGCGAGCTATCATACTCGGCGCTCTGCACGGTCCGCGCCCAAAGGGTAGGCCTTCGTACTTCTCTAATCAGGCGCCTCGCACGTTCGCTCCGAAGCCTCGCTATGCCGCGAAGTTCTGGCGCGACCGGGGGCTCCTGCCGACGAAAATCAATGTACTCGACGTCATTGCAGATCGGGCTGCGCGCTGCCTGTCGGACCGTCCTCCCGATGTCGATGGTCACATCATCCTCGATGACAGCCGGCGTGCAGAAGTATTCAGGGATATCCCACCACCGGCGTGGGTAGTTACTTCCCCTCCATATTATGGGATGCGCACATATCTCCCCGACCAGTGGCTCAGGCTTTGGTTCCTCGGTGGCCCTGACCGCGTTGTCTATGAGCAGCCCGAGTCCCAGCTCGAGCATACGAGCGCCGACCATTTCGCTCAGCAAATGGCCATGGTGTGGGCGAATGTGCTCCAGTTGGCCTCTGAGCGCACGCGAATGGTGGTCCGCTTTGGGGGCATCCACGACCGTGACGTCGAGCCGATGGATATCCTCCGGACTTCATTACGCAGCTCTGGTTGGCGCATCACAACTGCACGCGCTGCGCCAGATGCGGAGACCGGGCGTCGCCAGGTTCGCCAGTTCCAGTCGTTCCCCAAGAAGGGCGTCACGGAGTACGACGTCTATTGCTGCCCCTCGTGAGCCACACATCGAGCTCCACCGATTCTCTGGCACCAACATGAATCCCCACTCGCCAATTGAGAAGGAGTGCTCATCGTGACAAAGGGCCGCCGAACAGCGCGCGGTGCATCGCGCCCTACACGGAGAAAGGTCGACAACGCGACGACCATCCACCTTCTCGACGGCGAGAAAATCTCGTTCGGAGAGGAGGCGGCAATGCCGAAGGCCACGGACGAAGAGCTCAATAGCCGTTACGCAAAGGGCGAAATTCGAATCGTCACTGAGTCCGCCCGCTACTCTCTCGCGGGCATTCTCACCATGCTCCAAGGGACGGCCCCACTGGAGGGAGACTCAAGCGGTAAGACGGAGCCGCGCTACAAGCTCGACCCCGAGTACCAGCGCAGACACCGTTGGAGCGTCGAGCGGAAGTCGCGACTGATTGAATCGTTTCTAATGAACGTCCCCGTCCCCCCGGTCTTCTTGTATGAACGAGACCTCGCACGATACGAGGTGATGGACGGCCGTCAACGCCTCACGGCTCTAAGTGAATTCTATGGCGGAAAGTTTGCGCTGAAAGGCCTGCAGCATTGGTCTGACCTCGATGGTAGGACTTACTCCCAGTTGCCGTCGAAAGTCCGAGATGGAATCGACAGGCGTTACATCTCGTCGATTATTCTATTGAAGGAGACCGCTGCAGACGAAAAACAGGCTGCCATGCTCAAGAAGATTGTCTTTGAACGACTCAATTCGGGCGGTGTCGAACTCACCGGGCAAGAGACCCGCAATGCCGTTTACAATGGACCGCTGAACCAGCTCTGTCTGAACCTCTCGGAGAACGAGTCTTTTCGACTGATGTGGGGCATTCCGCTCGACCCAATGGCGGACGAGGACAACCAAGTTGAGGATTCCGAAGCAACCGACGAGTCGACGGATACCGGCAGGCGTATGTTCGAGAAGATGGAGGATGTTGAGCTCGTTCTTCGGTTCTTCGCCTACAGACAGATCGACTCGTTCAGGGCTGGTCTCAACAAAATCTCAGATTTTCTTGATCTGTTTCTGATGGCAGGCAACCGGTTTTCGCCTGATCTCCTCCGGTCCTATCGCGACATGTTCCAATCGACCGTTGCCTTCCTCTGGTCGGCTCTAGAAAGTGATGCGTACCGCGTCATTGGCATTTCGCGGCGGTCGACGAAGATCGTGTACGACCCCGTGATGTATGTTGCGAACAGCGCAGAGGTCATAGATGCGCGGGACCGGCTCCTCGCTGGCAAGGACGTGCTGCGCGCCAAACTCATCGCGATGTACAGTGATCACCAGGCCCTGTTCTCGGGACGCCGCACGAACTTCAAAGACACGCAGGAGCGGAACGCTCGTGTGAGGGAGGCATTCGCGAGCGCCATCACGACGCTCGGGCGAGCATGAGGAGTCTGGTGTGCGTTCGACTTTCGATGAGTTGGCCAAAGAGCTTGCCGAGTTAAAGGCGCTGGTGGCCTCGATCACGCCGGTGAATTCGGCGCTTGCTGGGCACCACGATTCGCTTGTGCGGACGTATCTAACGATTCGACGTCGGTTCGACTACGCGGCGTTCGTGGTTGCGCTGTACGCATCGTTCGAAAAGTATGTCGAGAACCTCGTCGCATCCTACGCGCGCCTTGTTGCCTCTCACAGTCAGTATGCGGCGCTTCCGAACCGTCTCACCCGCAAACACATCACCAAATCCGCGGAGATACTGGCACACAGTCGGCCTGGTGAAGGACGATACGAAGGTGTCAGCGAGATTGATCTGGTGAAGAACCTTTTCGACTGTCTGTCAGGCACTACTCCGTATTCGCTGAACGACGTCGCAATCAAGGCTCATGACGCCAACTTGCAATACAGCGAGATCGGCGGGCTGTTTTCCGCGGTCGGTATCGAGCAGATTTGTGATCGGGCGCGCAAAGCGGATGCGATGCTTAAGTGGTTTCGCGAGTCGCAGGGACTTACCAAACCACCGCAGGCTGGCGTGCCAGTCGCCACACTTCAGCAGCGCATCGAGGATCTGGTGGAACGCCGCAATCAGGTGGCACACCGGGGTGGCAGTCCGGAGGATTTGCTAGGCGTGGACGATATGCCCGACAGGGTGAAGTTCATCGAGGCGTTCGCGCACTCGCTATTTGTGATGACCGTGACCGCTTATCTGTGCGGTAAGTATGTCGAGCCCGGTGCCGCCATCCGGCTGGAACTCCGCGAAGGACCAATTAAGGCAGGCAAGGTGGTGGTCGTCGATAAGCCGCAGCAGCGGCTGTACGTGACTCAACCTATTTTCGGACTAATCGCCGGCACAGGCGTGCGTTGGGGACGAATCATCGACCTGAAGGTTAACGACGCTTCCGTGTCAATCGTCGAGGAAAACGCAGACGTTGCGACAGTCGGAGTGCGCATTGACTTCAAGTGCCCGAAGGGCGTGAAGCTATTCGTGCTTGAATCGGAAGATGAAGTTGTCTGGTCACCCACGACGGTGACGGCCCACGCCTAACGGGTTGCGGGGATTCGGGTCTGTCTCTCTGGTCTTGCCCTTTGGCGCGTGTGATTCGGCTTATGCGGAGGGAATCGGGGCAGAGGCGCGGCGCCCGGCGCCGCCCGCCGGGCGCTGGGGCGCGCGGGCTGCGGCTCCCGGCGATTCCCGATCGATCGCCCCGCGTCAGCCGGGCGGCCATCGGCAGCGGGCCGGCGTTGCGCCGGGCAGATGCTCGCGGGACCACGTTTACAAGCCCGGGTGGTTCGGGTAGAACCGGGAAGAGGGCGGCCATCCGCCTTCGCGGGAGGCCGGCCGCGGGGGAATTGCGTCCCGCGGGTGGCGTGGCGGAGCGCCGCGGCGGTATTGCACCCAAGGATGGGCCATGGGCGAGCCCAGCGGTTTCAAGCCCTTCATCCCCGTGATCAAGGTGATCGGCGTGGGCGGCGGTGGCGGCAACGTCATCGCGCACATGGTGCGCTGCGGCATCACCGGCGCGGAGCTGATCGCGGCCAACACCGATCAGCAGGCGCTCCGGCGCTCCCGGGCGCCGGTGTGCGCCCTGCTCGGCCCGGAGACCACCCGCGGCCGCGGGGCGGGCTCCCTGGTGAAGGTCGGCGAGCGCTGCGCCCTCGAAAGCGAGCCCATGCTGGGTCGCCTGCTCAAGGGGGCGGCCATGGTGTTCATCGCGGCCGGCCTCGGCGGCGGCACGGGCACCGGCGCCTCGCCGGTGATTGCCCGCATCGCCAAGGGCCTGGGCGCCCTCACCGTGGCCGTGGTGACGCTCCCCTTCTCGTTCGAGGGCAAGCGCCGGCGCAATGCGGCCCTGGCGGGGCTGGACGCGCTCAAGGCTCAGGCCGATATGGTGCTGGTGATCCCCAACGACCGGCTGGTGGACGTCTCCCCGAAGGAGATTTCGCTGCTGCACGCGTTCGCCCGCGCCGACGACGTGCTGCGGGAGATCATCCAGGGCATCACCGAGCTGATCACCCACCGCGGCTTCATCAACGTGGACTTCTCCGACGTGCGCACCATCATGGAGAACAAGGGCGATGGCGTGATCGGCCGGGGCCGCGCCGCCGGGGAGAACCGCGTGGTCGAGGCCACCGGCGAGGCCCTGCGCAACCCGCTGATGGGCGATGTCTCGATCCGCGGCGCCAAGGGCGTGCTGGTGCACTTCATGAGCCGCGAGGCGCTGGCGCTGGTGGAGATGGAGGAGGCCATGTCGCGCATCAACCAGGAGACCGGCGAGGGCGCCAACGTCATCATGGGCGCCACGGTGGACGAGCGCATGGACGATTCCGTGGCCGTGATGCTGATTGCCACCGGCATCGAGGCCCCGTTCAGCCCGGGCGCCGGCGCGACCACGTAGTACCGCCGTGGGTTCATAGGTCAACGAATCGCCGTGTGGCTGAGGCGCCCTCCCCCAAGTCGAACCGGGCCCCGCGCCTCCATCCGCTTCCCGCACGCGGCGGGCCGGCTCATGGGGTGATGATGGTGCCGATGCCCTTGTCGGTGAACAGCTCGGCGATCAGCGCGTGCTGGTCGCTGCCGCTGATGATGTGGGCCGAGCCCACGCCGTGGGCGAGGCAGTGCAGCATCGCCTCGAGCTTGGGGAGCATGCCGCCGGAGATGACCCCCTGCTCGATCAGGCGGGTGGCCTCGGCGACGGTCAGGGTGGAGACGAGCCGCCCGCCGGCGAGGATGCCCTCCACGTCGGTCATGAAGATCATCTTGTGGGCCGCGAGGGCCGAGGCGATGCGCGAGGCCGCCGTGTCCGCGTTGATGTTATACGCCTGGCCGTCCTCACCCAGCCCGATCGGCGAGACGACCGGGATGTAGCCGTGGTCCAACAGCAGCCGCACCACCTCCGGATTGACCTTGACGATCTTGCCGACGAATCCCAGGTCCACGCCCTTGACGCGCTCCATCTTCTCGGCGCGGATCAGGTGGCCGTCCTTGCCGCTGAGCCCCACGCCGTTGCCGCCGTGGGCGTTGATCTGGGCGATCAGCTCCTGGTTGATGTTGCCCGAGAGCACCATCTCCGTGATGCGCAGGCTCTCCCGGGTGGTCACCCGCAGCCCTTCGATGAACTCGGGCGTATGACCCATCGCTTCCATGGCGCGGGTGATCTCCGGGCCGCCGCCGTGCACCACCACGGGGCGCATGCCCAGCGACTGGAGCAGCACGACGTCGTGGGCGAAGCTGCCCAGTTGCCCGCCGCCATCGACCATGGCCGCCCCGCCGTACTTCACCACGACGACCTGGCCCTTGAAGCGGCCGATGTACGAGAGCGCCTCGATCAGCAGCGCCTTCTTCTCGGCATAGCCGGGCGCCGGCGTGGGCTTCGCGTCGGAGGCGGTGGTGGGATGTGGTGCCGACTTGCTTGTCACGGGGTGTTTCCCGGAGAGGGTGATGGGATGAGGCGAGGTGTCCGGCGCCTCACTCGCGGGTCTCCTGGCCGGCGGGCGCAGGCGCGCCTTCGTCCTCGGCCGGCAGCTCTTCCGTATCCGCCGCCGGCTCCTCGCCGTACTGCTGGCGCGGCTGCGCCCGCTCCTTGATCTGGCGCGGGGTGAGCGTGAACACGAACCGCAGGGAATCGAGCGCGATCTCGTCGCCATCCTTGAGGATGCGCTGCTCGACCCGCCGGTTGTTGACGAACGTGCTGCCTGCCATCGCCAGATCGACCAGCTTGTAGTGGCCGCCGATGCGCTCGATCTTGGCGTGACGGTACGCGATGTTGGGGCCCTTGACGACCACGTCGTTGGTCTCCGAGCGCCCCAGGAACACCAGGTTCTTCGAGATGTAGAACACCTTGCTCGGCGTCTGGTCGGGAATCAGCATGGGCGTGTCGCGACGCACCGGTCCGCGCAGCCGATCGAACCGGATCACCGGGCGCACCTCGCCGGCCTGGGCGCCGCCGGGGGCGCGGGCGGAGACGGGGGCGCGGTTGTCACGATACAGCAGCGTCAGATCGCCCAGGTCCAGCACGTCGCCGTCCTTGAGCAGGGTGCGCCGCACCCGCCGCCGGTTCACCAGCAGCGCATTGCGGAAGTTGCGGTCCTCCATCAGGGTGCCGTACCGGCGCTCCGACAGGCTGACCCTGTTCAGGTTCGCCGAGATGCGCAACGACCCCTTGGTCTTGATCTCCGCCACGAAATCGAGCTGCTGGTACTTCTCGGCCAGCGGGATGTAGCGGCGCCGCTCGCTGTGGGTGATGATCTCGAAGCCCGGGCCGGTGATCCGGTTGAGGGGGCGGGTGCGCGACGCGAGCCACCACAGCAGGGGAAGATGCAGCAGCGCGAGCGCCGCGCTCGCCAGCAGCGCGCCCCAGCTGCCCCGGAACGCCGCCGCCCGCTCGCCGCGCGCGGCGGCGGGAACACCGTGCGCGGCCGCCGCGGCCGTGGCGTCCGGCGGGCGGGGAGCGGCTCCGGGGCGGACGTCGCTCGGCGACGCTGTCGCCACCCCGACGCCTCCCCAGGCCGGTGGCCGCACCCCGTCGCGAGGGTCGCCGACCGGAATGGCCGCTACCAGCGGGAGCGGCACCCGCTCCCACCAGGCGCCCGCCCGGGGCTCGCGGGCCAGGCCGGCGCCGCCGGCGGCCAGGGGCTGCTGCGCGAGCGGGGCGAGCAGAGCCGCCGCCAGCAGAGCGAGCCGCAGGGTGCGTCCTGCCTGCCGCCGGCGCCCTGCGGGCCACCGCCAGCTCCGTGACCGGAGCTGCGAGCCGATGGGTGCCGGGTTCATGCTTCACCGTATTGCAGCAGCGCCGATCCCACCTTCACCAGGTCCCCCGGCTTGAGCGCCTGCTCCTGCACCTGCCGGAAGTTGACCAGCACGAGACCGCCCTGCTCCTCGTCGATGATCGTGTGATGGTCCTTGTCCCAGGTCAGCGTGCAATGAATGGGAAACACGTCGTGATGGTGGGGCAGGGGAATGTCGTTGGATTCCAGCTTGCCGAGCGAGACCGTCCGGGCCGGCAGGGGATGAATCGCATCGTCGCCGGGCGCCGTAATCAGCCGCAGCCAGCGCCGCGCGAACCGCTTCTCCCGCCAGAACAGGGCCCAGCAGAACGCCGCGGACCACAGGGCGAACGCGACCAGCTCGGAGCCCGGCGGCGCACCGAGCGGCGCCAGCAGGGCCGCAGCGAGCGCTCCGGCCAGGGCGCCGATCCAGGCGCCGTGCGCGGCACGGGAGAGCGACGCGCGCCATGCGCGCCCCCCCAGGGCCGACGCGCACGCGATCGCCGCGCCCAACAGCGCCAGCGCCAGCGGCAAGAGCAGCCAGTAGACGAGCGCGCCGGTTCCAGCGCCCCACCAGGGCTGGATGGCGTCGAGCACGCCCAACCCACCGGCGCCCGCGGCGGCGCCCAGCACGGCGCCCGCGAGGGCGTGCCGCAGGGCGCGCCGGTACATGCGCCGGATCAGGTCGTCGACCGGGGCGAGGGCCGCGCCCAACCCGGCACCCAGCAGCAGCCCGGGCAGCAGTTCGGGCAGGAGTGCCCAGCCGCCCTCCTTGCCCCCGGCCACCAGCAGCAGGCCGGCCTCGAACAAGAGACATCCCCACATGCCACCCAGCGCCCCAAGCAGGAGCGCCCGCCAGCTCCAACGCGCCAGCGACTCGTGCATCCAGTTCATTGCGGCTCTGCTCGTCGAGCAGGCGCCAGGCTTCGGAGCCGTGAGGACGGCAGCTGCGGGACGTGCGCTCGGAAGGGATGCGGCGGCCGGCGGCGCAGGGCACGGGCGCCGTCTCGGGCGGCCGTGCCTTCCAGGCGGGCGCAGCCCGCCCTCGAACGCCAGCGACGGGTATCGTCCGTCGGCGGGGTCGGGGAATTGATCGGGCTCCGGGCCGTGACGGCTGGCGGCGCCGTACGGCTGTTGTCACGATGCGGATCGCACGTCCGCTTCCGCGGACGGCACCTCAGCGGCTGATCCGATTACCCTCCGGCTCCTTGCGGAGGGAACGCCCCATTCGGTCCGAGTCGTAGACGGCCCCCCGCTCGGGAACGGCCGCAGGTGCCATGCAACTGCCGGGTGCCCACCTTGCCCCCGCTCCGCCTCGTGCGGCGCGAAGAACAGGTGCGCAGTGCGGCATACCCCGGCGCCCGCTTCACACTGCTGCTCCCAGCCAGCGGCTCGATCGGCCAATGCGGGTGATCCCTACCCGACAGCCGTGAGCGATCCTTTCTCCCGCCTGCGTCAATACGTCCCATCCGTCTGCGCTGCCCCTCACTCGGTCAGCGTCCCGAATCCTGTGCCTTGCCGGTTTCAGGGATGAAGGAAACCCGTGTTTCCTTCGGTCAACTGCTTCGTGTCACAATGCCGGGGCTTTTGCAGGGGCGACCGCGTCACTTGCGGGCCCGTCTCGTTCCCCCGGATGCGCCAAGGCTACCACGGCGGAATCCGCCGCAAAAGGACAAAGTTCCGGGCCTGCACGGCCAGCCGGACGCGCGGGGGACCACCGGCGGAGGCCGCGCCGGTGCAAGGGGCGCGGGGCGGACGATGGGGCGGGGGGGGGGTGATGCGGTGTCGCGTTCCAGCGAGGCCTGCTCCCCCCGTCTCGACGAGCGCGGGCCGGCGCGGACGCCCCGAAGTCGACCGGCCGGGCGGGCCCTCCGGGTGGAGCGCCGGCTCTCCCGGTCGCGCCGGAGCCCTATTCCTCCGAGAGCCGACTCGAGCGGCGCCGGATGAACGTCGGGATGTCGAGGTCGCTCTCCACGCCCGGCTTGCGCGAGCCGCCGTGCTTCTCCTCGGGGCGATAGCTCGACGGGAACTGGGGCTTCGTCTCCACCGGCTCCATGATGGGGTCGCGCAGCTCGAAGACGTCCTCCTCGCGCGCGGCAGCGGGGGGTGCCGCGGCCACCGCCTCGGCGATCG
Source organism: Candidatus Lambdaproteobacteria bacterium (assembly GCA_016204605.1). Taxonomy (GTDB): domain Bacteria; phylum SAR324; class SAR324; order SAR324; family JACQKK01; genus JACQKK01. The sequence goes on from JACQKK010000052.1 coordinate 20,662, forward strand.
ACTCCACCGCAGCCGGGCTGAGCAGGGGCTCGGCGGCCGGGGTGCTGTAGACCTTGAACGCCGAGCGCCCGCGCGCACCGCGCTCCGCGTCCTTCTCCTTGCGCACCGGCTCGGCGGAGGAGGGCCCGAAGCCCGTGGCGATCACGGTGATCTCGACGCGGTCGTCGAGGCTGTCGTCGATGGAGGCGCCGAAGATGATGGTCGCATCGTCGTCGGCGTGATCCTCGATGAAGCTCGCCGCCTCGTAGACCTCGTGCAGCCCCATCGAGCTGGAGCCCGTGACGTTGATGAGAATGCCCTTCGCGCCGTCGATGCGGCAATCGTCGAGCAGCGGGCTGTGGATGGCCTTCTCGGCGGCCTCGACGGCGCGGTTCTCGCCGTTGCCCACCCCCATTCCCATGATGGCCTGGCCGCGGTTCGCCATCACCGTCTGCACGTCGGCGAAGTCGAGATTGATCAGCCCTTCCTTGCTGATCAGATCGGAGATGCCCTGGATCGCCACCCGCAGCACGTCATCCGCCATCGTGAATGCCTCGACGATGGAGGTCTTCTTGTTCGCCAGCAGCAGCAGGTTGTCGTTGGGGATCACGATCAGCGTATCGACGTGCTTGCGCAGTTGCAGGATGCCCTCATCGCAGTTGCGGGCGCGCACCTTGCCTTCGAACTTGAAGGGCTTCGTCACCACGGCGACGGTCAGGCTGCCCAGCTCGCGGGCCACTTCGGCGATCACCGGCGCGGCGCCGGTACCCGTGCCGCCGCCCATTCCCGCGGTGATGAACACCATATCCGCGCCCTGCAGGTGATCGCGGATGGCATCGAGGTTCTCCAGCGCCGATTCCCGGCCGATCTCGGGCTTGGCCCCGGCCCCGAGCCCGCGGGTGAGGCGCGACCCCAGTTGCAGCCGGTTCGGGGCCAGCGAGCTGCCGAGGTCCTGCAGATCGGTGTTGGCCACGACGAACTCGACGCCGCCCACCCCGGCGCCGATCATGCGGTTCACCGCATTGCCGCCGCCGCCGCCCACGCCCACCACCTTCAGCACGACCGGCGTGCTTTGGCCGACCTCTCTGATCTGCTCGATGCCGATGATGCCCATGGCCTGGCTCCTCGCGTCCCATTTTGGGTGGCTGCCCGCTGGCAGACCGTGCATCCGTTCCCCCCAGCCCAGCGAGGGGGTTCACCGCGCGCCGCGTGCGAACCGCCCGCGGCCTAGAAGAATTCCTGCACCCACTCCCGCATCCGGCGCGACATCCGGTTGAGCAGGGTATGGTCGCCGGAGAACAGCGGCGTGCTGCGCAACTGGCCGTTGGTGAGGCCGAACCGCAGCAGCCCGACGGCGGTCGCGTACATCGGCGAATATATCATTTCGTTGAGGCCGCTGATGTTCTCCGGGAAGCCCACGCGCACCGGGAAGTTGAGGATGTCGGCCGCCAGCTCGTCGGCCCCCGGCATCAGGCTGCTGCCCCCGGTGATCACCACGCCCGAGGCGATCACGTTGCGGTACTTGGACTTGTCGATCTCCTTGCCCACCAGCTCGAAGATCTCCCGGAAGCGCGGCTCGATGATATCGGCCAGCAGCCGCTTATCGAGCGTGCGCGACTTGCGGCCGCCCACCGAGGGCACCTGGATCATCTCGTCGGGCTCGACGAGCTTGGTGAGCGCGATGCCGTGCTGGTGCTTGAGCGCCTCGGCTTCGGCGAGGGGCGTGCTCATCCCGATCGCGATGTCGTTGGTGAGGTGGTTCCCGCCCAGCGCCAGCACCGAGGTGTGGACGATACTGCCGGCGGAGTAAATCGCGATATCCGTGGTGCCTCCACCGATATCGACCAGCACCACCCCCAGCTCGCGCTCGTCCTGGCTCAGCACGGCCTGGGCAGAGGCCAGCGGTTCGAGCACCACGTCCACCACGTCGAGCCCGGCCAGGTTGCTGCACTTGACGATGTTCTGGCCGGAGGTGGCCGAGCAGGTGACAATGTGGACGTTGACCTCGAGGCGGATGCCCGACATGCCGAGCGGGTTCTGCACGCCGTCCTGGTCGTCGACGATGAAGTCCTGCGGCAGGATGTGCAGCACCTCCCGGTCGCTGGGGATGCTGATGGCCTGGGCGGCCTCGATCACCCGCCGGATATCGTCCTCGGTCACGGTGCGGTTGTTCTGCACGGTCACCATGCCGTGGCTGTTGATGCCCTGGATGTGGTGGCCGGCGATGCCGGTGAAGACGTCCTTGATCTGCGCGCCGCTCATCAGCTCGCACTCGCGCACGGCTTTCTGGATGGCGCGCACCGTCTTCTCGATGTTCACCACCACGCCCTTGCGGATGCCATCGGAGGGCGCCGCGCCAAACCCGACCACGTTGAGCACGTCACCGCTGTCGGCTTCGGCGGCCAGGGCGCAGATCTTGGTGGTGCCGATGTCCAGCCCGACGATCAGATTTTCACGATTGCGCATGGGGTTCTCGCAGCGAAAGGTTGGCTTCACGGCCTGGCCCTGCGAAACGCGCACCGCGGCCTAGCCGAGCCACGGCCAGGCTCTTCCCTGAGCCTGGCCGAGACCGCCTGCGCGAAGGGTCGCTGCCGGCCCGCTCCCACCCCTGCCCCTCCCCACCGGGTGGGGAGGGGGGCCGGCAGGGCAGGGTGGGGACGCCCGGGTCGGTCGAGTGGGTGGCGGAGTCGGTGGGCGCACGGCCGCTGGCCGCACGCCCCGTGCGGGAAGGCGGGGCCCCGCCCCGGGCGGAGGCCTGGGCGCGTCGCGCGGGAGCACGCACGGCTCCACCCACAGGGCGCGACGCTGCCGGATGGGCCGGGGCGAAACGCATGGAAACGGCGGGATGTCCTTCCATGTCGATCCCTGACCGGAGCCCCGTCGTGGGGCTCCTTGCTCGATGCCGGCACCGCGCCAGGCCGCAACCAGAGGGCGTGGGCGCCTCGCGCGAGCGGGCGGGCCGGCGTGCGCAAATCCTTTTGCCATCGGCTGCCGCAGGGCGCGGCGCCGATGAGAGTGCACCCTTATAACGCCGCGACGCGCGCGGTGTCAATATCCCTGCCCGTCAGTTCGACGGGCCCGGCATAGGTTTTTCCGGCACACATCCGGCTGAAGCTCAATCTCCCCGCCGAAGATTGACCGGAGCCGGTTCCGCCGCGTGTTGCAGTGGCCGCCCGAAACAACCGCGCGGATGCGATGGAAACCCCTTTTACATGAGGCTGCTGCCGCGTCCGGCGGTGCCCTCCCCGGCATCGGGACATGCAGGATTTCGGGCGAAGTTAGCGGGC
>JACQKK010000054.1 GCA_016204605.1 Candidatus Lambdaproteobacteria bacterium
CGCGCGGCCTCACCCCCTGCCCCCTCTCCATTTCATGGAGAGGGGCGATCCCTCCCGGACATGCGAACCGGCCCGACAGATCGCCGCCGTCTCCCCTCTCCATCACCGATGGAGAGGGGCCGGGGGTGAGGCCCGTGGGCGCGCTCAGCCGCCCCGTGCGCGGCGGCCCGCGCCGTTGCCGGCGATGCGCCCGAACACGGTGCCCGAGGTGAGGCCGGCGCCGGTGGGGTAGTTGAAGTAGAACAGGCCGCCCACCAGCTCTCCGGCGGCATACAACCCCGGAATCGGGCGCTCCTCCGTATCGAGCACCTCCGCGCCGGTGTTGACGCGCAGTCCGCCGAACGTGAAGGTGATCCCGCAGGTGGTGGCGTAGCCCTCGAAGGGCGGGCGGTCGATGGGCAGGGCCCAGTTGCTCTTGGGCAGCTCCAGGCCGATGGTGGCCAGGCCGTCTTTCACCGCCGGGTTGAACTCGGCGTTGGTCCGCGCCGCCGAATTGAACTCGCGCACCGTGGCCAGGAACCGCTCCGCGTTCACCCCATCGAGCTTGCGCGCCAGCTCCTCGAGCGTATCGGCCTTGACCTTGGTGACGCGCCGCCCGCGATAGACCTCCCGCTGGAGATGGACGGTCTTGGCATCCCACACCTGCCAGGCGAACTGCCCGGGCTGGGCCAGCACGGCCGCGCCGTACTTCGCGTAGGTGTAGGTCTGCAAGTCCGCCCCCTCGTCGACGAACCGCTTGCCCTCGGCGTTGATCATCAGGCTGTAGGGGTAGCTGTGGCGGGAGAAGGCATCGCCGATATCGAGGTCGCCGAACTCCGGGGCGTTCAGGTCCCAGCTCACGGCATGGCAGCCGGACCACTGGCCGTAGGGCATGGCGCCGACGGCCAGGGCCATCTCGATCCCTTCGCCGCGGTTGTAGCGGGTGCCGCGCACCTTGGCCAGGTCCCAGCCCCGGCCCAGGTAGCGCGTGCGCCACTCGACGTTGGACTCGAAGCCGCCCGAGGCGATCACGATGGCCTTGCAGCGGAACTCCTCGCTGCGGCCCTGGCAGGAGGCGCGCACCCCCGAGACCGCGCCCTTGGCATCCTGGATCAGCCCCACGGCGCGGGTGCGGTAGTGCACCGCGACCTCCTCGCGCCGGGCCGCCCGGAACAGCGCCTCGATCAGCCCTTCGCCCCCGCCGGAGATCTGCACGGCGAGCCCGCCGAAGAACTTGAACTTGCCGCCCACCTTGTAGGCCTGGCGCCCGAAGCTGGGGATGTACTTCACGCCCTTCTGCTTGACCCACATGTACGCGTCGTAGCTCTGGGTGATCAGGGTCTCGCAGAGATCCGGATTGGTGCGGTACTGGGTGAGCCGCCCCATGTCGTCGTAGTATTGCTCGGTCGTGTAGGTGCCGAACTCCGCCGAGCGCTTCTCCTCCTCCGAGAGGTCCGAGTAGATCGCCTGCAAGTCCTCGACGGTGTCGAACACCATGCGCACGGCGCCGCCCGTGAATCGGCTGTTGCCGCCCCGCAGGGCCTCGGTGGCCGCTTCGAGCACGGTGACCGTGACGCCGTGCTCCCGGGCCGCCAGGGCGGCGCAGAGCGCCGCGTTCCCGCCGCCGATGACCACGACGTCGCTCGTGTGTTGGCTCATCTCACTCAATTCTCCTTGTGCAGTCGCTCGCAGGGTGCAGTTGCCCACACGGTGCAGTCCCGTGCAGAGCGCAGTCGCTCGTGTCGTGCGGGCAGAGCGCCGGGCGGGTTCCGTCCGCGGGCGGACGGCGTGGCGCCGGCTTCCCCCTCTCCCTGGGGAGAGGGGGACCGGGGGGTGAGGTCGCCGCAGCGCCGCCCGCAACCCGACACTTGCCCGAAGTCGATCGTCCCGCTCTGTACCACAGCCGGCGCGGGGAGGGGAAGGGCGATCCGGCGGGGGTAGTGCCACAGTTTGAAAACAGGCGCCTCTGCGGGCGGCCTCACCCACCCCGGCCCTCCCTCTCCAGGAGGAGAGGGAGGGAGCCCCGAACCAGCCACCGGCAAAGGCTGAAGGACGCCCCCTCTCCCCCAGGAGAGGGGGCAGCCGCGCCAGCGGCGGGGGTGAGGCCGCGGCCTCCGACCCTCCGGGCCTGCGCTCAGCCCGGGCGACCGTCCGGGCGGGGGCGCATCAGCACCGGCCCGAAGGCGAGGAACCACACCCCGAACGCCGCCACCCAGCCGAGGCCGGCCCAGTAGCCCTGAATGGCCATGGCCGGCAGCCAGAACCCCGCGATCTCCGGCACGATGCGCGCCAGGGGCACAAGCTGGAAGCCGTAGAACAGACCCGCCACGAACCGTCCCGTGGCGAGACCCCGGCCGGAATGGCCCAGCGTGACGCGCGTCGGGAAGCCGAGCAGCAGCGTACCGAAGCCACCCACGGCCATGGCGTGCAGCGCGGCGTTGCGGAAGGGCGGCGCGGCGACGAGGCCCAACCACACCAGCAGCCCCTCGACCGCCGAGAGGGCCAGCCCCAGGGCCACCCAGCCGAGGGCGAGATAGAGCACCACCAGCAGCGGCGGGCGGCGCACCCGCCAGCAGCGCCAGCGCACCAGCTCCCGCGCCAGCACGGCCAGCAGCGCGAGATCGGCCAGCCAGAGCCAGCGCCCGGCATCCAGCGCGACGAGGGCCGCGCGCAGCACGCAGGCGGCGAAGAACAGCGGCAGCGCGTACGCCCCGCGGCGCACCTCATAGCCGGGACTGACCGTGCCGGTGAAGAAGGGCACCATGCGCCAGGCCACCGTGAACACCATCGCCAGCACGTAGCCATACAGACCCATGCCGCGCGCCAGCCGGTAGGCCCAGGGCTCGCCGCCGGCGATGAATAACGCATACGCGGCGAGGCCCAAGGCGCCCAGCGCCAGCGCCGCCGTCGCGTGCGCCGGCTGGGCGAGGTCGGGCCGCATTGCGGCCACCGCACGCCGGAGCACCTTGAGGCACGCGCCGAGGCCGAGCAGGTGGCCCGCCAGCAGCGCGAGCACGGCGGCCAGCGCGAGCCGGGCATCGAGGAACAGCCCCAGCCAGAAGCCGAGGGCGCCGGCCAGCATCAGCGCCCAGGCCGTCACGTAGGTGCGGGGCGGCACGGCCTCGCCATCGAGCCAGCGCGGGAACACCGTGAGCAGGAAGCCCATGAAGTACAGCCCGAACAGGCCGTAGATCATCATGAACGCGTGCGCCTGGGGAGCCGCGAGGTTCCAGACGATGGGCGGGAGCGCACCCGTGAACAGCGAGGCCTGCTGCAGCGTCCACAGCGCCACGCTGACCACGGCGTACAGCGATCCGCCCCAGAAAAAGAGGCGATGGGGCGCCGCCGAGAAGCTGCGCCAAGCGGCAAGGGACGGATTCGTCATCGGCGTGTACCCTATTGGCGTCCCGGCGGTCTCGTCAGCCACGCCATGGACGCCGGCGTGACCGACTCCCGCGGAGCGGGATTACCTGTGATAGAAGCAGCGCCATGATCGACGCGACGGAGCTCAGACGGGTGGCACGTTTCGCCGGCACCTCGGAAGAGGTGCGGGCCTGGGTGGCGGAGCGCATGATCCGCCGCCGGTTCAGGCGCGGCGAGAACCTGTTCTTCGATGGCGACGACAGCACGGAATTCTTCCTGATCGAATCCGGCCAGGTCAAGGTCTACAAGACCCTCGAAAGCGGGCGCGAGCTGATCTTCGATTTCTTCCACGCCGGCGATGCCGTGGGGGAAGTGGCGCTGCTGGATGACATTCCGTTCCCCGCCTCGGCGGTGGCCCAGAGCAATACCACCGTGCTGGTGCTGTCCGGCAAGGACTACTTTCAACTGCTGGACCGGTTTCCGGAAGTGGCGCGGGCCTTCATCCGCGATCTCACCCTGCGGCTGCGCGCCCTGCGGCGCCGGCTCGAGGACCTGGGCGAGGGGGGCGTCGAGGTGCGCCTGGCGCTGGTGCTGGTCACGCTCGGCCGGCGCTGCGGCAAGCGCAGCGGGGCGGGCGTGATGATCCCCATGCGGCTCACGCGCCAGGAGCTCGCCGCCATGGTCGGCGCCCGCACGGAAACCGTCATCCGCGTGATGAGCCGCTGGAGCAAGGCCGGCCGCGTGCGCGCCGTCCCCGATGGCCTGCTGGTGGCCGACCCGGAGCTGTTCACGGAAGTGGCGCTGCGCGACGGGTGATGCCATCGGCATCCCGCAGCGGCGCGAAGCGACCGAAGGGCGCCCGATCTCCTCCGCGATCCGGAGCGGGACGGGGCGGCAGCGCTCCCCGGCACCTGCCGTTGCGCGCAGAGATGTCGCACCACCCTGTGCGCCGCCAACCCCACGGGCGGGTCAGCGCGGGCGCAGCAGGGCCGCGCCGCTACGCCGGCGGGGAAGGCGCGCCAGGACATCGCCTCCCCGTCGGATCGCCGGGCCCAGGCGGCGCCCCTGCCGCGGGCGTTACCGATCCAGCCAGACCTCCTGCATCCGGCCGTAGCTGTAGGCTCCGCTGTGGGGGATGAAGTCCTTCACGCGCTTGTTCGTCGCATTGTAGTCCACCCGGAACGCCAGCGACGGCTTCACGGCCTCCCCGATCAGCTTGAGCTCGATCTGCCTGACGATCTTCGCGCGCTCGACCTGATCGACGGTGCGCGACTGCAGCTCGAACAGCTTTTCCGCCTCGGGATCGCAGTAGTCCACGTAGTTGCGCTGCGAGCCGCAGGAGAAGCCCTCGTAGTAGGGCACGTCCGGGTCGTTGGCGCCATAGCCGTGGGCCGCCAGGGAGATGGTATAGTCCCTGCGCGCCAGCCGCGGGTACCATTGGCCGTCATCCACGATCTCGAGCTCGGGGCTGAAATAGACCTGCTTGAGCTCGCCGATGATCCATTGGGCGGGCTCGACATAGTTGGCGGGCGTGCGGGTGCTCAACGTGAACTTCAGCGGATTCCTTTCGCTGTAGCCCATCTCGCGCATCAGCTTGCGGGCGTCCTCCTTGTCCAAGGCGGCGTCGCGCCAGCCGGGCATGCTGCGCAGCTCGTCGGCGCCGTAGCCCCAGTCCCCATCGGGCGGTCCCAGCATGTACCCGCCGACCTGATACCCGGGCTGGATCGAGCGTGTGTATGCATAGCGGTCGAGGGCCAGGTTGACGGCCTTGCGCAGCCGCGGGTCGTTGAAGGGCGGCTTGCGGGAGTTGACGATCATGTGCTGATTGTTGGTGCCCAGGGCCCGGCGCTGGAACACGAGCTCCGGATTCTTCTTGAGAGTCTCGTAGGTCTTCTGCTCGGTCTCGGTGGGCAGGAACACGTCCACCTGGCCCGAGGTCATCACGGCCAGGGCCGTGCCCTTGCTCTTGATGATGATGTAGTCGACGCCGTCGAGATAGGGGCGGCCCTTCACGAAATAGTCGGCATTCTTGCGCACGCGGAGATGCTGGTCGCGCACGTACTCGGTCAGCCTGAAGGCACCCGTGCCGACGGCCTTGGTGCGCAGCTCCGCCGCCGGAATGTGGGCGGGGTACACGGGAGAGTACGTGGAGGCCAGCAGCATCACCAGCCCCGGCTGCGGGCGCCCCAGGCTGAACGTGACCTCATTGTCGCCGGAGGTGGTGATCTCCTTGACGTTCTTGTACCAGGCCCGGCGCGGGTTCAGCTTCATGCGCTGTTGGCTCGCCCCGCGCACCATGTCGAAGGTGTGCTTGACGTC
>JACQKK010000013.1 GCA_016204605.1 Candidatus Lambdaproteobacteria bacterium
CGCAAGCAGTACGAGCCGCTCGTGGCGGCGTATCAGGAGCTGCTCGGCTCCATCGACGACCCCAAGTTCCAGGCCCAGGTGCGCGGGTTCCTCGGCCAGATCTACGTGGAGTGGGGCAAGGCGGCCCAGGCCCGCAAGGATGCCAAGGCCGTGCGCACACGCTTCGAGGCCGCGCTGGACCATCTGCCGCGCAGCGATTGGCAGCGCCGCCTGGTGGCCACCAACGGGCTCGCGGCGCTGGAGGAGCGCGAGGGACGGCAGGCGGAAACGGTCGCCCGCTACGCGCTGCTGATCCCGGATCTCCCGGCCGGGCGGGTGCGCAACGAGTACTCCCTGTTCGTTGGCCGGCTCTATCGCGACAAGCTCAAGGATTTTGAGTCGGCCCGCCAGTGGCTGCGCGCCGGAGACGTCGGCGATGCCGATGCGATCTCGCTCGAGTCGGGTTACGAGCTGGCCGAGCTGGAAGCGGCCGCCGGCAACAAGGACACGGCCATGGAGCACCTCAAGCAGCTTGCCGCCCGCGATCTCGCCCGCTCGAACTGGCTGATCCCGATACACTATCGGCTCGCGGTGCTTTACCATGAGCAGAAGCAGTTGCGCGAGGCGCTGAAGGAGTACCGCAGCGTGGCCGGCGTGCGCTCGCAGACGCTGCGCAACCTCTACCCGCGCACGATCGCCCAGGCGCGCCAGCAGGCCAGCGCCATCGAGGAGTATCTGCGGCTCGAGGGCGGTCCCGCCGGCGCGGAGATCACGCTGCCCAAGGCGGACGCACCCTGAGCGCCACGCGCAGGCCGCTGCGCACTCACGCCGCCGCGCTCACCCGGTGCGGGCGGCCCGTTCCCTCTACCCCCAGCCCCCGGATGCGCGCATGCTGCACCTGCTCCTGCAGGGCCAATGGGCCTTGTTCCTGCTGATCGTGATCGCGCTGGTGGTCTCGCTGACGTTCCACGAGTTCGGCCACGCGGCGGTGGCGCGGCTGTTCGGCGACGATACCGCGCAGCGGGCGGGTCGGCTCACCCTCAACCCCGCGGCCCATATCGATCCGCTGGGGCTGCTGATGGTGGTGCTGGTGGGGTTCGGCTACGCGAGGCCGGTGCCGACCGATCCCAGCCGGTACACGTCGCGCTATGCCGATCTGCTGGTCTCGGCGGCCGGCCCCGCGATGAACCTGGCGGTGGCGTTCGTGGCCGTCAACCTGTACGTGGCGGGTGTCGATGCGGGTTGGGGATTCGTCCAGGGCGAAGGGCCGCGCTTCTTCTTCGTGCTGCTGGCCCAGATCAACCTGGTGCTGATGGTGTTCAACCTGATTCCGCTGGGGGCGCTGGACGGCCACTACATCCTGCCCTACTTCCTCAGCCGAAGCTGGGCGCAGGCGTACCGCTATTACAACGCCCGCTACGGCAACGCCGCGCTGATGGGGCTGGTGCTGCTGAGCATGGTGGGGGTACCGGTGTTCCGGTTCGTCATGTCGCTGGGCGCTTCCCTGCTCCCGCTGATCACGGTGATGTGACGGGCACCGCGGCGACCGCACCAGGGACGATCGGCCGGCCGCCGCCCCTGCCGCGCGGATACGCCCGGGAGGGGCGGACCGGCTCAGCGCACGCGCGCCAGCAGCCGATCGAGCAGGGGCTCCGGCTCCGCGGCCACGGTCAGTTGCGCGCGGTGCTGCTCCCGGATGAAGCCCTCCTCGGTCGCGCGGGCCATGAACCCGAGCAGCGCATCGAAGTAGCCGCCCACGTTGAGCAGGCCGCTGGGCTTGCCGTGGAAGCCGAGCTGCTCGAGGGAGAGCACCTCGAACAGCTCGTCCAGCGTCCCCACGCCGCCGGGCAGCGTGACGAACGCATCCGCCAGGTCGATCATGGTCTGCTTGCGCTCCTGCATCGAGGTCACCCGGCGCAGCAGCGTGGCCCCGGGATGGGCCAGCTCGCGCTCGACCATGAACTCGGGGATCACCCCCACCACCTCGCCGCCGGCGGAGAGCAGGGCGTCGGCGATGACGCCCATCAGCCCCACGCGACCCCCGCCGTAGACGAGGCCGCAGCCGCGGGCGATCATCGCCCGGGCCAGCGCCCGGGCCGCCGCCGCATACTCCGGCCGCGTACCGGTGCGCGAGCCGCAAAACACGCAGATTCGTGCCATCGCTTGCAATCCGGGATGGGGGTGGCGGGAAGTGCCCGTCATTCCTGACGACCGAACACCAAGCGCACCAGGGGTTGATCCTCATAGCGGGAATACACGTACACGTGGTCGCCCGGCTCGAACACCGTCTCGCCGCGGGGGGCGAGCAGCTCCTGACCGCGCAGGATGAGCATCACCAACGTCTCGGGCGGCAGGCTCAACTGGTGCACCGCGGTGCCGCAGACGATGCTGCCCGGCTCGATGTGGAACAGCAGCACTTCGCCCTCGAGGACACGGGTCGAAACGATCTCCAGCGTGACCGGCGGAGGGGGCGGCTCGCCGGATTCGAGCTTCAGGCGGCGGGTCAGCCAGCGCACGCTCAACCCCGTCACCATCGCGTTGACCACGACCAGGAAGAACACCACGTTGAAGAGGCGGTGCGCCCCCTCGATGCCGGCAAGCACCGGATAGGTGGCGAGGATGATGGGCACCGCGCCGCGCAAGCCCACCCAGCCGGCGTAACCGATCTCCCGCAGCGGATAGCGGAACGGAGCGAGGCACAGCAGCACCACCGCCGGTCGTGCCACGAACACCAGGATCAGCCCCAGCACCAGCCCCACTCCGGCCACGCCGAGCAACTGCGAGGGGAAGATCAGCAAGCCCAGCAGGAGGAACATGACGGTCTGGCTGAGCCAGGCGAGGGAATCGTGGACCCGCAGCAGCCCGCGGCGATAGGGCAACGGCCCGTTGCCCACGATCATTCCGGCGAGATAGACGGAAAGAAAGCCGCTCCCGAAGAACAGCGAGGGCAAGCTGAACGCCAGCAGCGCCAGCGCCATCGTCAGCACGGGATACAGTCCTCCGGCCGCCAGGCGGATTCGACCCAGCAGGAAGCGCCCGCCGAAGCCCAGTGCCAGCCCGAGCGCGCCACCCACCGTGAGCTGGGTCAGGATCTCGACGACGATCATCCAGCCGAGCCCCTGGGGCTGGAGGATGTTGTGGGTCAGCGCAACCGTCAGGATCACCGCGAGGGGATCGTTGACCCCCGATTCCAGCTCGAGGGTGGCGCCAAGACGCCGCTTGAGGTGCAGACCGCTCCCGCGCAGCACAGAGAATACGGCCGCCGCATCGGTCGAAGAGACGACGGCTCCCAGCAGCATCGACTCGGGCCAGGCGAAGCCGAGCAGGTACGCGCCCACCGCCACCAGCAGCGCCGTGCCGACCACGCCGAAGGTGGCGAGCACCGCCGCCGGGCCGATCACCGTACGAGTCGCGGCGAGGGGGGTATTGAGACCGCCATCGAACAGGATCAGCACCAGCGCCGCCGTGCCGAGGCGGTAGGTCAGGCGGTAGTCCTCGAAGTCGATCCCGCCGATGCCTTCCGACCCGGCCAGCATCCCGATGGCCAGAAACAGCAGCGTCACCGGGATGCCGGCGCGGTCCGTCACCCGGCTGAACAGCACGCTCGCGCCGAGCAGGATGCCGATGGTGGCCAGCAGCAATGCCGTCTGGATGGGCTCGGTGACGTACACGGCGTGGCGCTCCCCCTCCAATGACCATGCGGCGGCGTCAGGGCCTGGGCAGCCCCGCGAAGCCGGCCGCGCCGCCCGGCCGAGGCGTGGATTCAGCCCGCGGGGCTTGCCGGATCGGCGCGGAATCCGCGCCCCACCACCATCCCGAGCAGGATCAGGGCCAGCCCGGCGAGCACGCGCCAGGGGAGCGCCACGCCTGTCGCCAGCGCCAGCAGCGCCATGGAGAGCGGCGGGGTGATGAAGCTGAGCAGACCCAGCCGGTGGAGGTGCGCCCGCGCCACGGCGCGCTCCCAGAGCACGAACGCCAGCGCCAGGGGCACCAGCCCGAGATAGAGCAGCACCGGCAGCTCGCCGGCCTGGGGCAGGAGCGGAACGCCCGCCGCCAGGGCGTGCAGCCCGGCGAGCGCGGCCCCGCACAGGCAGAACAGCGCCATGTTCTCCTGCTCCGGCGCGGCGAACCGGCGCAGCAGCACCGTGAACGATCCCCAGCAGAACCCCGCGCCCAGGGCCAGCGCAAGTCCGAGGGCGCGCACGGGTGGCGCGCCCGCCGGAGCGGCGGCGTCCGTGGAGCCGGTCAGCACGACCAGCACGCCCGCGAACCCGAGCAGGCCCGCGAGCACGACGCGCCCGGTCAGCCGGTGGCCCGGCAGCGCGCCGCTGAGCACGACGATCCAGAGCGGCCAGGTGTAGTTGAGGGCGTTGGCCTCGGCGGGC
>JACQKK010000014.1 GCA_016204605.1 Candidatus Lambdaproteobacteria bacterium
AAAATGCAACTGAATTCCGTTTCCGCCCGGCCCGTGACCGGCGGTGCACCGTTGCGGCGGGGGGCATAGGTGTTCACCTATGGCTTGCGTGTGCTCCTGTGGCTCATCCGCGGGTCGCACGTCGAAAAGCCCACGTCACGCCTGTTCGACGCGCGACCCGCGGATGAGCCACAGGAGCACACGCAAGCCATAGGTGAACACCTATGCCCCCCGCCGCAACGGTGCACCGCCGGTCACGGGCCGGGCGGAAACGGAATTCAGTTGCATTTTGCGCCACTACTTGGTACCCAAAATCATGGCGAACCAGGACTATCAATCTAGAGGGTTTCGCACGGTTCGGTGCGGCGGCCGCATGCCGGCCCAGGATGAACCGGCGAAAGCTGTCGCACGGAGCCGCGTGGCACGATCCGAAGGCAGGCGGAGGTGGGACGATGAAAATCCGGTACCCGAGTCTTCCGGCCGTGAGAGCGATCGCAGCGCTGGTCGGCCTCACGATCATGCTGGCCCTCCTCGTCGGCGGGTGCGAAAAGAAACCAGAGGGCGGCGGTGGGAGCAGTGGCTCCCTCGTTTCGCCGCCGGATAGCGCCACCCCCACCCCGCAGTCCACGCTCATTTCCCTCAGGTTGTCCTCGCTCCAGCGGAGCGGCGAGACCGGCACGACAGCCGTGAGACGCACGGCGCTGTTGCAGGCCCCGGACGCGCGGGCCACGCAGCGCACCATCAGCGGCCAGATTCTGGCCGTGAATCGGAATACCGGCGAACAGCAGACGTACAACTGGGCGCTGATCGTCAGCGTCGACACGTTCTCGATTCAGACCGAAGTGCAGCTGGCGCTTCCGACGGCTCCGTACAATTTCTATTTCCTGATGGCCGATGGCCAGGAGCAGTACGCCGGCATCACCCCATCCTGGCTGATCCTGAACGGCGTGAACAGCGTCCCGATCACGGTTCATCCGGTGATCGGAACGACGATCCCTTCCGTCGCCGCGCTGGAGCGGCTGGCCAAGATCCATGTCGATGCGAGCGTGATGGCCGGTTTCGGCGACCCGAGTTTCGGCATCGCGGTGGATAGCGGCCCGGATCGGAACTTCGCCATCAACCGCAGCGTCGGGCTCTCCTCCGTGTATGTCTATCTGCCGCCCGGCGCATACCAGTTCTTCATGAAGTTCTACGATGGCGCCCTGCTGAGGTTCGTGTCCGATCCCGCCATCACGATCGGCGAGGGAGGGGGCGACATCAATGTTCCCCTGGTGCCGCTGGTGGTGGAGAACACCTACACGGACGTACCGGCCAGCACGCAGGCGACGTTTCACCTGGTGGTTCCCGGCGTGGTGGCCAGGGAAGCGGGCGGGCTGGAAAACGTGGACGCGCGTTTCTCGCTGTCGGGTGCCGGCAATCTGCCGCTCACCGTGCCGCTCACCCTGACGCCCTCCGGTGCGAACCTGGAAGGCATCGTCACCATCCCCGGCTTCACCCTCGGCGAGGTCACCTGGACCCTGACGCTGTATGACACCCGGGATACCCCCAAATCGCTGTTCGGCACCTGCGGGCAGACCATCGTGATGAGCGCAGACCCGCACACGGTGCAGTGCGAGCTGACTCTCATCTCGCGCGCGCTGCCCTGGGCGCCCCAGCCCGCGCGGCTGGCGGTGCTGGTCAGTGACGGCCGGGGGATTCCCGGCGCCATCGTCTCCGCGAACGACGTGCTGCTCGGCCTGACCAGCGACGGCCGGGACGGCAATCCCATGGGCTCGCTGAACGCGCTGCTGCCCGCGGGGGTCTATCGGGTGCGGGCCACGGCGGCCGACCTCTCCCAGTCGCAGGAAACCGGGGTCACGCTGGTCTGGGGCCAGGCTTACACGGTCACCCTGTACTTCACGCCGCCCCCTCCGCCGCCAGCGCCTCCTCCGCCGCCCTCGGATACGACGGCGCCGGTGGTGACGATCACTTCGCCCACGGGCACGGTCGTCGTGGCCACGCCGCTGCTCGGCTACATCAGCAACGAGCCGGGCACGGAGACCGTGTATCTCGACGGTAGCCCGGTCGGCACCCGCAGCGGCGGCACTCTGCCCGCGCTCGCCTCCGGGGAACACACCATCCGTGTGGAAGTGCGCGATGCGGCGGGGAACGTGGGCTTTGCCTCGGTCACGTTCAGCGTCCTGCTGCCCGAGCCTCCACTGCCGCCCCCCGCGGACATCACGCCGCCGACGGTGACGATCTCCGCGCCGGTGGGCACCGTCACCGTGGCCACGCCCCTGCTCAGCTACACCAGCGACGAGCCGGGCATCGCCAGCGTGTTCCTCGACGGTGACCCCGTGGATACGCGCAGCGGGGGGATGCTGCCCCCGCTCGCCAACGGCGAGCACACGGTACGGGTGGACGTGCGCGATGCGGCCGGGAACGTGGGTTCCGCCTCGGTCACGTTCAGCGTTGCGCAGCCGCCACCGCCACCGCCGCCGCCGCCCGGGCCGCCCGCGGACACGACGGCGCCGGTGGTGACCATCACCTCGCCCGGGGCGACCGTCACCGTGGCCACGCCGCTGCTGACCTACGCCAGCGATGAGCCGGGCACGGACGCGGTATTTCTCGACGGGAGCCCGGTGGGCACGCGCAGCGGGGAGTTGCTGCCCGCGCTCGACACCGGCGACCACACGGTGCGCGTGGAGGTACGCGATGCCGCCGGCAACGTGGGCTTCGCCTCCGTCACCTTCAGTGTGCTGCTGCCCCAGCCGCCACCACCGCCGCCGCCGGTGGACGTCACGCCGCCGCAGGTATCCATCGGCCAGCCGGTGGGAATCGTCAGCGTGTCCACGCCGGTGCTGGCGTATACGAGCAGCGAGCCTGGCACCGTGAGCGTGCAGGTGGATGGCGCCGCGGTGAGCACCGGCAATGGCGAGCCGTTGCCGGCCCTGGCCGATGGCCAGCATTCGGTGACCGTCACCGTGACCGACGCCGCGGGCAACGCGGGGAGCGCGGTGGCCTTCTTCGTGGTGGATACGACCGCTCCGGCGGTGGGCATCAGCCAGCCCGTGGGTCTCGTCACCGAAGCCGCCCCGCTGCTGGTGTACGTGACCGACCCGGCCGCCGAGGTGCGCGTGCGCCTGGACGACCAGCTCGTGGGCGTGGCCAGCGGGTCGCGCCTGCCTGCCCTGCCCGATGGGCAGCATCGCCTCGTGGTGGAGGCGCGGGACGTCGCCGGCAACCTGGGTTCGGCCACCAGCGTGTACACCATCGACACGACGCCGCCGGTCGTCAGCGTTTCGCAACCCGCCGGGCTGATCAGCGTGCGCACGCCCCCACTCGTCTACAGCACCGATACGGCCGGCAGCGAGTCGGTGCTGCTGGACGGCACGGCCATCGGCACCCGCAACGGGCAGAACCTGCCTGCGCTGGCCGACGGCGCTCACACCGTCGAGGTGCTGGTGCGGGATGCGGCCGGGCTCATCGGCGGCGCGAGCTCCTCGTTCCGCGTCGACGCCACGGCGCCGGCCGTCACGATCTTCGCCCCCACCCCGGGCGCGATCCTCGCGACGCGAACCACCGACCTCGTGTTCGAGTCCGATGAGGACGGCACTGCGTTGATCGTCGTCAACGAAACCGAAACCACTTCCCTCTCGGTCACGGCGCGTACTCTCGTGCGCTTGCGCATGGGGCCGCTGCCCGACGGGGAGAACCGCGTCACCATCACCGTGCGCGATGCGGCGGGGAATCAGCAGCCCGCCACCGTCGTGTTCACGGTGGATGCGACGCCGCCCCAGGTGACGATCCAGCAGCCCTCGGGCAGCACGAGCAACCCCGCGCCGCTGCTGGTGTACGCGCTCAGCGAGCCGGGTACGGTGAACGTGCTGCTGGATGGCGCGGCGATCGAGACGCGAACCGGCGAAGCCCTGCCGGCGGTCGCCGATGGCCCGCACAGCGTCACCGTGGAAGCAGCCGACGCGGCCGGCAACATCGGTCGCGCCAGCGCGAGCTTCTCCGTGGACACCACGGCGCCGACCGTCACCATCGAGTCCCCGGCCGATGGGAGTCTCATCGGCACGGGCACGCCGGAGCTGGCGTTCTTCTCCGGCGAGGCCGGCTCCGCCACGATCGCCGTGAACGGGGCGGTCACCTCCACCATGGAGGTGCTGGCCGCCACGCGCACGGCGCTCCAGATCGGCCCGCTGCCCGAGGGCACCAACGTCGTCGCTGTTTCGGTGCGCGATGCCGTGGGCAACCTGCGCACGGCCTCCGCGCGGTTCACGGTGGACACGCTGGCGCCGGCGGTCACGATCACGGCGCCGACGGGCACCGTGCGCGAATCCGAGCCGCGGCTGATCTATACCGTCAGCGAGAGCGCGCTGGAGACGGTGCTGCTCGACGGTGCCGCGGTCACCACGCGCAGTGGTCAGCTGCTGCCGCCGCTGGCCGACGGCACGCACACCGTGGCGGTGCGCGTGACGGATGCCGCCGGCAACGCGGGCGAGTCCAGCTCGACGTTCGAGGTGGCCCGCCTTACGGCCCTGCCCTATTGGGACATCGAGGCGCGGCGGCTCACGCGGCCGACGCGCTGGGTCAACGGCGAGATCACGGTGGAACGCCCGACCCAAGTGGTGATCCCGGCGCAGGAGGCCATCACGGTGTTCGAGGGCAACCCGGAGCGCTATCTCGTGATGCTGACGCTGGGCGACGTGCGCTGCGTCTACCTGGGCGGTCAGTACAATGCGAGCGTCGGCGGTCTGCCCGAGCTCGATCTGCTCCGCGTCTTCCGCAGCCCCGTCTGCGGCATGGGGCGGAACAGCGTCGGGGATGTGATCACCGTGACGGGCTCCGTCGGATTGCGGGTGGTTTCCGGCGATCCGGAACCGCCGCAGACGGCGGTGCGTATGCGCATCGAGACCCGCGAGACCGCCGGGCCGTGACGCCGGCGGCCCGCACGGCGCCGCACGCCTCCATCCCGGTTCCGCCGGCCCCGACCCGTCCCACGGGCGGGGCCGACTCCCCGACCCTGCACCGTCGATCGGCGGGGACGATTTCCGGGCGCGCGGCGCTGCTCCGGCAGCGGAATTTCCACGGCTTCGGCGAACGACCCACCCCTAGATGCCGAGCCGTTGCTTGAAGTCGGGGTCCCAGTAGGCCAGGCGACCTTGGCGGACGCGTTCGTCCATGTCCATGTGCGCGACCTTCTTCGCGTTGGTCGGAGCGGTACCGACGATCCCCGCGCGTTCGAGGTCGGCGTACTGTGCATCGCTGTAGCCGAGGATGTCCTGGAGCACCTCACGGTTGTGCTGTCCCAGCGTCGGGCCCGGCCCCCGCACGGCGAGGGGCGTCTTGGTGAGGCGCCACGGACGACCGATGATCCCCCGCTTCCCGATGTTGCGCTCCGGCGGGAACTCCAAGTTTTCCAGGAAACCGCGGGCGCGCAGGTGCGGATCCACATTCAGGTCCCGGGCGTCGAGTACCGCACCGGCCCGGACGCCGGCGCTCTGTAGGCGTTCCATGACTTCGAACTTGGGCCGGCGACCGGTCCACCTGGCGATGATCCCGTCGATCTCGTCGTGGTGGGCCATCCGATCGCCGTTGGATGCGAAGCGGGGGGTCAGTGCGAGCTCCGGTTCGCCGATCGCGCGACACAGTGCGGCCCATTCCTCATCGTCGAATACGGATACCGCGCACCACTGATCGTCGCCGGCGCACCGATAGCACCCCTGGGGCGCCCGCCAGGGATGACGGTTCCCGATACGCTCGCTGCGGCGATGGTTGGCCTCCCAGTCGAGAATGAAATCGCTGACCATGTAGCAGCCCAGGGGATACATCGCGACATCGATCCAGAGCCCTTTCTTGAAGCGATGCCGGTAGCGGAGGGCCAGCGCCGTGCCCATGAAGCACGCCCAGGTGGCGAGAAAGTCTACGAAGGACTGCCCGGCCTTGGAGGGAATATCCCCTCGATACCCCGTCACGTGTGCCAACCCATGGGTGGCTTCCTGAGTGGTCGCCTGCGCCGGGTACAAGGAATACGGCCCACTCTGGCCGTATCCGCTGCACGACACCATGATGAGGTCCGGCTTGAGCTTGATCTGGTTCGGGTAGTCGAGCCCCCAGCTGCGCATCACGCGCGGCGAGAAATTCTCCATGAGAACATCGCTGCGCCGGATCAGGTCCTTGAGGACTTCCCGCCCTTCGGGACGGCTCAGGTCCACTGCCAGCGACTTCTTGCCGCGATTCAGCAGGTTGTAGGTGCTGGTGCGGTTCCAGGGGTCGGGGCCCGGCTGGTTGTCAGGATGGACGCCTGAAAACGCACCCTGGCGCGTGACGTCAAGCCTCCCGGGACCCTCGATCTTGATGATCTCGGCTCCGAGATCCGCAAGCAGGCCGGTCGCATAGGGCAGCGAGAACACGTTGCTGATATCGATGATCCTGAGCCCTTCGAGCGGAAGCTTCGCCATGGCGCCATCTCCTGGTGTCATGTCCTGCAGGTCTCGGAAATGTTCCTGCGTCAAGAGCGGGACGTTGCCCCGCACGGTGCCCCGACGCCTGACCCCGGTTCGATTCCGTGGGCCGTGGGACCTGGCTGGCCCTAAGGGAAGGTGGCCCTGCCAGATCGAGCTCTGTCGAAGCCCACCATTCGTGGGACACGACAGCCACCCTCGCTCCGCGTCGGTGGCCGGACGCCGATGCTTCAGACGATGCCGCCCTCCCGAAGCCTGCGGACCTCATCCGCGCTGATCTTGAGGAACTCGGTATACACCTCGACGTTGTGCTGTCCCAGCAGCGGCGCGGGCCGTGTGTACCGGGCGGGGCCTGCCGACATGTTCCAGAGGCGGAACGGGACCTTGATCTTGCCGATGACCGGATGGTCCACCTCCTGGTAAAATCCCACGGCGTCGAGCTGCGGACACGCCGCAAGGTCGGCCGGGGTCTGGACGATCCCGAAGAGCATCCGAAACTGCTCGGAGGCCGTCCTGAACATCTCGGCCATGGTGCGCTCCTTGGTGGCGTCCAGGATGATCTCGTCCATCTCACGGCCGTTGGCGCCCCGCTGTTCGGCATCGGCGAACCGCTCCTCCTTCAGTTCCTCCCGCCCGAAGAAACTCGCCATGTCGTCCCATGGGGCGGTAGCGCGCGCCTGGCAGACGAAATAGCCGTCCTTGCAGGGCATGATGTTTCCGAACAACTTGCCCTCCGGCTCGCGCCGGCCCTGAACGCCGCCCGTCCAGCTGTAGAACGGCTGTAGAATCACCAGGGTCGAGGCCAGCACCTCCTGGATCGACACATCCACGTGCTGACCGGCCCCCGTCATGTCGCGGATCAGCAGCGCGACGAGCGTCGCCAGCGCGCCGTTGAGGCCGGCTTCATACTGTCCCGGGAATCCGCCATGCTTCAGGGGCTCCCGGTCAGTGAGGCCGCTGATGCTCATGAGTCCGCCCGTGGCATACGAGACGATCTCACCCCCTTTGTACGAGCTGTAAGGACCGGTTTGGCCGAAGGGGGTGATCGACGTCATCACGAGGCCCGGGTTCTCGCGTTCCAGCGAGGCGTGATCCAGTCCGCGCGATGCCAGATAACCCGGCGGGAACGTCTCGACGATCACATCGACGTTACGGGCCAGCTTTCTGAAAATTTCTGCACCTTCCGGACGTTCCAGATTCAGGCTGACCCCACGCTTGTTGAGATTCGTCAAGAGAAAGAACAGGCTTTTCTCCGGATCGGGATCGTCCTGAAAGAACGGCGGCATTCGTCGGCCGCATTCCCCACCGGGGGGCTCAATCTTGATGACGTCTGCCCCGTAGTCGCCCAGGAACTTGGCGCATAGCGGCCCTGCAATCCCCTGACTGACGTCCAGGACGCGAACGTCGTCCAGTGCCGACGGACCGATCATCATGCCCTCTCTCCAATCGAGACGCGGTGGCGCCTACAGTGGGGGCGGTTGCAATGTGAGGAATTGGCCTCCGCAGAACAGCTACTGCATCCTGCCGGCGACGGCAATCTCCTTCGGCGAAGACGGCCCGAATGTGCTGGTCAGGCTTGCCCCGGATTGAACGCAAGTGGATCAGGCAGGCGACGACCGGATTTCTCACGGGGCCAGAGGGCCATGCTCGCCCGCCAGCGCTGCGGATTCCCCGGCAAGACCAGGAGTCGTGCCAGGGCCTTGGGTCAGCACGCACGCCGCTTCCAGGAGGGCATCCGCCCGCATGTTGACCTGAACCTGCCGGCCCCGGCGGGCGACGCGCCTGGCGCGCGCCATTCGCGACTTGCGTGAGGGATTTGCTGACGGATCGTGCCGCGGTGATTCCGGCTCCCCGACCCCCGCCGACTTGAGCTGTAAATAGTCTTCTGATTTCAATGCAATCGTTGTCTCTTCACCGGATTCCTGCTCGCAGCGTGACCATTCATTTCACGGGGACTCCGGGCTGTCAACTATCTTGTTGTCAATTTCCTGAACACGGAGCTAGGTTATCGGCAGGATGGGAGTTATATTTTACAATTTGTCCACCGGGAGGGGCGGACTTTCATCGGAGGAATGAACTTGGACACGGCGCAGACCGCCAGCCGGGCCGTTCCTGCGGCAGGCAGGGAGCGAACCGGAGATGCCCGGCGCGGGCCAGCGCTTCCGGCCCGGCAGGATATCCACCGTCATTGGCGGCGGCGCCCGGCTTTTCGGGTTGGACGACGAACAATGCAACGATTCGCTTTGCGTCGATTCCCTGCGCCAGCGGCTCCGCACAAGCCCGGTTGAGGCGCTCAGCATGGCGGGCTTCCCTCTCGTCTTTCTCTCCCACGAGGTCGCCCATCGCCTGGACAGCCCCGCATCCGCCTCTGGGTTCTGTCGCCCTGCAGCCCGGAGCTGAATCCGGACGAATCTGTTGAACCAGGAAGCGCAGATCGGGGCGTTTGGCCCCCCGCAGGAGCGCCCCCGGCAAGCTCACATGCCGGGATCGCAGATTCCTGCGGATCTCACGCACACATCCGACCAGGTGTCGCGCTGGTTTTGACATTCCAAGGGCGGCGATGCGCGTACTGAACCGGCCGGCCATGGCTACCATGCAGCTCGACCGGCGACAGTGTGCAGGCTTGATTGAGCGCAGGGCATGGCAGCGCGACA
The DNA here is from genome assembly GCA_016204605.1 of Candidatus Lambdaproteobacteria bacterium. Taxonomy (GTDB): domain Bacteria; phylum SAR324; class SAR324; order SAR324; family JACQKK01; genus JACQKK01. Next base: position 9,083 of record JACQKK010000014.1, read on the forward strand.
CGGGGAGCCGGACCCCAGCTCGTCGGCGCTGACGGCTTTTCGCGCCCCGTCTTTGGAGGACTGACCAGGAATGGGTGGTAACTCACAGAAAACCGATATTACGTTGTATTCACGATTGCGGGATATGATCACCCGAGGGGAGATCCTGCCCAACGAGCGCATCGTGGAGGCGGATTTCGCCAAGCGGTTGGGAACCAACCGCGCGAAGATCCGTTTGGCACTCCAACGGTTGGAGCAAGACGGGCTGGTCGTGTCCGAGCCGAACCGCGGCGCCCGCGTCCGGTTGGTCACCGAAGCAGAGGCACGCGAGATCATTCAGGTGCGCGCGGCGCTCGAGGTGCTCATCACCCGTTCCATCGTTGCCCGGGTTGACGAGGCCGGCAAGCTCAAGCTTCAGGAGATGTTGGCTCGGATGAAAGCAGCCCTCGCCCAAGGAGATATCAACGGATTTTCCAAGGCCGCCCGGGTGCTCCGCGAAGAATACTGGCACATTTCGGGCCACGGCACCGCGACCCGCCTCCTCGAAACCCTCAACTCTCAACTGGTTCGTTTCTGGTTTCATTCGATCATGATGCCGGGCCGTCCTGCGAGAATCCTGGCGTCTCGTGAACAGCTCGTCGCAGCCCTATGCGCCGGGGACTGCGATGGGGCCGAACGGGCCATGCGGCGCTACCACGAGGAGGCCATGGAAGCCTTCGACCAAGCCGTGCTGCTCCGTTCATCCTATTCCGTGACCTGACGGCCCAGGTCACATCGCCAGGGCCGCCACAACTTGGTTCCTTCCCGATCGTGCAACGGTTCATGCACGTGCCGGGCTGGATCAAGGCCCAGTCATCTATACGGCCCTGCCAACGCCGGGCCGTGGGTTTCCTGGCGAAGGGAGTGCCTGGGGGTCAACGGCGAGCCATCCCCGGCGTGAGCTGCCCGGCGTCGCAGTGGAGGTCGCCGAGCCTCAGTCGATCCTGTCGCCGCGCACTCCGAACTCCCCCGCCGCGTCAGAGGCGAACAATGCCAACGTTCCCCTCGATCTCGACCGTTGTCCCGTGCTGAACACAAACATCTTTCATCCGTTGGAGAATAGGCCTGCCCGCCACCTCGTCCGCCAGATGCGGGCGACCTTCGGTCTTGGCATGGGCACCCGAGCCAGTGGTGCGCTTGATCTTTCCGGCGACGGCGGAATCTCTTCCCATCTCCACCGGGAACAGCTTGATTTCCCGGACCCGGTGATTCTCCATCCGAAGCTGGAAGAGCACGGTGCTCCACCACGTGGGGGCGACCAGGCCCGGGTGCAGGGGCTCAGCGGCGGGAGTCAGGGTCGGCAGGTTATCCATATCGTGGCCCCAGGATTCGTAGCTGTCAGCAGGCACCCGTCGCACAAATTCGGACTGCGCGAAGAAGTTGCCCAAGCCGTAGAAGATGGGCTTGCCCTTGTAGATCTCGATGCCAAGCGTCTTGTGCCACCCATGCCCGACATAGATGTCGGCACCGCTATCGATACAGGCCCTGGCGAACTCCTGGACGAATGCCGGCGGGGAGTCGCCGCGCGCGCCATCCGCCACGTTGAAATGCTGGGCGACGATGACCATGTCCGCCATCTGCATGGCTTCGTCGACGGAGCGGGATATTCCGGCCAGGTCCTTCCGATTGCAGGTGCTCCGAACCCGGAACTCCTTTCCCGCTTTGAAGACCGGGACATTCCGGTTGCTGGCCAGTTGGGGCAGCTGCAGCCGGAGCTCACCGGGAGCCTTGTCCAGCCCGTTGTGGACGATTCCCAGCTCCTTGGCGATCCGCTGCAGCTGTTCCAGCGCTTCGGCAGGAACCTCGTACTTCATCTCGACGCGCAAAGGATTGACGCCAGGACGCCCGCGCAAGGTCGCCTTCGGTTGGCCGGCCCACTCGAAGCCCTTGTTCCCCGAACTGACGGCGATCAGCGCTGCACGCCCCTTTTTCGTTTCCCGGTAACCCGGCTCCCGGGCCTCTTCAAGATCCCGACCGGTTCCGGCACAGGCGATGCCAGCCCGCCGGCAATGCCTGATCGTGGAAAGGATGCCGGCGGGCCCCCAATCGAAGCTGTGATTGTGCGCCAGCGACAGCATGTCCACGCCGGCCCATCTGAAGTCGTCCGCCACTTCGGCGTCCGCGATCATGAAGCTCGCAACCCAGTCGCCCCGGACAGGCCACTCGAGCTCATGGAAATCGGCGAAGTTCATTTCCAGATGAGCATAGGTCAGGTCCGACGATCGCAACTTTTCGATGACCTTGAGGAAATCCGGGTCTTCGCATTTCGAGAACGGTCGAGAGGCCATGCATTCGCCGGCAAGGACGATGTTCCAACTGTTTGCAGCCATGTTCCCCCTTATCTGTTCCTGTTGTGAGTGCCCTCAACCGGCAGACAACCGGGTGACACGAACCCCCACCCGCCGGAAAACCGGAAGGCAGGGACAGGCCGTGAGCCGATTGCGCCGGAGCATCGGTCGATCTCCGGCAATGACCTGCGTTCTCTCTGAATGAGCGCGCCCAGGCGGGGATAGACCAGCCCCTGATGGGGGCGCTCGGCAGGGGCGACGGCGTGGAGGGCAAACGGAAGAACGCGCGACTGGGCAAACCCCCAGCTTGCATCGAGCAGCGCGCGGGTTGCGGGTTCCGGAAATCGTGCGAACCGAGAGCGGGCGCGCCCCTCTCCTCGCCGCGGAGGGAGGCGCGGCGGCCACACGCTACTGGGCAGGCTTCTTGAGAAACTCGTCGGGTCGAGCCGTGAACTTGCTGCGGCAGCCGAGACTGTCGAAGTAGTACCACTTGCCGTCATGGAACTGTCTCGTGCCCTGCTTCGGGTCCACTTCCTTCGCGCCATGGGCCGTCTGCCCCGTCTGCACCTTCGCCGCCGCCTCGTCCACGGCCCGCCCACACACTGGACACATGGTCATGATCGTTTCAATCCTCCGGTTGATGGGAGCCGCATGCCGAAAGGGACCTGCCCGCCGCATCACGCTTCGGCAACGACAGGCACCGGCCTGCCCAAGACGACACGTCCCGGGAGGTCGATGAGCGCATGAGCGATCCGGGCACGATGCTCGTAGGTTGTTCCCAGCTTCATGCTCCACGCCGACACTCGGCGGAACCACAGATGGAGATCGAATTCCATCATGAAGCCGATGCCGCCATGGATCGATTGCGAGTGGCGCACCGCGATCTCGCACTTCTCGTTGCAGAAGGCCTTGGCCTGCGAGACCTCGACGCTGGCGGGCAGTCCCTGGTCCATCAGCCAGAGCGCCTCGAACGTCAGCAGCTCGCCGCCATCGATCCAGATGATCTGGTCCGCACACATGTGCTGCAGCGACTGGAACGCCCCGATGGGCTGGCCGAAGGCCTCGCGGTACTTGGCATACTCGATGGCCATCTCCGCGTCCTTGCGGGCGGCGCCCACCATCTGGGCGCAGAGCAGGACGGCTCCGCGTTCGAGCATGCTCTCGATGATCGGCGCCCCCTCGTTGAGCGTGCCGATCAGGTTGCCTTTGGCCACCCGCACGTTGCGGAACAGCACCTCGCTTTGCTTGTCCCGCGCGAGGGTGACGAGCGGCGTGTGCGAGATGCCGGGACTCTTGGTATCGACCAGGAACAGCGACAGCCCGCTGTTGCCCCGGGAACCGGGCGCCGTCCGACAGGCGACCAGCATATGGTCGGCAGCGACGAAATTGTCGACGAACAGCTTCGTGCCGTTGATCACGAACTGGTTGCCTTCGGCGACGGCCTGCGTCTGCACGGTATCGGCGAACGTGCGGCCATCCAGCTCGGTGACGGCATAGGTCAGCACGGTCTTGCCCTGTGCGACGCCCGGCAGGATCGCCTCGCACAGCTTCTCCTCGGCGTGCTGGGCGATCGTGAGCGCGGCCGTCACCGTGCTGTGGAGCGGCAGGGGGGCGACCGCCCGCCCGGCCTCCTGCAGCACCAGGCCCAGAAACACCAGGGGCAGCTCCTGTCCGCCGTACCGCTCGGGCAGGGACATCCCCTGCCAGCCCAGTTCGGCAGCCTTCTGCCACAACGCGGGAGGATATCCCTTCGAGTCCTCTTCCATCTCGCGCACCAGCGTCGTCGGGCATTCTCGTTCGAGGAATTGCCTGGCCGACGTTCGCACCATCATCTCTTCTTCCGTCAGTAGCACGTCCATGGTCCGCCCTTAGCTTCGAGGAGTGTCAGCCGTCTTGTTCCCAGCCCGTACCGGGGGCTGGCGCCAACCGGGGGCCGTGCCTACTTGCGGGCACCCTGGGCTTTGCGCTGCGAGGGCAGGCCGAGCCCCCGGCGCGCCACCTGGTCGCGCATGATCTGGACGCTGCCGTGATTGATCCCGGACTGGAACGAGCCCAGCACGTTGTGGCCGAAGATGCCTTTTTCGATGGTCCGCGGGGAGCCGTTCATCAGCTGACCGTACGGTCCGAGCATCTGCGTGATGGCTTCGGTGATTCTCGTGCCGTGCTCCGGCGCCCACACCTTCTCGGCCGACCCCTCGTAGGTGAAGTTGCCGCCGCGCTCGACGATGGACATGCTGCGCATGGTCATGAGCCGGCAGACCTGGGCCTCGATCCACATCTCCGCGATCTTGTCCCGGATCGCCGGGTCGTCCCCCAGGGAATTGCCCTCATGCCGGTTTTCCTTGAGCCAGTTGACGATATCCTCGTCGCGCCTGACCGAGATCAGGTACCGGCTCGCCCCGACGCGATCCAGGTTGAGACCGGTGGAGCCGACACGCCAGCCCTTGTTCTCCCCGCCCAGCAAGGCCGACTTGGGGACCCGCACGTTGTCGAAGAAGACCTCGTTCGTCCTGGCCGCGCCGTAGGTCGTGCCGACCGGCGCCTTGGGATTGTTCTGGATGGTCACCAGCGGGCGGACGGTGATGCCGGCCGTATCCATCGGGAAGATGAAGATCGAGATGCCGTCGTGCTTGGGGACCTCGGTGTTGGTGCGCGCCATCAGGTAGATGTGGGTCGCCACGTGGGCGGCGGTCGTGTAGATCTTCTGGCCGTTGATGACGTACTCGTCGCCGTCCCGCACCGCCCGGCAACGCAGATTCGCCAGGTCCGCGCCCGCGTGAGGCTCGGTGAACCCCAGCGCGAAGCTGTACTCGCCGCTGATCAAGCGGGGAATGAAGTCGCGCTTCTGCTCCTCCGTTCCGGCGGCGAGGATCGCCGGTGCACCGCTGCCGACGAGGCCGACGCGGATTCCGACCCGGGCGAACTCTTCCTCGACGATGTACTGGCTGATGCGATCGCCGCCCTGACCCCCGTATTCCTTCGGGTAGGTGATGCCCAGCCAGCCGCGCGCGCCGATCCTCCTATACAGTTCGCTCAGGTGCGGGCCGCGTCGGGCCAACCCCTTGCGACCCGCTGATTCCTCGCCGGCGGAAACCTCTTGCTCTTCGCCTTCGACCTCCGCGATGACCCCAGGCGTGAGGTTCTCTTTGATGAACGCGAGGACTTCCTTCCGAAGCGCTTCCTGTTCGGGTGAGAATCCGAAATTCATGGCTTCTCCTTATCGTTCGATGTCATCGTTCGATGACCGGTGCAGGCAACCGTCCACGGATGCAGGGGCTGCTGTATGCGGCGGTCCAATCGTCCCGCTGGCTGCGTCGGAAATGGAGGGTGCCCGCTTTGACGGCAGCGGAATCACGGCACGCGAACGCTGGCGACCGTGGGGTGCCAAGCTCCGCGCTCCGTAAACTGCTCAAGAGGGTCGAGATCGTTGCCTGGTCGATGCAGGCGCCGGCAGACCGGTGGCTTCGAGCCTACTCGACCGCCCAGATGTCGCCGGTCTTCGCCAAGTGGGAAATGGGCGTGACGCTCTCGACCTGCCACCCCAATTGCTCGAGCCAGGCGTCGAACTCCTTGCGGTCGGGGCCGTGGCATTCCGCCAGCACGCGCCCATCCTCCAGCGCGAGTACCGTGGTCACGGTGGTCCTGGGGCTCACCCGCCACTTGCTCGTCGCCTTCAGCTCTGCGCTGAATTTCGCAAGGTCGTCCCATCCGGGCACTCTTCCGATTGCCAACCAACGTCCCATACGTTCTCCTTAGGGCTCCTCGGCCCCCTGGAATCGGTCGATCCGCCGGGCTCCCGCAGCCTGGCGCAGTCGGTGGTGCTACGCGCCTTCGGGCGGCACGAACGGATAGGGAATCGCCCGGCCGCCGCGGATCGGCAGCACGATCGTCGCCGTGCCCGGGCAGGTTTCCGTGTCCGGCTGGATGCGCATGCCGACATCCATCTCGACGAAGCCCAGCCCGTCCACCTTGCGCTTGCCTTTGACCTGCGCCCACACGGTGATCGTATCGCCCGGAACGATCATGGCCCGATGCTGGAACGACACCTTCCACGGCCAGCCGTCGGGGAGACAGAGGTCCTTGAGGTAGCGCGGCAATATGCTTTGTTTCCAGGAGCCCTGACCCAGAATGTTGGGCAACCCCTCGTGGTAGATCGCATAGCTCTGGTCGTAGTGGATGCGGTGCCAGTTCTCGATGGCCGCGCTCCAACGGAACAGGTGCGTCGGCGTCATCGGGCCGATCACGAGGGGCGGCATGTCCTGGCCGATCGTCACGTCGTCGAAGTAGGTCTGCTTCTTGTTGCGCAGTTCGTCCGCGGTGGTCATGGCGGGTCCTTCCCGGAAGGTCGGAGCTAGCGGCGGAAGCCCGAAGCTCTCAGGATGCAGAGCACCTCGCCATCCTGATTGGTGTAGATGGTCTCGGTGGTGACGATGAGCATGGGGCTGCCGTCCTTGCCGATGCGCCCCTTGATGTCCGCGTACCTGGCCTGCGAGAAGATGCAGTCGCCGAGTTTCGGGTAGCTGCGCAGCTCGATCTCGTTGCCGGCATTGAGGACGCGCTTCAGCGGCGTGGGAATCGGCGGCAACGCGCCGGGTTGTCTTCCCTGGTCCCGCACGCCGCCGATGCCGTCGGACTCCGGATTCTCGCGAAAGGCGCGGGAGATCGGGTCCTCGGCGCCTGCCGGCGTCTTGCGCCCGATGTACGAGACATAGATCGGCGGCGTGATGATCCCGCCGAACTTGGTGGTCTTGGCGAACTCGTCGTCCCAGTAGCGGGGGTCCGGGTCCATGATCGAGTTGGTGAAGATGCGCAGCCCCTCGCGCTCGATGCCCCAGGGCGGGCTCGCCGGGAGCCTTTCCGCCGTCTTGCCGATCAGGGCCCGGATCTCGTCGGTCAGCGGGCCACTTTGCTCGCTCATACGCAACACCCGTGTGAATGGGTCCGCTGGGAGCCCGGACGCTCTTTCCGCGCCCCCATCCGGTTTACCGTTGCACTCACGGTCGCTCGACGGTCTTCAACTCCTTGCCCGGTGCTGGGAAGAAATCCGCTTCCCATGGCCAGTCACCGTTCACCTCGAAGGCGGGCAGCCCCTGCTTGATGCGGTCCAGGTACGGGCTGGTGATCGGCTCCGTATACGGGCTGAGGGCGTCCTTGTACATCTCGGGGCCGAGTTTGAAGTGCTTGCACTGCTCGAGGTCCTCCACGAAGGGCGCGTTCGCGTCGAAGAGCTGCTCCGGCTTCATGGGCCGGGGTCCGCTCCTCGAGACGTGTCCCCACGCGGTGCGCCCGAGCATCTTTTCCAGCATCCAGACGCAATCGATGAGCTTGTCCATGTCGACGCCGGTCTCGATGCCCATGCCTTCCAGCATGTGCATGAAGTCCTCGGTCGGGGCCATGCCCGTGGCGCGCCCGGTGCCGCAGTAGGGGCAGCCGCCGACTCCACCCAGCGTGCCCTGCAGGTGCAGGGTGTCGTCTTCGTCAAGCGTCTTGATGGCCGCGTAGGCGGTCGTCAGCGCCATGCCCCGGGCGTTGTGGAGGTGGCACCGGAATTCCTTGATCTCCGGCCACCGCTTCTTCACGGTGCCGAAGATTTCCTCCACCTTTTCCGGATGGCACCACGCCATCGGGTCGCCCACGCTCACCGTCGTCACCTTGATGCCGGCCGCATCCCACAGCTCGTGCTGTTTCTCCAGGAACTTCAGCGTGACGGCCGCGCTGAAATCGCCGAGGAAGTTCGAGCCGAACGAGGCGTTGGTGCCGATGCCCGCTTCCTTGTCGCCGTTCTTCACGGCGGTGGCGATGATGCGCGGCCACGCCGCCATCTCCTCCATGTGGGAACGGTTGGTGTTGCGGCGTGCGAACACATCGCACTGGTGCAGGGTCAGCCGCGGCTTGCCGGCACCGCGGGTGAGGGTCAGCGGCGGCACGAACTGCTTCGTCCGCTCGACCCCTCTCTGGTTCAGGGCGACCGCCGTGTATTTCACGCCCTGCTTGGGCTTGAACTGCGTGACGATCTCCTCGATGTGAGCCATCTGCGGCGTCCATTTCGGGCTCACGAAGGAGCCGACGACGATGTTCCGCAGTCCGGTCTGGGAGAGGGCATCAAGCAATGCGACCTTGTCTTTCACCGGTATGTCGGCACTCTCGATCTGCATGCCCTCACGCATCGCCTCTTCTGTGTATACGATCTTGGGGTAAGGTCCCGACATATCGTCTCTCCCATGTCTCGTTCACCGGCGCCCTGACGCAAACAGGCCTTCGCCGTTCGCACCAGCGGTGAAGCCACCTGCCAGAACATTCGCGGCCCCGGAAAAGCCCGACACGGCGACTCCCCCGAAAGCCTCAAGTGAATTGGGCCGAGTCTTGCGCAGCGGAATTGGATAGTCAACATTTTTGCAAACCGTGATCGGTGCGCTGCCCCTCGGAACCCCGTTCACCGGGTGGAACAAGGCTCGGCCGATCACCCGGCCACCTGGGCGGCCGGGCCAGCCCACCCCAGTGACGGCGAACCGTGCCATCGAACCGTGCAGCAGATTCTCAGCCGGATGCCGGGGCGCCCGCAGCGCGCGGCGCGCTCGGGTGCGCGCGACCCTGTAGCCCCAGCCACTGGATGCGCTTCGTACACCCTCGCGGTGGCCGGGTGCGCCCGACCACGCTGCGGTGCTGTCATGGCTCGCTACCTGGCCGGCAGGCCGCTCAGGAAGGAATCGACGGCCCGGTTGAAGGCCTCGGGCTGGTTCAGGTTCGAGGCGTGGCCGGCGTCGGGGATGATCACCTTGGTGGCCTGGGGGATCTTGGCGGCCATGTAATCGATGGCAGCCAGGAAGTTGGTGTCGTTTGCGCCCGCCAGCACCAACGTCGGCACCGCAATGCGCCCCAGCGACTCGAGTACCCGCGCGTCCCGCTGGGTCAGCATGCCGCGCGCCGCCCGCGCCAGCCCTTTCGCGTTGCGGTGGGTGCTGATCCTCCGCTCCTCGCTCGTGCTCTGGGCTGCGAGCCCTTGGGTGTCGAAGGCCTGGGCGCGTTCCCGGGCGCGCTCATTCCAGGCCTCGCGGGCGTCATCCTTCCGGAAGCCCGGCCCGGTATCGAACAGCATCAGGGCGCGCACCATCTCCGGATGGGCCAGGTGAAAGGCCAGCGAGGAGTACCCGCCCAACGAGAGCCCGGCGATCACGGCCCGCTGCACCCCGCGGGCCTTCAGGATGGCGTGCATGTCACCGACGGTGGCCGCTTCGGTGTAAAGGGCCTGGTCGTCGGGATAGTCGCTCTGGCCGTGACCCCGCATGTCCCAGACGATGATCCGGTAGCGATCCTTGAAGGCCTGGATTTGGCCCTGCCACATCTCGGTGGTGGCGCCGTAGCCGTGGGAAAGCAGCACCGCCGGCCCCTTGCCGTGGTCCTCGTAGTAGATCCTGACGCCGTCGCGGTCGAGAAACGCCATCGGAGGCTCCTGATGCTTGTGGTTGAATCATCGTTGAACTTGATTCCGGGACGGGCCCGCACACACGGCGGACCGTTCTGGGGTGAAAATACCCGCTATGTGCCTGAGAGGATCGATCTCCCGAAGGCTCCGGCTTTCCCCAGGGCCTCGAACTGCGCGTCGGCGTATCCCAGCACCGTCGTCAGCACTTCCCGCGTGTGTTCGCCCACATGCGGCGGTGGCGTCGGCTTCGGTGGCCTGAACGCCGACGACTTGACCGGCATCCGGAACGTCCGCATCGTGCCGCCCAAGCCATCGCCCACGTCGACGAACAAGTCCCGCGCCGCAAGCTGCGGACACTCGTACAGCTCCTTCGGCGTCTGCAGCATGCCGGCCGAGAACCCGAGCTCCAGCAGCACCCGCACGGCCTCGGTCTTCGTCACATCGGCCAGCCAGCGTTCCAACGCGGCCCGCAGCACCGCCACGTCCCCCCGGCCGCCCGGGCGGATCGGGTCATCCAGCGATGGACCGACGAGGTCTTCCCGTCCGATCAGCCGCCAGAACTTCACCCACCGCCCGGCGTCGTGCCCCCACATGGATACGGCGATATACCCGTCCCTGCAGGGCACCCGATCCGTGAAGGTGATGCCCCAGCCTTCGCGCCCGCGGCCTCGCTCCTCCTTGGTGACGTCGTAGCTGGCCACAGCCTGGTACGACATGGCGGCCATGCAATCGTACATGGCGATGTCCAGGAACTGCCCCTGGCCGGTCGCCGACCGCTGATGCAGCGCCGCCATCACGGCCAGGGCCGCCCACAGACCCGGCAAAGTATCCCCGATCGTGGCGCCCACCATGATCGGCGGGCCGTTGGCCTCCCCGGTCTGTTCCATCAGTCCGCCCATGGCCTGGGCGATGGCGTTGTTGGACGGCCACTGGGCATAGGGCCCGATGTACGGCTCCAACTGACCGTAGCCGCTGATGGCGGCGTATACGAGCCTGGAATTCAGCGGCTTCAGGTGGTTGTAGGACAGCCCCAGGCGCTCCATGGCCCCCGGCGCGAAGTTCTCCACGATGACGTCCGAAACCTTGGCCAGTTCCCGGAACACGCCCTTGCCGGCCTCGCTGCGCAGATCCAGAGCCACGCCCCTGCGGCTGCGCGCCGTGACCGCGTAGGTCGGCGTGAACCCGACCTGCCCCTCGGGACCTTGTACCGGCGTGCCCAGGCGCCGCCCCAGCTCTCCGGGTCCGGGAGGCTCCACCTTGATGACCTCCGCGCCATAGTCCGCCAGGATCGAAACGCAAAACGGCCCGGCGACGATGTGGGTGGAGTCCAGCACCCTCACTCCTTTCAGGGGTAAGGGGTTCTCTGCATCGGCCATTGCTCCCTCCTCCCTCAATTACAGGTTTCTTGAAACCGTGCGTGCCTATGTCAGAGGTCCGCGTTGAGCCGTCGCCGGGTTCGATACGCCCCGCTAGCAGCACGACAAAGGTCTGTCAATTCGGGTACTCCCCACCATGTCCGATAACCAATTGAATCTATTCGAGAGTTAGCCGGACAGTAGTGACATTATGTCTTGATGTCTTGTAGAATTTCACGGTCACGTTGACCTTGACTACCACGCCCGACAGAGGACACGCGCATGGCTGACCTGCCTCCGTACCCAGCCACACCACGCTGGGTGAAGGTGTTCGGCACCATCGCCCTGGTCGTCGTCCTGGCGATTGTCATCCTGCTGTTTACCCGTGGCCCCGGTAGCCACAGCCCAGGTGGCCGCACACCGCCCATTGAACACGGGGTACGACAGCCATGACCATGCCACCCCGCCTCCGCAAGCTCGCGCTCACCGCGCATCTCGCTGTCTCGGTCGGCTGGCTCGGGGCAGTCGCTGCCTTCCTGGCGCTCGCCTTCGTCGGCTTGACCAGCCGGGACGCTCAGACGGTACGTGGTGTCTATCTCGTGATGGAGCCGGCCGCTTGGTTCGTCCTCGTCCCGTTTGCCTTCGCTTCGCTCCTAACGGGAATTGTCCAGTCGTTGGGTGGCGAGTGGGGCTTGTTCCGGCACTATTGGGTCCTGTTCAAACTCCTGATAAGCGTCGTTGCCACCATCGTCTTGCTGATTTACATGGCGACATTCCGCTTCATGGCCGGCGTGGCGGCAGACCCGAATGCCGAGCTCGGCATGGTGCGGAACGCGTCCCCCGGGCTCCACGCCGCGCTGGCCCTGCTGGTGTTGCTCGTGGCCACGGTGCTGGGTGTGTACAAGCCGCGGGGCATGACCCCGTACGGGTGGCGTAAGCAGCACGAGCGGCCCACGGGGTCGCGGCCATAGGCGCAGCGACGCCTGCCCGACCGGCGGCCTGGATCGCCTGCTGCGCACCGATCTCGTCGGCTCCGCCCACCTCGCCTTCGCCGCCGCCGGCCTCCGTCCGCCGCACGCGGCAACCTCGCTCAGCCCCTCCACCCTGTTGTGCTTAGAAAACTAACTGCGCTGATATTACAGAGGTATTTGTCCGCAACAGTCGAATTTCAGCCTGACAGCGTGGACCGCCGCCAGACTGCGGCCCGCTCCCGCTGACAAGTCAGGCCTTCGCACCACCATGTCGCGCCCCCCACCGGCGCTTGCCCGTTGACTTTCGCGTTCAACTTGGGAAAGGCTGCTGCCAGGCGCCGGGCCGGGGGGCGGCACGGCATCGGGGAGCGTCGCAACGAGCGCCACGGTTGCACTCCCGGGCAGCGGCGCTGCCGCGGAGGAGCATGGGCGGTCGCGTGCGGCTCACGAGCGGCCCGCGTGGCGGCCGGCACGCCACCAGGGACGCGATCGCCGCGCACGCGGGCCGACAAGCCTCATTCCAGATCGAGTGGCCGCAGCCGGTGCCGGGCGCAGTGCCGGCCTGCCTCCACCCTGCGGAGCATCGGGCGGCGGCGGCGCCGGCGTTGTGCCGCGGCGCGCCGGTGGGGCAGGGGACTTGCGGGCTCAGGTTGAACGGCGCCTCAGCACGCGGCGGGGAACCAGCGCCGTATGGCTTGGAGCCCCAAGAGCAGCGCACCCATAGACAGGAGCAACACATGCCAAGAGATCCGAGAACGGCCGATGTGCGGCTGTCGGCACGTCTGCGACCGGCGCTCGCCGTCGGTGCGGCCGTGGTGCTGGGCTTCCCCCTCCTGCTGCACCCCGCGCAGGCGCAAGAGCGCACGGTCACCATCGTGCTCTCCGAAGAGCCGGAGCTGCTCGATCCCTGCAACGCGAGCCGTTCCACGGTGGGACGCGTGGTCAAGCAGAACATCTCCGAGACGCTGACGGAAGTCGATCCGAAGGACGGCTCCGTGACGCCGCGGCTCGCCAGCTCGTGGCAGCGGGTCGACGACTTCACCTGGCGCTTCAAGATCCGGCCAGGGGTGCGCTTTCACGACGGTACGCCTTTCGACGCCAAGGCGGCGGCAGACAGCATCAACCGCACCATGGGCACCACGCTCGATTGCGAGACGCGCACGAAGTTCTTCGGGGGCGTCAAGCTGACGCCCAGGGCGGTCGACACTCTCACGCTGGAAATCAAGACCGACAAGGCATTGCCGATTCTGCCCACCAACATGGGCACGATGGCGCTGTACAAGCCCAAGACCGAGAGAAATGTCTATGATCGCAGCCCGATCGGCACCGGTCCGTACCGGTTCACCCGCTGGACCGTGGGGCAGGAGATCATCCTGGACCGCTTCGACGGGTATTGGGGCAGGAAGCCCGAGGTGCAGCGCGCCCGCTACATCTGGCGCATCGAAGGCTCCGTGCGGGCGGCGATGGTGGTGACGGGCGAGGCGGATATCTCCCCCAACATCACCCAGCAGGATGCCAACCGCCCGGAGCTGGACTTCAGCTATCCCAATGCGGAAACGACCCGGCTCCGGCTCGACGTGAGCCAGCCCCCGCTCAACGACCGGCGCGTGCGCCTGGCCATGAACTACGCGGTCGACCGCAACGCGCTGAAGGGCACCGTGTTCAGCAAGGACGTCATTCCGGCCAGCCAGTACATCTTCCCCAGCATCAACGGCCACAACCCGGACATCAAGCCCTTTCCCTACGATCCGGAGAAGGCCAGGCAACTGCTCGCGGAAGCGCGCCGCGATGGCGTGCCCGTGGACAACACGATCTACCTGACCGGGCGCACCAACATCTATCCCGAGGCCACCGAGGCCATGCAGGCCCTCCAGGCCATGTTCAACGCGGTCGGGTTGAAAACCGAGCTGACGATGCTGGAAGTGTCGACATGGCTCAAATACAACCGCAAGCCCTTCGCGACGCCGCGCAAGCCCATCGTGATCCAGAACATGCACGACAACGACAAGGGCGACGCCGCCTTCACTGCGTACTCCAACTACCATTCGAAGGGTGCCGTTTCGGTGCTCTCCGACGAACGGTTGGATGCGTTGATCGAGAAGGCTCAGGTCACCAGCGGGCCTGAGCGGCGGCGCCTGTGGCAACAGATGTTCAAACGCGTCAACGAGGAGATCGTCGCCGAAGTCATCCTCTTCCACATGGTGGGCTACAGCCGGGTCGGCAAGCGCGTGAAGTACCAGCCCAGCATCTCCACCAACAGCGAGATTCACATCGAGGACATCTCGTTCAAGTAGGGAGGGATCGTCGCCCTGGGGGGCGCCGCCCAGGCTGCGGGGCGCCGGGCTCCGACCGGAGGGCTGCGGGCCGGTGCTCCGGCGGCCGGCTCGCCAGGCAGCGCGGCGACCGCGATGCCCCGCAGGCTTCGAGTGCCAGGCGCTTGCGGGTGATGGTGGCAGCGCATGCCGGCGCCCTCCCACGTGCTCTGCGGGAGAGCGCACCGGGCCTTCGTTGCTCAGGCGCAGCGGCGCAGCGGATTCGCATAGAGGAGAAACGTATGTCGAAGAATCCAAGCACGGCCGTTCCGCGGCTGGCGGGGCGGGTGCGAGCCATGCTCGTCATCGGCACGGCCCTGGCCCTCGGCGGCGCTCTGTCGGTGTGGTCCCCGCAGGGGGTGCACGCCCAGGACCGCAACCTGACCATCGTGGTCAAGGAGGAGCCGAATCTGGTGGACCCCTGCATGTCGTCCCAATCCGCGGTGGGCCGGGTGGTGCGTCAGAACGTCGCCGAGACGCTGGCCCAGATCGATCCGAAGGATGGCACGGTCACGCCGCGGATGGCCGTCTCCTGGGAGAGGATCGACAACCTGACCTGGCGGTTCAAGCTGCGCCCCGGCATCCGCTACCACGATGGCACGGCGTTCAACGCCCAGGCCGCAGTGGACAGCCTGAACCGCATCATGTCGCCGACGCTCGACTGCGGGGTTCGCACCCAGTTCTTCGGCGGCGTGAAGCTTTCGTCGCGGGCCGTGGACGAGCTCACGCTCGAGATCAAGTCGGACAAGCCGCTGCCGATCCTGCCCACGAACATCGGCACGGTCACGATGTACAAACCCAAAGTGGCGAACAACGTCTACGACCGCAGTCCCGTCGGCACGGGCCCCTATCGCTTCAGCCGCTGGACGGTGGGCCAGGAGATCATCCTGGAGCGCTTCGACGGCTACTGGGGCAGGAAGCCCCAGGTGGAGCGCGCCCGCTACATCTGGCGCGCGGAATCGGCCGTGCGGGCCGCGATGGTGCTGACCGGCGAGGCGGACATCTCGCCCAGCATCACCCAGCAGGATGCCAACCAGCCGGGGCTGGACTTCAGCTATCCCGACGCGGAAACCACCCGGCTGCGGCTCGATCTCTCCCAGCCCCCGCTGAACGACCGGCGCGTGCGGCTGGCGATGAACTACGCGATCGACCGCAAGGCGCTGATCGGCTCGGTCTTCAGCAAGGATGTCATTCCGGCCACCCAGCTCGTCTTCCCCACGATCAACGGCCACAATCCCGACCTCAAGGTCTATCCCTACGACCCCGGGAAGGCGAAGCAACTGCTGGCCGAGGCCCGGCGCGATGGCGTGCCCGTCGACAAGACGATCCCCTTGGTGGGACGCACCACCATGTTCCCCGAGGCCACCGAATCCATGCAGGCCATCCAGGCCATGTACACGGCGGTGGGGTTGAAGACCGAGCTGATGATGCTGGACAACCAAGTGTACACCAAATACAACCGCAAGCCCTTCCCCCTGCCGCGCAAGCCGATCGTGGTGCAGAACATGCACGACAACGACAAGGGCGACGCCCAGTTCACCGCGTTCGCCAACTACCACTCGAAGGGCGCCAACTCCTTTTACACCGAGCCGGAGCTCGATGCCCTGATCGAGAAGGCGATCGTGACGAGCGGGCCCGAACGGCGACGCTTGTTCCAGCAGATGTTCAAGCGCGTCCAGGAAGAGCTCGTGGGCGACGTGATGCTTTTTCACATGGTGGGCTATAGCCGCGTCAGCAAGCGCGTGAACTTCATACCGAGCATCTCCACCAACACCGAGATCCGGATCGAAGAGGTGACGTTCAAGTGATGCGGGCGCCCGGCATGGCCCGCAGAAGTGCCGCGGGCCATCCGCGCCGGGCCGCGCGCCAAGATGACGCTGAGGCGCGCAGCGTTCAGGTCTTGCTGGCCGAATACTGCACCGTGCTGCCGGGGATGCGGGCGGTCTTGACGTTCACGAGGGCCACCATGCCTTCGTCCACCTTTTTCTGCGCCCGCTCGAGCGCCGGCCGAACGTCTTCCGGCCGTTCCACATACTCGCCGTAGCCGCCCAGGTCGGCGCACACCTTGTCCCAGCGGGTGTAGCCGAGCGTACGCCCCGGCTTCTCGTTCTTCGGGTCGGCCGTCCAGCCGCCGTTGAGGCTGATCACGATCAGCACGGGAATCTTGTGGCGCACGGCCGTATCCATTTCCACGGCATTGAACCCGAAGGAGCCGTCGCCGTGGACGACGATGACCTGCTTGTCGGGGCTGGCGACCTTCGCGCCGATACCCAGCGGCAGGCCGACCCCCATCATGCCGAACGGACCCGAGTTCAGCCGATGGGCCGGCGAGAACGTCGGCATGGACTGGCGCCCGAAGTTCAGGATGTCCTGCCCGTCCACCACCAGGATCGCATCGCGCCGCATGAAGTTCTTCACCTCCTCGCAGAGCCGCAGCGGGTGGACGGGCGCGCCGTTCAGCCCCGCCTCGCCGCCGGACTCCTTGCGCTTCGCCGCCTCCCCATCGGCCAGCCGCTTGCGCCAGGGGGCGAACCGCGCCGGCGCGACGCGGCCCGGCAGCGCCGCCAGCAACTGCTGCAGGACCGCCTTGCAGTCGCCCACGATCCCGATCTGCACCTTGCGCGGGGACGAGGCGATCTCGTCCGGATCGATGTCGATGCGCGCGATGGTGGCGTTGGCGGCGAAGCGCGGCGGCGCGGCGTGGCCGATGATGAAGTTCATGCGCGTGCCGACCACCAGGATCAGGTCGGCATCGTGGAAGGCCGAGTTGCGCATGGTGAGGAAGGACAACGGATGGTCGTCGGGCAGCACCCCCCGGCCCTGCGGCGTGGTGTAGAAGGGAATGCCCGCCTGCTCGACGAACTCCTGCAGCTCGCGCCAGGCCTGCGACCAGATCACGCCGCTGCCCGAGAGGATGAGCGGCTGCTTCGCCTTGGAGAGCGCAGCGACCAGCTCCTCGACCCGCGCCGACTCGCCCTGCGGGCGCGCGCGGAGCAGCGAGCGACCGCTCAGGCTCCAATCGACCTCCTCTTCCGGCACCCGTCCGTAGAGGACATCGGTGGGGAAATCGAGATAGACGGGGCCGGGCTTGCCGCCCATGGCCTTCTGGAAGGCTGCGTTCACCTGCTCGGGAATCCGCTTCAGGTTGAGCACGCGCTCGGACCACTTGGTGCAGCCCCGCATGATGGCGAGCTGATCGATCTCCTGAAACGTCTGGCGGCCGAACTGCTGGATCGCGCTGGAGCCGCCGATCGCCACCACCGGCGCGCAATCGATGAGCGCGTTGGCCACGCCGGTCGTCAGGTTGATGACGCCGGGGCCGCTCGCCGCCATGCAGACGGACGGCCGCTGGCGCAGCCGGCTGTAGGCCTGCCCCATCAGCGCGGCCGCCTGCTCGTGGCGCACGTCGATCAGGCGCATGCCCTCCTTGATGCACGAGGTTTCCGCGAGCAGCATCGGACCGCCCATCAGGAAGAACACGTCGCTCGTGCCTTCGTTCTTCAAGGCCCGGGCCAGGATCTCCGAGCCTGTGATGTTCGCCATCGTCAATCCTCCACGGTTGCGGATGTCGGGGGTCGTCCGTCGGGCGCACGCCGCGACGGCACGCTGCACTCCGGGTCCCGCCAGCTCCCGGCTAGATGACCTTTTCCGTGCGGAGAGCGGCCAGCCGCTCCCCGTTCATCCCCAGCCAGCTCTGGAGCACCTCGTCGGTGTGCTGGCCGAGCAGGGGCGCCGGCTTGACCACCGGGGGCTTGCCATCGTAGCGCACGGGAAAGGTGGGCATCTTGAACGGCCCGTTGGTCGGGTGCTCGATCACCTGCATGATCCCGCGCCGCTCGAAATCGGGGTCGTTCAGCAGCTCGAGGGTATCCCGCACCGCGCCGGCCGGGATGCCGGCGGCGCCGATCACGTTCATCGCCTCGTACTTGTCGCGCTTGCGCGTCCACTCGGCGATGATGGCATCCACTTCCGCCTCCCGTTCGATGCGCGCCGTGCGGGTCGCGTAGCGGGGGTCGTCGATCAGGTCCTGCCGGCCGATCACTTCGAGCAGGCGCGGCCAGTGGGTCGGGTTGGCGCGGCTGGTGTAGACGAACACGTAGTCGTTCGGCCCGCCGGGCGCGCACGGATAGATGTTGCAGGGCGGGTTGCCGCCCCCGATCGACTGGGCTCCGGCACGCCGTGCGGGCTTGCCGCTCTTGCTGGTGACGCCGAACGCGCCGCGGATGTAGTGGAAGATGGCGTCCTGCATGGCCACGCCCAGCCGCGTCCCCTGGCCGGTCTCCCTGCGCCGGTAGAGGGCCGCGAGGATGCTGATCACCATCAGCATGCCGGTGCCCGTGTCGCCGACGGTCGGTCCGGGCTTGCAGGGCCGCCCGTCGCTGTCGCCCGTGGTGCTCATGCTGCCCCCGCAGGCCTGGGCGATCATGTCGAAGGCCAGGTTCTTCTCGTAGGGGCTGCCTTCGCCGAAGCCCTTCACCTGGCCGTAGATGATGCCGGGATTGAGCTCCCGCAGGACGGCGTAGCCCAGCCCCAGCCGTTCGATGGCGCCGGGCGCGAAGTTCTCCATGAAGACGTCGGCGTGCCGCGCCAGCTCCTTGACGATTTCGAGACCGCGGGCAGACTTCACGTTGACCGTGACGGACTTCTTGTTGGCGTTGTACATGAGGAAATAGGGATCATCCCGGTGCGGCGTCGTATAGCCCATCCGGCGCCCGGGATCGCCTTTGACGGGATTCTCCACTTTCACCACCTCGGCACCGAGCATTGCCAGAACCTGGGTGCAGGAGGTGCCCGCCTCGAACTGCGTCATGTCCAATACCTTTACGCCGGTCAGACAACCCGGAGCCGCGGCCACAGTTTCCGTCATCGGATGCTCCCTCCCTTGGCAATTGAGGTCGATCGTCGCGCAGCACGAAGTCTTGTTCCAGGTCGGGAGAGACGTTTCCTCCCAGACCCGTCACTACGTTCAATGTTCCGTTCCGTCAATGGAGCACTGCCGCTGTTCGAGGAACCTCCCGGGAACGGCCCGACCTCGGACACGGGTGTCC
Organism: Candidatus Lambdaproteobacteria bacterium; assembly: GCA_016204605.1. Classification (GTDB taxonomy): domain Bacteria; phylum SAR324; class SAR324; order SAR324; family JACQKK01; genus JACQKK01. Next base: position 28,498 of record JACQKK010000014.1, read on the forward strand.
CGAGGGAACCCCGGCCGGGCCGGGTCGCTTCGGCCCGGAGAGGTGCTAGAGTGCCCTCAGGGGGAGCCGACGAACCGCGGCGTCCCGGATGCCGCGCCCAGCCCGGAGGTCAGCCATGGGTGATACCTTCCCGACCACGACCGTCGCCGCCGTCCAGGCCGCGCCGGTGTTTCTCGACCGCGAGTCCACCCTGGACAAGGCGCTGGCGCTGATCGCCGAGGCGGCGCGCCATGGGGCGGAACTGATCGTGTTCCCGGAAGTCTTCATCGCCGGGTATCCCTACTGGAATCGCCTGAAGAACGTGTTCCAGACCGCCGGGTACTTCACCACCTTGCTCAAGAACGCCGTGGAGGTTCCCAGCCCGACCACCGAGCGGCTGTGCGAAGCGGCCCGCCGATCGGGCGTGTACGTGGTGATGGGGATCAACGAGCGGCCGACCAACACCCTCGGCACGCTGTACAACACCAACCTGATCCTGTCCCCCGAGGGCAGAATCCTGCTGAAGCACCGCAAGCTGATGCCCACCTACGCCGAAAAGCTCGTGTGGGGATTCGGCGACGGCAGCTCCCTGCGGGTGCTGGACACGCCGCTGGGGAAGCTCGGCACGCTGATCTGCGGGGAGAACGCCAACCCGCTCGCCCGCTTTGCCCTGCTGGCGCAGGGTGAGCAGATTCACCTCTCCAACTACCCCGCGCTCCCGGCCGGCGACGCGGGCGGCTACGATCTCGGCGAAGAGATCCGCCTGCGGGGCGCCAACCATGCCTTCGAGGGCAAGGTCTTCAACGTGGTGGCCTCCGCGGTGATCGATGGCACCGTCGTCGAGAAAGTGGCGGAGACGGAGGAGGAACGACGGCTGATGGCGGGGCCGCAGATGAGCTTCACCGGCGTCTTCGCCCCCGGCGGGCGGCTCATCAGCGACACCGTGCCCCCGGGGCAGGAGGGCATCGTCTATGCCCGGTGCGACCTGGAAGCCATCATCGGCCCCAAGCTCCGGCACGACGTCGCGGGTCAGTACAACCGCTTCGACGTGCTGGCGCTCCATCTCAACCGGGCGCCGTGCACCCCGATCATCGAGCACGGCCCGCCGGCGTGGCAGCCGGCTGCCGCGCCGGAAGCCTGGCACCCCGCAGCCGAGCCCACAGTCCAGCCCGTGCCCGCACAGCCGCCGGCGCCCGCCGCATCGCCCGCGGCATCGTCCGCCACGTCGCGTCGTGCCCGCCGCGAAGACTGAACGCGGCGGGATCAGCGGGCGGCCCGTGGCCGGGCGTTGCCGCTTCCCCGTGCGGCGACGCTGCGGGTGCGGTGGCGGGAACCGCCGCTTCGCCCCGGCCGGCCTTCGGCGCCCGGCGGGGGGGTGCGCTCCGCGAGTGCGCTCCGCTTGATAGTAGGTCAGTTTGGTGGAATCGAGCGGGCAGGCGCCGCAGCCTCACCCCCGCCGCTGGCGCGGCTGCCCCCTCTCCTGGGGGAGAGGGGGCGCTCGTGAGCCCTTGCCGGTGGCTGGTTCGGGCCTCCCTCCCTCTCCACCAGGAGAGGGAGGGCCGGGGAGAGTGAGGCCGCCGACGGAAGCGCCAATCTTCAAACTGAGCCACTGCGCCCCGCTTTTTGCTGAGCGCCCCTCACTTTTCTTGAGGAGAAATCTATTCGTTATCAATGATTAGGTGGAACAAGGCGAAGATTAAGTTGGACAACTCGCACACGGATGTGCGTCGCCAAGTT
>JACQKK010000055.1 GCA_016204605.1 Candidatus Lambdaproteobacteria bacterium
CCCGGCGCTGGTGGAGCGGCTGCACGCGCTGCACATCGCCGCCGTGACGGGCAGCTTCGAGTTCCCCGCCGCCCATGGGGCGCTGCTGGAGCGGTTGCGGCGGCGCTACCGGCTGGCGCTCTTCTCCAACTTCGACTATGCTCCCGCCCTTGGGCGGCTGCTGCACGCCAACGGCCTCACCGGCCAACTCGACCCGATCGTGATCTCGGCGGAGATCGGCTTCCGCAAGCCGGGCCGCGCCGCGTTCGAGCGGGCGCTGGCGCTGGCGGGCCACCCCGTCGCCGAGGTGCTGCTGGTGGGCGACTCGCTGGAGGAGGACGTGGCCGGCGCCCTGGCCTTCGGGCTGGACGTGGCCTGGGTCAACCCGCGAGGGGCCGAGCCCCCGCCCGATCACCGCCCGACGTACTCGCTCGAGCGCCTGGAGGGGCTGGAGACGTTGCTCGGGCGCTGATCCGCCGCGCCGGTGTGGCGCAGGTGGGGCGTGTCGCCGGGCGTCGCGCGCGATGTGTTACGCGCCGTCGCCGCTCGCGGGCGCGCGCGGGCGATCACGAATTCCGGAAGCGAGCCAACCGCCATGACCATGGTCGTCAGCAAGAAGCTGCGCATCTTCTTCCGGATCGAAGGGGAAAAGGGCGCCTACCTGCTGCTCCATCACGGGCTGTTCGGCTCCCATCAGGATTGGTACGAGGCGGGCTACGTGGACGCCCTGGCCCCCGACTTCCGCCTGATCATTCCCGACGCCCGGGGCCATGGCCGGAGCGACAGGCCGGCCGACCCCGCGCAGTATGATCTGCCGCTGTTCGCCGAAGACCTGATCGAGATCCTGGACGGGCTGCAGGTCAACAACACCCACGTGCTCGGCTATTCGCTGGGGGCGCTGGTGGGGTTCGACCTGCTGGCGCGCTTTCCCCAGCGGGTGCGCATCGCGATCCTGGGCGGCGAGGCACCGGTAGTCACCCCCGCGGCCCAGGCCGCCTGGCGCACCTGGAGCCTGGAGTGGCAGGAGCAGGGGATGGCCGAGGCGCTGGCCCACCTGCACCAGTCCGGCGCGCTCGCCCGCGTGCCCGCCGAGAGCCGCGAGGAGGGGTGGGGCGTGGCGGCGGGCGCGCTGCTGCAGGCGATGGCCGCCTGGGCGCTGCCCCCCGCGGATGTGCGCATCAACGTGCAATCGCCCCTGACGCTGTTCGGCGGAGAGCGGGACCCCGTGCTGGAGCGGGTGATCCAGGCCTGCCGGCGCGTCCCGCGGGCCCGCTTCGCCTCGCTCCCCGGTCTCGACCACGCCCAGGCGCTCTGGCAGAAGGAAGCGCTGCTGGCGCAGGTGGTGCAGTTGCTCAAGAGCGGTCCGCGCACGGGCGGCAGGCCCGGCCCGTCCGCGCCCCGGGCGGCCGCGGAGCGTCGCGACCGCCACGGCGTCGGGGCGGAGCCGGGCGGTGACGTCGGCGGTGGGCCCGGCGCCGGAGCGGGAGCGGCCGAAGCCGTTCCCACCGGGGAGCCGGAACCGGAAGCTGCGCTGGCCCCGCCGGAGGCCGATCGGCCGGCCGGGGCCGGGCAGGAGCAGGCGCCCGAGGGCGTCCAGCCGCCCGCCAGTGGGAGCGAACCCCTGCCTGACGGGTCGGCCGTCGCTGCTTCCCCGGCTGCGCCCGCCGCCCCGGCCAGCCCGGAGCCCCAGCGGCCGGAGCCCCAGCGGCCGGAGCCCGTGCGCCCGGAGCCCTTGGGGCCAGAGCCCGCGGGCCAGGAGCCGGCACCCCGGCCCCGTCGGGAGTCGCGCTTCCGCCGGCATGACCGCAGGCGCGGCCGGCGGGGGGCCGGAGAGTCGCCCCGGGGAGCGCCTGGCGCAGGGTCTGGTGCGGGGACAGGGGCAGCGCCGACCCCAGGCGGCCCGCCCCAGGACGGCGAGACGACGCGCGAGCCGCCCGCCGCCTCCGGCGAAGGGGGCGCGCCGCCGCCGGACGGGGCCGACAGGGAATCGGGTTGAGACGGGGAGGTGGGAGCCGCGAGCCGTCGAACGGCGTCAGACGCCGCCCATGTGCTTGACGCGCTCTTCGGGGGACACGATCTGGTTGATGCGGCAGCCGAACTTCTCATTCACCACGACCACCTCGCCCTTGGCGATCAGCTTGCCGTTGATGAGGAAGTCCAGCTCCTCGCCCACCAGCCGGTGCAGCTCGATCACGGAGCCTTGACCGAGCGTCAGCAGGTCCGAGACGAGCATCCGCGCCCGCCCCACCTCGAACGTGACGTCGAGCTTCACATCGAGCAGGAAGTCGAGGTTGACCGCGTCGCCCGCGACCGCCGGCACCGCTCGTCGCGCGCCCGCCGGGGCAGGGGCCGCGGCGGGGGCCGGAGCCCCGGGCTCCTCCTCGGCCGCCAGGCCGCCTTCGAGCTTGCTCAGGTCGTCATCGAGCCCCAGCGATTCGCCGGCGCCGGCGGCGCCTTCTCCGCCGCCTTCCATGATCGACTTGAGGTCGTCGTCGAGCGACAAGCCCCCACCCTCGCCGGCCTCCTCGGCCTTGTCGCCGCCGCCGAGCGCGGCCAGCTCCTTGTCGAGCGAAAGTTCGTCGCCGCCCTCGGCACTGCCCGCGTCGGCCGCGTCTGCGGCAGGTTCCAGGCTGAGATCCTTCTCGAGATCCTGCAGGTCCTTGTCGAGATCGAGTTCGGCCATGGGGTTCTCCGGGATCGAATCCGTCGGACGCGGTCGTTCAGTGCTGCCGGGCGCGGCCCGCCCGCGGGCAGGGCGACCCTTGCTCCGTCATGCAAGGAGAACGCCGCACCCGCGCCGCTCACTTCCCGCGGCGGGGCCATGCCCTGCGGCCGCCGCGCTAATTGTACCGCTCGCCTTGATCCGATTGAAGTTCCAGGGCCGCGAACTTGGTGAACATGGAGATGAAGGCGAGCCGGATCGGGCGGGTGGTGATGGGGCCGTTGCGGTGCTTGCGGATGTGCACCTCGGCGATTCCCGCATCCTCCGTATCGGCATTGTAGACTTCGTCGCGATAGATCACCATCACCAGGTCGGCGTCCTGCTCGATGGAGCCCGACTCGCGCAGGTCGGAGAGCAGCGGACGCTTGTCGGCGCGGCTCTCCAGCGCCCGGTTGAGCTGGGCGCAGACCAGCACGGGCACGTCCAGCTCCTTGGCCACGGCCTTGAGCCCGCGCGAAATCTCCGCGATCTCCTGCTCGCGGTTGTCGGTGCGGCGGCCGGCCCGCATGAGCTGGAGGTAATCCACCACGATCATGCCCAGCCCGTGCTCGGCCTGGATGCGCCGGCACACGGCCTTCAGGGCGGGCGGCGTGATCTCGGCGGTCTCGTCGATGAAGACGCTCGCCTCGGAAAGCTCGCCGGCCGCCTGGGCGAGCTTGTCCCAATCGAACTCGTCCAGGTTGCCGACGCGCAGCTTGTGGCTATCCACCCGCGCCTGGGCGCAGAGCAGCCGCAGCGCGAGCTGCTGCTTGGACATCTCCAGGCTGAACACGGCCACCGGCACCTTGCGCCGCAGGGCGACGTGCTGGGCGATGTTCATTACGAACGAGGTCTTGCCCATCGAGGGCCGCGCCGCCACGATGATGAGGTCGGAAGGCTGGAGGCCGTTGGTGACGCGATCCAGCTCCTTGAAGCCGGTCGGCAGCCCGCTCAGGCCGTCGATGGTCTCCTGGCTGGCTTCGAGCTTGCCGAACTGCTCGTAGAGCAGGTCCTTGAGCAGGCTGAAGCGCTGGCGGGTGGCCTGGGTGGCCAGCTCCTGGAAGACGTTCTCCGCCCGCTGGATCAGCCCCTCGACATCCTCAGGCGATTCGCGCCCCTTCGAGGCGATCTCCATGGCGGTGTCGATCAGGGTGCGCAGGCGGTGCTTTTCCAGCACGATCTGCGCATAGACCATCACGTTGGAGGCGACCGGGGTCAGGTCCACCAGCTCGGCGATGTAGGCGAGGCCGCCAACTTTCTCGAGCTGGTTCTTCGCGCGCAGGTGGTAGCCCAGCGTGATCTCGTCGATCGGCTCGCTGCGGTCGGCCAGGTCGAGCATGGCCTGGAACAGCTCGCGGTGGGCCGCGGAGAAGAAGTGCTCGGGCCGCAGCAGCTCCCGCGCTTCCAGCAGGGCGTCGTTGGCGTGGATGATGGCGCCGAGCACGCCCTGCTCGGCTTCCTTGTCGTGGGGCAGCAGCGTCGGGGACGATGTGGTCGGCTCCCTCACGGCGACCCTCGGGGCTGGGAGAGGGGATCGAGCGCCAAGGAGCCGGGAGCGACGCCGCCGACTCCCTGGCGGCACGGCGCAAGCAGCCACGGCGCGCGCCGGCACGGTGCGGAGTAGGCACGGTGCGGGGCGACCCCGGCACCGTCCTGACGCGCCTCGCGCGGCGCGTCCTAGGCGGGGGTCGTCTCGCCCACCGCCTCGGGCGCAGGCGCCACACCTTCCGCGGTGCCGGCGGCGGGGGCTGCGCCTCCTTCCGCCGGAGCCGCGCCTTGCGCTGGGGCTCCGCCTTCCGCCGCGGCTGCGCCCTCGGCCGGAGCGCCTTCCGCCGGGGCCGTCACGAGCACGGCCTCGACGCGGACGTTGATATCGACCTTGACATCGGTGTGCAGCCGCACCGTGACCGCGTGGGTGCCCACCGACTTGATCGGCTCGTGCAGGATGATCGCCTTCCGGTCCAGCTGGTAGCCCTTCTCGGCCAGCACGGCCTGCAAGTCGCGGTTGGTCACCGAGCCGAACAGCCGCCCGCCGGGGCCAGCCTTGGCCTTGACGGTGAACTCGACCTGGGAGAAGCGCTCCGCTTCGGACCTGGCCGCGGCGATGTCCTCCGCGCGCAGTTGCTCGAGCTTGCGGCGCCGGTGTTGCAGCTCCCGGGCGTTCTGGGTGGTCGCAGCGATGGCGAGTCCGCGCGGCAGCAGAAAGTTGCGGGCAAAGCCGTCCTTCACGTGGACTTCATCGCCCAGCAGCCCCAGATGCGGGACGTTCTGGGTCAGGATCACTTGCATGGCGTTCCTCGTCACGTTCACGCGCCGCGCCTGCTTGGCGCGCGCGGGCGTTCGCCTGGGCGGCACCGGCTCGCCCGCTGCCCGGTCACGAGGGCAGCGGGCGGGGCCGCGCTCAATCCTGCGGCACGTAGCCTTCGGAGAACGAGAGCAGGGCGATGCCGCGCGCACGCTTGATCGCCAGGGTCAGCGCCCGCTGGGTCTGGGCCGTGTTCCCGGAGATGCGGCGCGGGACGATCCGTCCCCGCTCGGTGATGTACTGCTTCAGCAGCTCGACGTCCTTGAACGGCACCTCGGGGAGCGCATTCAGCTCGGAAGTCTTGCGCCGCGGAAAGATGATCCTGTTGCCGATGCCGCGGCGTCGGGTCGCGCTCCGTGCTTTCGCCATCGTCGCCTCACTCGCTCTTCAGTTTGTAGACCGCGCCTTCGGTGCGCAGGCGCTCGAACTTCTGCTGCTCGGCCTCCAGGTCGTCGATGGCGACCGTGAGCCACTTCAACACGCTCTCGTCGTAGCGGTACTGGGTCTCCAGCGCCTGCAAGGCGTCCGGCGACCGGTCGAGATAGAACAGGTGGTAGATGCCGTAGTCCCGTTTCTTGACGGGATAGGCCAGTTTGCGCCGGCCCCAGCTGGTCTCGTGCACCACCTTGCCCCCCTTGGCCCCCACCGTATCGCGGAACTTCTGCAAGACGGTCTTCTGGGCCTCTTCGGAGGCGTTCGGATCGAGAATGAAGATGGATTCGTAACCCTGCATGAGGAACCGTAGCCCGAGTCACTGCCGAGGGGCGGGCCCGAGGGGCGCCGCCGGCCGAAAGATCACCATACCCTGTGGCGCGCGCCGGCGCCACCGCGTCGTGCCCCGCCGCTCACGGCGAGCTCCAGTCCTCGAAGGCCGCCGAGTCGATGTAGCGGGCCGCGACGGTGGCCGCCAGCTCGACGGCTTCGGCCAACTGCGCCTCCTCGTCGGCGCTCGCGCCCAGCACGTGAGCCAGCACCGAGCCCCCCGGCTTCGGGCGGCCGATGCCGATCCGGATGCGCTTGAACGCCGAGGTGCCGAGGGTCTCGATGATCGAGCGCAGCCCCTTGTGGCCGCCGTCGCTGCCCTGGCTGCGCGCCCGCACCTTTCCCAGCGGCAGGTCCAGATCGTCGACCACCACCAGGCATTCCGCCGGATCGATCTTGTAGAACCCGAGCAGCGCGGCGACGGCGCGCCCGCTCAGGTTCATGTAAGTCTGGGGCTTGGCGAGCAGGAACGCCTTGCCGCCGGCCATCCCGCGCGCCACGAGCGCGTTCGCTTTCCTGCTCCAGCTTTCGACCCCGTACCGCTGCGCCAGGCGATCCAGCACCATGAAGCCGAGGTTGTGGCGGGAGCGCTCATACTCCCTGCCGGGGTTACCCAGTCCCACCACCAGGATCATGCCGACCCGCCCCATGTAGCGCCCGACCGCCCCCGCTCAGCCCGCAGCGAGCCCGGTCGCGACGAGGTCGTACCCGAGATCAGGTCTTGGGGGCAGGCTCGGCCTTGGGCGCTTCCACGCCGGGAGCAGCAGCGGCGGCGGGTGCCAACTCGGCGGCCACGACTGGGGCTTCGACCACTTCCTCCTTCATCTGCGCGGCGACCACGAACATAGTTTCGTCCGCGGCACTGAGCAGCCGCACCCCTTCGGGCATGGCCACGTCCTTGGCGTGGATGCTGCCGCCGATGGGCAGGGCCGTCACGTCGACGCCGATGAATTCCGGGATCGCCGTGGGCAGACACTCGATCGCCAGCTCGCGATGCACCGTCTGCAGGATGCCGCCCAGCCGCACCCCCGTGGCGACGCCCACCGGGCGCACCTCCACGCTGACGTGGATCGTCTTCTTGATGTCGATCTCGTGGAAATCGACGTGGAGCAGCCGCGTGCCGAGCGCGTTCTTCTGCGCATCCTTCAGGATCACGTGCTTGTCCCCGGCGCCCTCGCCCTGCACCCGCAGCCTGATCAGGCGCTCGCTGCCATGGAGCTGCTGCACCAGCTTGGAGACCGCCCGCTCGTCGAGCTTGATCACCATGGGCTCGTGCAGACCATACACGATGGCCGGCACCTCGCCCTGTCGCCGCAGCTTCCGCACCCGCCCCTTGCCCACCTCTCCGCGCGGCGTGGCCTCCAACATCAGTTCCGTCATGGCTCTCGATCCTCTCTCGCTGCGGCCGGCGGCGCCCCCCTTCCGCTCGGCGTGTCCAGGCCGCGGCATCCTTCGGCCCTGGTGGCCCGCACGCTCATGCACCCGGCCCGAACCCGGCTGCGGATCACTCGAAACTGTATAGATACGGCGTTCCGAGGCCGCGGTCAATGAAATTCCGGATTCCACGTCGGCACCGCAGCGGGCAGCGGCGCCTGGTTTGGAACTTGCGGCCAGTTGCATGCCACGCCTCGTGGATCCGCGGGCGCTTGGGCGACTCGGGCCATGCGCAAGACTGCACCCGGCCCTTGCCCACCGGCGCCGGATGCGGTAGCGCCTGTCGGGAATTCCCGCGGCGTGCGGGAGTCCCCCCTATCGATCATCTGCCGGAGCGAGGCCATGGCCCTCTTCACGAACAAGGTCGTCTGGATCACCGGAGCAGGCACCGGCATCGGCCGGGCCACCGCCCGCATGTTCGCCGAGGAGGGCGCCCGGCTCGCGCTGTTCGGCCGCCGGGCCGAGAAGGTCCAGGCGGTGGCCGCGGAGGCCCAGGCCCTCGGGGCCAAGGCCGAGGCGGTGGCGATCGACGTCGCCGACCGGGCCAGGGTGGATGCGGCCGCCGCGCGGCTGCTGGCCCAATGGGGCCGCGTGGACGTGCTGGTGAACAACGCCGGCACCAACGTCACCAGACGCAAGCTGGCCGACCTGGCGCCGGAGGACTGGGACCTCGTGATCACGGTCAACCTGACCGGCGCCTTCAACATGGCGCGGGCCGTGCTGCCCGCCATGCGGCGCCAGCAGGACGGCCTGATCGTCAACGTCTCCTCGATGGCCGCCAAGCGCATCTCGGGCGTGAGCGGCACCGCCTACGCCTCTTCCAAGCACGGCATGAACGGGCTCAGCCTCTCGATCGCCCACGAGGAATCGGCCCATGGCATCCGTGCCACGGCGCTGATGCCGGGCGAGGTCAACACGGAGATCCTCGAGCGCCGCCCCGTCAAGCTCAGCGACGCGGACAAGGCCGCCATGGTGCAGCCGGAGGACATCGCCGCGGCGGTCCGCATGCTGGCGCTGCTGCCCCCGCGCACCATGGTGCCCGAGATCGCCATCATCCCCACCCGGCGCCGCGCCTTGCGACCGGGCGAGTGACGCCGCGCCGCGTCAGGGGCCGCGGGCGCGAGGGGGCAGCGGTCGCCGGCGGAGCACGGTATACTGGATCGATACGCCGCCGTGACTTTCGCGGCGGCGGATTGAACCGGCTCAGCGCCGGCCGGCTCCTACTTGCAGCCGGGTTGCCGCGACCGCTTGCGCAGCCGATCAGCAGCACCGAGACGGGCACGGGGCCGCGCGGCGGCGGGGCGCCAATCCGAGGTCGAACATGGTCGTTCGTGCTGTCCGTATTGCACTGCTGGCGGGGCTGCTGGCTCTGCCGGCTGCCGCGGGGGACGCGGCCGAACCCCAACAGACGCGACAGGGCAAGGTGCTGGGGCGGATCGTGGGAGACGACGCGCGGGGGCCGCTCGTCGGCGCCACGGTGGTGCTGCTGCGCTTCCAGCTCGATGAGAAGGGCAACCCGAAGGGCGGGCCGATCGGCAAGCAAGCGAGCGGGGCGAGCGGCACCTATGCATTCACCAACGTCCCCGTGGACGAGCGCTCCGTCTTTCAGCTCGGCACGCGCATCGACGGCAAGCTGGTCAGCTCCCAGCCCTTCACCTTTCCCGAAGGTCAGCTCGAGGTCACCTACAACCTGACGCTGCCCGAGGCCCTCGGGCCCCAGGGCGGCCTGCGCATCGGCCAGGCGCTGCTCGCCGTCGAGCCTGCCGTGGGACGCGTCTGGATCACCGAGGTGCTGCACCTGGAGAATCCCTCGGCCCAGGCCCTGGACCGGCGCGAGCAGCCGATCGCGCTCCGGCTCCCGGTACGGGCCGACACGCTGGAGATGATGCGGCAGGCGCCAGAGGGGCGCTTCGAGCGGGTCGGGCCGAAGCTGCTGTTGTTCGGGCGATTGCAGCCGGGGTCGAACACGGTGGCGTTCCGCTACCGGGTGGGCGCTCCGCTGGGCGGCCTCACGCTCGACATGCAATACCCCCTGCCCGCGGCGGAATTCATCGTGCTGGCGCCCCAGGGCAGCCTGGAGGTCTCAGGGAACGACCTGCAGGCCCGAGGGACGCAGACCGTCTCGAACAGCTCCTACGACGCATGGGGCCGCAGCGGACTGGCCGCCGAGACCGCCATGCAGGTGCAGGTGCGCGGCGTGCCGATGCAGCAGGCGTACTTCCTCGTCGCCGTGCCGGTATTCACCATCGCGCTGTTCGCGCTGGCGATCGTGTTCGTGCGGCGCCGGCTCAAGAGTGCCCAGGGCGATTCCCGCTCAGCGGCCTGAGCCGAGCGTAGGCACGGCGGCCAGCATTTCCGGCGTGGCCACCCGCCCGGCGATCCCGCGGAGCCAGGCGCGCCCCGCCGCGACGGCCGCGGGCGGCAGCCCCTGCACCACCCGCGTGTAGACCCGTCCGTGACGCGCCGCGCTCTCGGCAAGGCCATCCCGCAGGGCGGCGGGCATCAGCTCCACCGCCGCGGCGTGGTTCAGCAGGTGGCGCTCGATGCGCGGCCAGTGCTCCACCAGCGCGCGCTGCTGGGCGATGCGCGGGTCGCCGGGTCGCCCCGCTTCGAGCAGCGCGATCGAGCCTTCCAGCCGCGCCACCAGCGCGCCCAGTTGCCGCACGCGCTCGGTCAGGTTGAGGGGCACCAGTTCGCGACCGCGCCGGTAGAGCTCCGTCTGGTCGGGGTCGCCCCGCGCGATCCGCGCGCGGGCCTCGCCGTACCAGCCATCGAGCGCCGCCAGCTCGCCGATCAGCAGCACCTGGCTGCGGTATACCCGCGCCACCGAGCCGTAGATCTCACCACCGCGGTCGCTGGGCGCGTCCGCGTGCTGCTCAGCCGGTGTGGCGCCGGGGCCGATCTCCCCGCGCAGGCGCGCGCCAGCCGGGGTGATCGCCCCGAAAGCCACCCGCACGGGCCCGATCACGCTCGAATTTCCGCCGATGAACAGCCGCGGCCGATCGAGGAAGACCCCGTCGGTCACGTTGCCCAGCAACGAGCCCGTGGCCTTATCGCCGCGCGGCGTGAAGTTGAAGTGGATGGCGCCACTGCCCACCTCGCTGAACCGCCCCAGCTCGGGAGCCGTTCCCCCGGCGACGAGCAGATCGCACCAGTTGAGGTTGCTGCCCAGGGTCACCCAGGGGAAGAGGATCGTCATCTTCGTGTCGGTGTGCTGCGCCGAGCTCGAATCCTCCTCGTAAAGCGAACCCGCGCGCACCCGGAAGCCGTAGCCCGCGGTGAAGGGCGGCTCCCGGCCCTCCTTGCCGAGGAACACGGCCTGCTCCGCCGCGCCGCAGCCGAGCACGGTGCCCGGCCCCAGGCAGACCTCGCGCAGGGTGACCGGGCCGAGGTCGCCCACGACCGCCCGCGCGCCGACCTGCGTCTCCTCGAGCGTGGCCGGCCCGGCGCGCCCGATCTCCGCCCCCGCGTCGATGCGCGTCTGGGCGCCCACGATGCGGCAGAAGGGGTGCAGGCGCACTCCGGCGGCGATCCGCTCCAGCGGCACCTCCCTGCCGATGGCGACCAGGCGCGGCTCTGCAACCGCCACGCCGCGCCGGGCCAGCGCCGCGACCTCCTCCGGCCGATAGTAGGGGGAGTGTTCGGGCATCGTGGCGGGCCGTTCGGGTGGCAGATGACAATGGAGGCACCCTGGCGGCGCCCTCCTCCGCCACCTTTACCATGCCGGGCCGTTCCTTGGGCAGAGGCCGGCGGCAGGCCGGCAGGGCCTGTCGAACGTCGACGCCTCGGCGTGCCGGCGCAGCCACTGCCCTGACTCTGCCCCGCGCAGGGCGAGATGGAATGGCGCCGGGCAAGGCTTGCGGACGCACAGCCCCCCGACCTTTCGACGTACCGGGGCTCCGGAACTTGCGATCGCTCTGCCCGGCCATGTCGGCCGGGATACCCAGCGGGGGCGATATGTGGTTCAATGGCGGCAAAAGCTGCCATACCGAGGGTCGGCGCGAGCGCTCCGCAGCGGTCGCCCGAATGGACCGGTCGGCGCCACGGAATGGCGGCCCCCCGACGGCGGACCGTGGCCTGACCTCGAACCACAGGCCCCCCATGAGGACTCTGCGAGGTTTGCCGTGGCACCATTGGCTCCGGGCCCGGCGTGGGGCGTTGGTGCTTGCGCTGGGGTTCGCCCTCGGGGTCGCATTCTCGGCCTGTGCGCCGCCGCCGGCCAGGCCGCCGGTGCCAGCGGCGAAGCCGCCGCCGGCGCCGCGGGAAGCGCCGAAGCCTCCGCCCAAGGTCACGCCGCCCCCCCCGGCGGTGGCGCCGGCGCCTCCTCCGCCTCCACCGGCGCCGCCACCTGCGCCACCGCCGCCGCCGCCCAAGGTGTTGACGCCGCCGCCGGTGAGCCACAAGAACGCCGGGCTGCAGTTCTCCGATCGCGAGCGCCCCTGCTTCAGCCGCGAGCAGGAGGATCGGATCAAGACCGTGCTGTTCCGCGAGTTTCTGCGGCCTGACTGGCCGGATTGGCTCACCGCGTTCAACCAGGTGTTCTACGAGCTGAAGCTGGATTGCGACGATACGAGCCTGCTGAATCTGGCGATGACCATCGTCCAGCTCGAATCGGGCATCGAGCGCGACCCGCTGCTCGCCAACGGCGACCTCGAGACGATGTTCACCGAGCGGCTCAAGCAGTTCACGGCCAAGAACCCCGTGGCCGCCCGCCTGATCGCCATGACCGGGCTGGTGGACTCCCTCCAGCAGAAGCTGCGCGAGGACACCCGGAGGGGATTCGTGATCCGCGAGGGCGATCTGGCCCGATACGTGGAGGAGGACCTGCGCCCGTTCCTGGCGCGGTTCCTCAACAACACCTTCGTCGTCCCCGATGCGGTGGCGCGGCTGATCGTCAACGTCGGCGTGCCCGACGCCGTGAACACGATCGGGCCGATGCAGGTGAACGTGGAGAAGGCGTACCGCCAGGCGAAGGCGCGCGGCGAGCCGATCGCCTCCGTCGCCGAGATGCGCAGGGAGCTCCTGAATTACGATACGGCGCTCGTGCGTGGCCTCAAGGAAGGCGTGTACATGGTCAACCAGACCTTCTCGTTCTACAGGGCGCACACGCGGGACGACCTGGCGGTCGCCTTCACCATCGCCGACTACAATGCCGGCGAGTTCAGCTCGCGCAACGCCGCCTTTCAGGAGCGCGTGGCGCGGCTCAGCGGACGAACGCTCCGCTACGATGGCGACCTGCTCATCTACGGCGCCGACGGGCAGCCGGTCGAGCGGCCGTCGCGCACCGAGCAGGCCGTGGTGGTCGTGCTGCCGGATTACGGCGCCGCAGCCGTTCGCAATGACCTGAAGCTGGAGAAGAAGGCCCAACTCGTGGAAACGCGCACGTGGAAGCTCATCTGTTCGCTGTACCAGGCGAAGGAGAGCAAGCCGTGCGAGCTGGGCCGGGTGCCGACCGGCGCGGGGAACGAGCTGGCCGAGATCAAGCTCGGCAGGAACTACACGCCCGCCGACTATGCCCGCGGCTATGTCCGCCGGTACCGCGCGAACCGGCGCATGTACGATTCCTACAAGCCGCCCCCCCCGCCTGCCGAGGCGACGCCGGCGGCGACGGTGGCCTTCCCGGCCGAACCCAACGACTGAGCAGGCGCCCGGGGGCCCTGCCCGCCGCGGCTGGCCGTGCGGGGCCTCACTCCTGTCCCAGGCGCGGCGGAGCGCCGGCGGAGCCTGCGCCGCGCTCCGAGCGCAGCGCCGCGCACCACGCGCTGCACCGGGCGAGCAGCCGGGCCGTATCCACCCCGGACAGCCGACGGGCCGGCTCCGCGCAACCATGCGCTTCGGCGAGCCGCTCGATGGCCCGCGCCATCAGGCGCGCCCTGCCCGCCGGCTGACCCTGCAGGGCCTTGACCTGTGCCGCCGCGAGCAGGATCAGCCCTTGCAGCAGATGCCGGCGCGGCGCGCCGCGCCGCTCGCTGCGCCAGAGCGCCTCCCAGCACTCGTGGGCTTCCCAGTAGTACCCGCCGTCGAACAGCGCCAGCCCGTGCCGGAAGAGCCGTGCCGCACCCCGGGCCGGCGGGCCGGGCTGTGCGGCCAGCCACGCCATCAGCTCGAGGGGGCGGGTGCCGCGCCGGCCGGGGATGTACGGCTCGGCGGGGAACGGCGGAAGCGGAGCGCGGCGCGGCGGGCCGGCGGCCATGGCGGGATCAGTACTTGCCGGCGAAGAAGCTCACCAGCTCGGGAATCAGCTTGAAGTTCTTCATGCCGTCGAAGGCGAACAGGAACGGCAGCACATAGTGACGCAGCTCTTGCTTGTATTCCTCCGGATTGCGCAGCTCCCGCGCGCGGATTTCGAGCAGGTAGCCCGCCTTGCGGGTGAAGGGCTTCATGTACGGCCTCATTTCGATCGGAGTGTCGAGCGAGGCCGGAAAATCCGCCATACCCATCCCGAACAGCAGGTAGATATCCTTGTGCTCCAGGGCCTGGAAAAAGGCGTAGCGACGGCCCTTGGGCAGTCCGAACACCTGCACCGCGCCGAGGATCCATTGCGTGAAGCCCCGTCGCGCGGCCGCGTTCGCCCCGCGCCAGAACTCCTCGTTCTTGAAGGTGCTCTCCAACGTGTCGTGCATCCCCAGGTGGTCGGTCATGTCCAGGTCGGAAAGGCTGATCTTGGCCTTGACGAGCTGGGTCATGTGATGGCGCTGATGCTCCATGATCATGCGCTGCACTTCGTCCGGGCTGAGCTTCGCGATCTCCTCTTCGGAGAGCGACGTGAACTTGGAGAGCCAGTCGCGCAGGTAGCGGTTCTTCAGCGTCTCGTAGACCTGGAACGTCGGCGTCAGGCGCAGCCGATCCTCGTCCGCGCGAATGGCCGTGGTGGGGATCGCAAGGTCGCGGGTCTGCCGGATCAGGATGGCCAGCCCTTTGCCCAGGCTCGCCAGATCGGGCTGCGCCTCGGGAAAGAAGGCCACCAGGTTGCGCACCTGGAACTCGGTGTTCTCGATCTTCCGCGTGAGGATCTGGCGGTACTCGACCTCCGTCAACCGGCGCTTGGCGCGGGTGACGAATCGCCGCAGATCCACGGGCGCGCCGTCGGAGCCCTTGATCTCCGTCAGCCCCTTGAGCTCTTCGAGGATCTGTCCTTCGTCGGCGCCTCCGCTGAAGATCTGGGTGAGCTTGTTGCGCAGCCCGTCCGTCACCTCCACCAGCTCCGGCCGGCTGGCGATCTCCCGCAGCACGTCGAGCCGCCAGCGCACCTCGTGGCGGATCTCTTTGGATTGGAACTGCGAATCGACTTCAGTCAGGAAGCGCTCGGCGCTGAATTCCGTGGCGCCGTCCGATACTTGCCTGAAGAACGCGCGTTGTTCCGTCCCTGGAGCGGCCATGGTGGGAAACCCTGGCAAGAACTGCGTGGTCGCCGCCGGGGCAACCTCCCGGCAGATGCACAATCCCGCGGGCGAGCAGCCAGCCCCTGTCGTGATGCTATCAGGAAATTGAGAATTTTTCGCGACTACGCCGAAAGACAGCGGATTCGGAGGTGGCGCATTTCGGGCGCCGCTGGCGGGCTGGGGGGGCATCCCCTGCTGCGACTGCCGGGACGTACAGGAGCTGCTGCAGTGATGCGAGGCTCGCAGGGAACGATCCTCCCGCCGAGCCGGGCGGCTGCGGAAGGATCGTCAAGACGGGGCGTGGGTCGGGCCGATCAGCGGTGCTTCAGCGCTTCCGCAAGCTTGGTGAGCGTGGCCTTGGCGTCGCCGAACAGCATCATCGTGTTGTCGCGCAGGAACAGCGCGTTCTCGATCCCGGCGAAGCCCGGGTTCATGCTGCGCTTGAGCACCATCACGGTGCGGGTCTGCTCGACGTTGAGGATGGGCATGCCGTAGATCGGGCTGCCGGGGTCGTCGTTCGCGGCCGGGTTGACCACGTCGTTGGCGCCCACGACCACCGCCACGTCGGTGTTCTTGAAGTCGTCGTTGATCTGCTCCATGTCGCACAGCAGGTCGTAAGGCACATTCGCCTCGGCCAGCAGCACGTTCATATGGCCGGGCATGCGCCCCGCGACCGGGTGGATGGCATAGCGCACGTTGAGACCCGCCTGCTGGAGATGATCGGCCAGGTCGCGCACGGCGTGCTGCGCCTGGGCGGCGGCCATCCCGTAGCCGGGGACGAAGATCACCGACTGGGCGCTTTCGAACACGTTGACGGCATCCTCGATCGTGTACGCCTTGACGGCTCCGATGTCGCCGCCGGGGCCGGCGGCCGCACCCGCGCCCGCGGGCGCCGTCTGCCCGAAGCCGCCGAAGAGCACGTTCCAGACCGAGCGGTTCATGGCCACGCACATGGCGTTGGTGAGGAAGATGCCCGAGGCGCCCACCAACGAGCCGGCGATGATCAGCACGTTGTTGTTGAGCACGAACCCCGTGAACGACACTGCGATCCCCGAGTACGAGTTCAGCAGGGCGATCACGACCGGCATGTCGGCCCCGCCGATGGGAATCACCACCAGCACGCCCAGCACCAGGGCGATGGCGCCCAGCGCGAAGAACCAGTTCCAGACCAGGGGATCGTATGCCGTCATGTAGGCGCCGCCGCCCAACGTGACGAGCAGCAGGATCAGGTTGATCCAGTGCTGGCCGCGGAAGAGCATCGGCCGACCGGGCATCAGCTCCTGCAGCTTGGCGTAGGCCACCACGCTGCCGGTGAAAGTGACGTTGCCGACGATCAGCGAGAGCAGGATCACCGAGGTCAGATACGGCGTCAGCGCCGCGTGCTGGCGGTCGTATTCCGACAGGGCGACCAGCGCCGAGGCCAGGCCGCCGAAGCCGTTGTAGAGGGCCACCATCTGCGGCATGGCGGTCATCTGCACCATGCGCGAAGCCACGATGCCGATGGCGGTGCCCACGGCCACGCCCGCCCAGATCGTGACCCAGTCGACGATCTGGCTGGTGACCAGGGTCACGCCCACGGTCACGAGCATGGCGATGGCGGAAAGGTAGTTGCCCCGCGTGGCGGCGGCCGGCGTGCTCAGCATCTTGATGCCGATGATGAACATCACCGACGTGACGAGGTAGATCAGATCAAGCGTATAGGGGTACATGGCGGCTCCGCTCACCTTTTCTTGAACATGCGCAGCATGCGGTCCGTGACCATGTAGCCGCCGACGACGTTGATCGTGCCGGCCACTACCGCCAGGAACCCGATCACCGACGCGAACACCTCGTTGCTGTGACCGGCGGCGACCACGGCCCCCACCAGCGTAATGCCCGAGATGGCGTTGGTGCCCGACATGAGCGGCGTGTGCAACAGCGGAGGCACCTTCGAGATGACCTCGTACCCTACGAATATCGAGAGCACCAACACGTAGAGTCCCACGAGGTACAGGGGAAGCATGTCAGACGGCACAGAATCCTCCTCTTGCTGGATGGCGGCCGCGAAGCCGGGTTATTTGGGTTGGAGCGCCGGGTGAACCACCTGGCCCTGATAGGTCACCAGAATCCCGGCCGTGATGGGGTCTGCCCGATCCACCTTGAACCCTTCCTTGCCCGCCATGTGCAGCAGCAGGTTGCCGACGTTCTTCGAATACATCTGGCTGGCGTGCGTGGGCATCAGGCCCGGGAGATTGGTGAGGCCGATCAGCGTGAGACCTTCCTTCTGCGCGATCTGGCCCGGCTCGGTCAGCTCGCAGTTCCCCCCGTTCTCGGCGGCGAGGTCGACGATCACGGCGCCGGGCCGCATGCTGCGGGCCATCGCCGCGGTGATCAGCACGGGGGCTTTCTGGCCCGGGACGTTCGCCGTCGAGATGACAACGTCGGCGCGGGGCAGCCGGCTGGCGATCAGTTCCAGCTCCTTGGCGTGCTGGTCCTTGCTCAGCTCCTTGGCGTAGCCGCCCGCATCCTGCGCCGCCTCGTGCGAGATCTCGATCGAGATGAAGCGGGCGCCGAGGCTTTCCACCTCGCCCTTCACCACCGGCCGCGTGTCGAAGGCTTCCACCACCGCCCCCAGGCGCTTGGCCGTGGCGATGGCCTGGAGGCCGGCCACCCCCGCCCCCAGCACCAGCACGCGCGCCGGGGGAATGGTGCCCGCGGCCGTCATGAACATGGGGAAGAAGCGGGTCAGATGATCCGCGGCCAGCAGCACGGCCTTGTAGCCCGAGACGGTGGCCTGGGAGCTCAGCGCATCCATGTTCTGGGCGCGGCTGATGCGCGGGATCAGCTCCATGCTGAACCCGTCGATCTTCTTCTCGGCCAGGCTCCTGACCAGATCGGCCCGGCTGAAGGGCTGCAGGAAGGATACGATCCCGCTGCCGGCGCGCATCAGCGCCAGCTCGTCGGGACCGCCGTTCTCGCCCATCAGCGGCGGCTGCACCTTGAGCACCAGGTCGGCCGTGCCGAGCACGGCCTCGTGGGTGGGGACGATCGTTGCGCCCTGAGCGCTGTATTCCTGGTTGGTATACAGCGCGGCCGCCCCCGCGCCGTCCTCGACGATGACCTCGAACCCTTTCTCCACGAGCCGCTTGACCGTCTCGGGGATGACGGACACACGCGTTTCGCCACGGACGGACTCCTTGGGAATGCCCAGTTTCATTTCGTCATCCTCTCCTCTGGCCGGTCTATGCCGGGGCAGGCGCACGGATCGCGCGCCACGGTTGCTTCACGCTGTATCGCTGTCCCCCGGGGCGGGTCGGGCGGCGTGGCATGAGTCGTCATCCGTCGGCTTCTGCAAGGCGTGCACCATGCAGACCCCATCCAATAATTCCGCCGGTTTCCGGGGGAAAAAGTCAAGACGTTGCGGCAAATTGGCCATTGATGCGAATCTACCGGCGGTCAACGGCGCCGGAATCGGCGGGACGGTACGCGGCGGTCGCTGCGATCCGGAATCGTTTTCGTCTACAGGGGCTCCGGCGTGACGAGATTTGCGCCAATATGTCCCGAACTGAGGACACCGAGCCCCAATCCGGGGGCCGTGGGCACGACCAGCGCGCCCCGGTGGGGCTGGGGGGCATCCGCCACGAGGTCCGCGGCCAGCAGACCGCCCGTGGCGAGCCCGCACGCCGGCAGGCGCCGCGCCGGCCCCGCGATGCCCTGGATCGCCGCGGCCGCGTGGAGCGCGCCGGTGCGGGCCACGGCGCCATCGAGCGTGGTGGTGACGACAGGAACCACGCCGCGGGCCAGCGCCGCGCGGGCCAGCGTGAGGGTGGCCAGCAGGCCGCCGAGGGCCATCGGCTTGAGCACGAACACCGCGGCCGCGCCGAGATCGAGCGCCCGCAGCCCGTCGCCGCGGCGCTGGAGCCCCTCGTCGAGGGCGAGCGGAATCGGCGAGCGGCGGGCCAGCCGGGCCATCGCGTCGAGATCGCCGGGGGGCAGGGGCTGCTCGACGTACTCGATGGCGAACGGAGCCAGTCGCTCGAGCCGCCCCGGCGCCTCGGCCTCGTCCCAGCTCCCGTTGGCGTCGAGCCTCAGCAGCGGCTCAGGTCCGACCGCCCGGCGCACCGCGGCGACCCCGGCCAGCTCCGCGCCCTCGTCGCCTGCGAGCTTGAGCTTGAGCGTGCCGTACCCCTCCCCGACCAGCGCCGCCGCGGCACGGGCGCCCCCGGCCGCATCGGACCGGCCGAGCAGCGCGTTCACCGCCACCGAGGCGGGCGGCGGCGCGGGCGCCGTTCCGGTCAGCCAACGCGCCAGCGACACCCCGGCCCGTTGGGCGGCGAGATCGAGCAGCGCCAGCTCGAGCCCGTGGGCTGCGGCGGGCACGGCGGAGGGAGAGGGCGAGAGGGCGAGCCCGGCCAGCAGGTCGAACCCCGGCGTCAGGTCGCCCGGGGAGCGGGGCAGGTCGAGGCGGGCGCCCCTCAGTCGCGCCGCCCAGGCCCGCAGGGCGGCGAGGCACGCCGCCAGGGGCTCCATGCCGAACCCCGGCAGCGGCGCCGCTTCGCCCAGTCCCCAGCGGCCCTCCCCGTCGCGCAGCCGGAGCAGCCAGCCTTCCCGTTGCCGCGCGAGCAGCGTCGCGGTGCGGAAGGGCGTCCTAAACGGGAGGACGTAGCGCTCGAGTCGGATGTCAGCCAGCCTCACGCGACCTCGCTCAGCCCCCGCCCAGCTTGGCGAGACGGTTGAGGTTGATGCGTTTGAGCAGGGGCGTCTCGGGCGGGATGTTGGGCAGCAGCAGATCCTGATCGGCGAACGGATGGACGAGTTGATTGACGGCGAGCACCTTGCGGGCGATCGCCGGCGGAATGCGGATGCCGGGCTTGTTCGACGCCGTGAACGGCGCCTGGAGGAGGAGCAACAGGCTCTCCCGCTTGATGCCGAGACCGAGCAGGTCGCCCACGCTGATGCGCGCCGGCCCGTGGATGAACTTGAGCTCCATCACGCCCGGCATCTCCGTCATCAGCTCCGTCTTGAGGGCGTTCACGTGATCCTCGTAAGCGCGGAGTTCCTCCGGGGAGACCATCATCTCGCTCTCTTCGAGCTGGATCTTGGTCAGGATCGCCTTGCGCAGGAAGATCTTCTCCGTCGGCGAGAGATCGGGGCACACCGTGAACAGGTTGCGATAGAGCCCGTGGTAGTGGCTGTCCTTGTCGTCCTGGATGTGCTGGGCGAGGAACGCCACCCACTCCGCATGGAGGTGCTGATCGGCATCGGCCGCCTGGGCCGCCTGGTAGATTTCGCCCGCGATCCGCCCCAGATCGCCTTTGGCTTCCTCCTGGGCCTCCGCCTCCATCTTCGCCCCCCGGGCGAGCATCTGCTCCTTCGCCTCGGCGATGGCCTTCTCCATCGCCTCGAGCTGGCGCTGGCCCTCGGCCTGGAGCTTGTTCGCGTCGCCCTCGAACTGCGCAGCGGCTTCGGGCTGCTCGAGGGCCTTGAACCTGCGCGAGCGGGCCATCTTCTTGCGCACGGCCTCCGCGAGCATCTTGCGCCGCTGGGCCAGCATGCGCTGGTTCACCTTTTCCCGGTCTTCGGCGAACTCCCGCAGGGAGCGCGCGATCTTGGCCTTGCCCTCGGTCGCGGCGCGCGCGTGGGAGACGAGGGTGTTCAGGATTTCGAGCAGCGCCGCGCAGCCGATGCCCGGGGCCGGCCGCTCCAGCACCAGCGGCTTGAGCACCGCGGCCCAGCGCTCGGCCTGCCGGGGCGCCAGCGGCACTGCGCGCGCGAGGTTGGCGGCCTCGAGCAGCCTGTGGGTGTAATTGATATGGAGCACCGACCGGCCTTTTTCCTTGACGGTCTCGACCGGCGGCTTGACTTCTTCGCTGCGGTAGAACTCCTGGAAGGCCTGGCGGAGCTTGACCTTCTCGGTCTCGGTGCCGAAGGAGGCCTGGAACCGCATCCGCACCTCGATCGCCTTGCTGAACATGGGGAGAAAGGCCTGCCCCAGGGCCTTCACCACGCGGGGGTTCTCGGTGCAGCGCAGCAGGGTGAGGTAGTAGCGGTAGAGGAAGTTCTCCATGCCCGTGGCAAGCAGGCTCTGGAGGAACAATTCCCGCACCAGGTCGGCCTCGCCGAATTCGAACGACTCCTCCAGGGTGTTGCGCATCGAGGGGTCGCTGCCCGTACGCGGCGCGCGGCCGAACCGGAACATCGCGTAGAAGGCGGCCAGCGCGTCCAGCTCGTTGCGGAGCGCACCCAGCCGCGCGTTGACGTCGGCGAGCTGGGCATCGGGAGCCAAACCGGAGATCACGTACCCCAGGCGTTCCGGCTGCCAGTGCGCGGGGTCGCAGTAGTAGCCGATCACCTTGAAGAACAGCTTCTTGACGAGTCCCTCGGCGTAGTAGTCGATGCCCTTGCCCTTATCCTGGGCGGCCTTGGCGACATTGAGGAACTTGAGCGGCATCCAGCCGATTACCAGGGCATCCTGCACCGTATCGAGCCGGGGCGGGTTGGTGCGCTCCGAGGTGTCCAGCTTCTCGGGCCAGCCCTCGGGCGGCTCCCCGGCGTTCTTCACGCCGTCCACCACTTGGTTGAAGGCCAGCAGGAACGCGTTGTTCACCGTGCGCGTGACGAGCGTCAGCGCCGAGCGCGTCGCCTCCATCTGCTCTTCCAGGTTGCGGTCCTGGAACAGCGGCAGGCCCCCTTTGGCTGCGGTGCGGATCTTGTTGTACCAGCGGTAGCGGGGGCCCAGCCAGTCAAAGGCCTGCACGGTCACCTGAGCGACCGCGCGCGCTTCCTTTCCGAGAAAGTCCACCGCGGGTGCGGGTTCTTCCTTTAGGCCCAGCATGAGGCTTCTCCCGTCAGCCCGATTCCGGACGATGTACCGGAGCCCCAGATTGCCCTATATCACGGCTGCCAGTCTACCATCGCTATTCTAAAAAACAATCTATTCATTACGACCCTGAAGTCCTGCCCCGGAAGTGCGTCGGAGGGGGCAGCGCGCCGAAGGTCGCGGGCGCCACCGCGGAGGCGGATGCACTCGGTCGCGGGATGTGCAACCAACATGCCTGGGCACCGCAAGCCGCGCGCCCGGCCGACCCCGCCGCGACGACGTGCGCGGGCTGCGGCGCTGCGCGCGGCCACTCCACCCCGCGCTGCGGGCCTTCCGCCCTGAGCGCGCCGATGGGCCGGGGGAGAAGTTTTGCAGGCCGATCCCGCCATCGCGCGGCCGCGCATCGCCGCGCGCGACCGGCGAGGATCGGCCGCTGCTGTCCACCGCGGGCAAAGCCCTTGAGCCGGGGGCGCGAATCCAATAAGCTTGGGGTCAGCCACGGTCCCGAGGAGCGGGACCCCTCACCGGCTTCGAGGCCGGGCACTTCCGTTGGACAGCGCCATGGCCGAAGTCAACGAGGTCACTCTCAGTCGAGGAGGAAAGATGGCCGAAGGCGCGGGGGAACGAGGCGGCAAGCTCGTCAAGCTTATCATCTACGCCGTGGTCGCGCTGGTCTTCATCGGATTGGTCGGCGCGGGCGGCTGGGCCGCGTATCACTTCCTGCTGAGCGGCACGCGCGACTCCGCGGGCGGCAAGGGCGGCACCTCGGCCAGCCTCGGCAAGGAGGCCGAACCCCTCGAGAATCCGCGCTACCTTGCGCTGGGGGACTCCTTCATCGTCAACCTGGCCGATGGCCGCCGCTACCTCAAGGCCACGGTCGTGCTCAAGCTCAGCGACGAGAAGGCGGAGGCGTACCTGAAGACGCGCCTCGTGGAAATCCGCGACCTGGTGATCTCGGAGCTGCAGACCTTGAGCACCGAGCAGTTGCGGGACCCCAAAGAACGGGAGCTGCTCAAGCAGCGCCTGCTGCGCAAGGTGGAATCGCTGCTGCCCAACCGCGGGGGCGAGTGGAAGGATCCGCGGCCGCTGCGAGCGGTGCTGATCACGGAGTTCTATCTGCAGTAGGCCATCTGCCAGAGGCCATCTGCCAGAGGCCATTGCATGCTTATTGCTTACCATCGCGGCAGGGCCCTTGAGGGGTGCGGCCATGCGCCCCGCGGCCGGGCCACCTGATGGCGAGAGGAGGGTGCCATGGCGGAAGAGATGGATTTCGAGTCCTTCGACAAGATGGACGATCTGGACTGGTCCGAGCTCGAAGGGCAGATCAAGAAGGAGCAGGATACAGGCAAGGCCGCCCCGGCACCCAAGGCGGCGGGCGCCGCTCCCGCCGCCGCCGCAGCCGATGCGAACGCGGCGCCGGTCAGCGCGGGCAAGAGCGCCATCGACATCGGCTACCTGCTCGATGTCAACCTCCACGTCACGGTCGAGGTGGGCCGCAAGCCGGTCTACATCAGCAGCGTGCTGGGGTACGACCACGGGTCGATCATCGAGCTGGACAAGCTGGTCGGCGAGCCGCTCAACCTGCTCGTCAACGGCAAGCCCGTGGCCAAGGGCGAGGTGGTCATCGTCAACGAGAAGTTCGCCCTCAAGATCATCGAGATCATGGATCCGCAGGAGCGGCTCCACTACCTGCAAGCGTGAGGTCGCCATGAGCGCGCGCTCCCGCATGGCATGCATGATGCTGGCCGGCCTGCTGCTTCTCGCCGGCGGCGGGGCCTGGGGACAGGTTTCCCAGCGCATCCTCGAGGAGATGCGCGGCGACTTCGTGGGCGGGCGCGAGGCGTTGCACCTGACGTTCTCGGTGCCGTTCCAGGGCCAGCCCAGGTTCCAGTACGATCAGGGGTCGTTCGAGGCGCAGTTCTTCGGGGTGGGCAGCACCAAGCCCGTGCGCGAATTCCAGATGCCCGACAGCCAGGTGCTGACGAGCTGCAAGGTGGAGCAGGGGCGCAGCTCCACCACCCTGCGCTGCACGCTCAAGAACCCGCGCGAGTCGTTGGCCGGCCGACTCGAGGTGCGCCAGGAGCAGAAGCTGCTCACGCTGATCCTCCCGGCCGCGACCAAACCCGCGGCGGCCGCGGCCGTAGCTTCCCAGGATGCCAAGCGGCTGCAATCCGAGCTGAACCAGACGCTGTTCGGCACCGCCGGCGGCACGGCTGGTGGCGCGTCGGGCAGCACCACCGGCCGTGTGCCGACCGTGAAGGAGACCGCACCCGCGCCCGCCCCGCCGGCGGCGCTGGGCGCCTTCAGCGATACCGGCATGCTCGTGCCGCTGGTGACGATGGTGCTGGCGGTGGCGCTCGTCGTGGCCGCGCTGTACGGGGTGCTGTTCCTCCATCGGCGCTTCGTGGCCGGCCGCCTGGAGAAGGCCGGCGGCGGCTACACCGTGCGCCAATTGGCGTCGTACCACGTCGGCACGCGCCAGCGCATCGTGGTGGTGGAGATCAACGGCGCCGTCTTCGCCTGCGGGGTGACGCCGACCCAGATCAGCATGCTCACCCGGCTCGACTCGCCGCCGGCCGGGCGGCGGTCGCTCCCCACCCCGGCGGGCCCCGCCCACTCCCCGCTGGCCGGCCCGACCCCGCCTGCACACAGCCCGGCTGAGGGCGTACCGTCGCAGGCGGCCTCGGCGCCCGTTGCACAGCCGCCGCCGGCGCGGCTGGATCCCGTCTCCCAGTTCGCCGAAACCCTGAAGGAGAAGGTGCGCTCCCTGAAACGGCTGAGCTGATGACCCGCCACCGCCTGCTGAGGGCCCTGCTGTTCTGCGGGCTTCTGCTGCTGCTCTCCACGGCGCCTGCGCAATCGCAGACGCCGATCCCGGGGGTGAACATCCAGGTGGGCCAGGCCGGCTCGCCGGAGCAGGTGGCGACGACGCTCCAGATCATCGCCCTGCTCACCGTGCTGACGCTGGCGCCGGCGATCCTGGTGATGACCACGAGCTTCACGCGCATCATCATCGTGCTGGCGTTCCTGCGGCAGGCGCTCGGGACTCAGCAGTCGCCGCCGAACCAGGTGCTGATCGGGCTGGCGCTGTTCCTGACCTTCTTCATCATGGAGCCGGTCTGGCGCGAGGTGAACCAGACCGCGCTGCGCCCCTATCTCGACAAGAAGGTGTCGCAGCAGGTGGCGCTGGACATGGCCGCCCGGCCGCTCAAGCGCTTCATGCAGCGCTTCGTGCGCGAGAAGGATCTCGCGCTGTTCGTGGGCATCGCCAAGATCGAGCGGCCGCGCACGATCGACGACGTGCCCTTCCACGTGATCGTCCCCGCGTACATCATCAGCGAGCTCAAGACGGCGTTCCAGATCGGGTTCATCCTCTATGTTCCTTTCTTGGTCGTGGACCTTGTGGTATCGTCAGTGCTGATGGCGATGGGGATGATGATGCTGCCCCCCGTGATGATCTCGCTGCCCATCAAGCTCATGCTGTTCGTGCTGGTGGATGGGTGGAACCTGATCGTCGGGGCGCTGGTTCAGAGCTTCGTCACCCGCTAGCCGCTCCCGATTTCCGGCGTCCCACGCGTGCACGAGCCCCGGCGCCGGGGAAGCCCACACCACGCCCGGAGCCGCGTGACCCCCGAATTCGTGATCACGTTCGGTCGCGAGGCCATGCGTGTGGCCTTCCTGCTGGCGGCGCCGCCGCTGCTCGCCGCGCTGCTGGTGGGGTTGGTGATCTCGGTGCTCCAGGCGGTGACGCAGATCCAGGAGATGACGCTGGCCATCATCCCCAAGATGGTCGCCGTGCTGCTCACGCTGGTCGTGGCTTTCCCCTGGCTGTTGGAGACGTTGACCACCTACACGACCGGCGTGTTCAACCTGATCCCCACCGCGGTGCGCTGAGCCCGACAGCGAGCCCGACCCCGCTTTCCGACGAGACCGATGTCCGATCCCGCGTCCGTGCAGCAGCCCGGCCCCTCCGCCGACCACCCCGCTTCTCCCGCGGCGGACAAGGAGCCGCCGGCCGCCACGCCGGTTCCCCGCGCCCCGGAGCCCTTGGGGCCGAGCCGCACGGAAAACCTGGACCTGCTCAAGGGGCTGTTTCTGGCCGTGCTGGTGACGGCCATGTTCTACGAGGTCTTCCCGATCCCGTTCATCGACGCGGGCCGGCTGCTGCAGGTGTTCGACAACTGGGTCTCGGAGCTGATCGTCGGCCTGGCGCTCTGGTCGCTGTTCCTGCTGCTGTTCAAGTATCTGGATTACCGCTGGGAGCGCCGCGCGCGCGAGGCCTTGGAGCTGGAAGCGATCCGCGCCGTGTTCGCCAAGGGCGTGTATGCCCGCTCGGTGGACGAGGTGCTGGCGAATCTCCACACGGCCCTGGCCGCGGTCAAGCTGAAGCGCCCCCGCCAGTCGGTGGCGGTGCGCCGGGTGGAGCGGGTGCTGCACTACATCCGGGCGGTGCCCAAGCGCGAGAGCATCAACGACCTGCTCGATTTCCAGGCCCAGATCGACGTGAAGCGGCTGGAATCGAGCTACGCGATCCTGCAGGTGTTCATCTGGGCCATCCCGATCCTGGGCTTCATCGGCACCGTGCTCGGCATCGGCAACTCGGTGAACAGCTTCGCCGATTTCATCCAGACGGCCGAGGCGGGCGCCGCGTTCGGCGCGCAGATGCGCACCGCGCTCGGCCAGGTCACCAACGGCCTGGCCGTGGCATTCAACACCACGTTCCTGGCCCTGGTGCTGGTGGTGCCGGTGATGATGATCACCTCGCTGCTGCAGAAGAACGAGGAGGAGAATCTGCTCAGCGTGGAGGAATACTGCCTCGAAAAGCTGCTGCCCCGCCTGCACGTGACGCCTGCCGACGCGCTGACGGAAGGATACGACGAGCACATGCACCGCATCCTCTCGCTCTCGCAGACCTGGCTCACCCAGTTCGAGCCGGTCGTGCAGCAGCTCACCCGCCAGACCGAGCTCATCACCAATCAGCTCGCGGGCGTGCAGCCCATCGTCAGGGCGTTCACCGACAAGCTGCTGGGCGGCACCGCGGGGGGAGCGCCTGCCGAGCCGGAGCGCGCCGCCGCCGCCGCCAAGCCGCCCACCGCGTGACGCAGCCATGAAAGGCGGCAACCTCATCACGCTGTTCCCGTTCCTGAGCGTGCTCACCAGCGCGATGGGCGTGCTTTCGCTGCTGGCGGTGATATTCGTGTGGTTCGCGCGCACGCAAAGCGCCCCGGGCGAAGCGACCCGGCCGGCGGTCGACGTGCAGTGGATCGGCGCGCCCTCCCACGTCCGTCCGCTTCTGGTCGAGTGCCGCGGCGATGGGCTGGTGCTGCATTACCGGGCCGGCACCTCGGTGCGCCGCTTCAGTCGCGCCGCCCTGCGCAAGGAGGCGGAGGTGCTGAAAGACCTCATCCAGCAGGCCCTGGGCCAGCTCGGTCCCGCTGCCGGCCGGCAGGAGCTGTGGCGGCAGACCGTCTCGCTCATGCGCAACGAGCGGCGCCTGGCCGAGTCTTTCGCCATGGCCATGTACGAGA
This sequence comes from Candidatus Lambdaproteobacteria bacterium, assembly GCA_016204605.1. Taxonomy (GTDB): domain Bacteria; phylum SAR324; class SAR324; order SAR324; family JACQKK01; genus JACQKK01. The sequence goes on from JACQKK010000055.1 coordinate 26,891, forward strand.
TCGAGCTCGACAACATCGAGGCCCAGAGCCGCACCGTCATCCGCACCCGCTACCCGATCCTGCTCGTGTATCCGGACGGGATCGAGGTGCACGAGCTGGTGTCATACATCATCGAGAACGCGACCCGGCTGCCCGTGGGGCTCGAACCGATGCTCGACGGCTGGGGGTTGCCGTATCTCAAGTTCGCCTCCTGAGCCCTTCCTCCGGCGCCACGCAACCGGGCGCCTCCCTTTCCACGCGCTGACGACCGAGCCCCATGCGACGCTCCAGGCGGACGGCCCCTCAGCTGCTCGGGCTCGATTCGCTGGTCGATATCGTCTCGAACAACCTGGGCATCCTGATCATCCTGGCGGTGTTCACTTCGCTGCTCGCCCTGATGAATCCGGGCCAGGCCCTGCGTCCGGTTCGCCCGGCGCCGGTGCTGGAGCCCCCGCCCGCGAAGATCCTCATCCCGTGGAGCCATCCCACCACCAAGAGCACCGTGTTCGCGGCGCTGACCCACGGCCGGGTGGTGCTGTTCGACCTGCGCGCGTTCTATCGGGAGCTGGGCCGCAAGCCCTCCGGCAGCCGGCCCGAGCCGATGACCATCGAGGAGCAGGACTTCACCGTGCGGTTCTTCCCGGTGACCACCCAGATCTTCTGTCTCGAATTCCGGCCCAGGGCCGGTGCGGGCGAAAACCTGGCGGCGCTGCAACACGCCGGGTCGCGCTGGCGGCAGTTCCGCGCCCGCTACGCCAAGGAGAAATTCGTCTATTTCTTCTGGGTTGCCGGTGATAGCTTTGAACTGTTCCGTTACGTGCGGAGAGACCTCTGGCGGGAACAGGTCGAGGTGGGGTGGAAGCCGCTCGCGCCGAACGGCGCGCTCGAATTGTGCAACGGCTTCGAGGGTTCGACGGGGTTCCAGCCGCAGTGAACCCGGCTCCACCCGATCCGCCCGTCCCGCCGCATCGCAGACCGACCATGCCCGGTACCGATCAGCCACCGCAGCCCCTCGAGCGCCAGGCCGAGCAGCACTATCGCCGCGGCAACCGCTTCTTCGATCTCAAGGCCTGGGATCAGGCCCTCGCCGAATGGCGCCGGGCGGCGCTGATCTGGCAGGCGCGCCCGATCCTCAAGGCCGCCCCACGGGTGCGCTGGGCGCACGCCTCCGCCGTGGCCGCGTTCCTGTTCTCGGTGCTGCTGGTCTACAACGTGCTGTTCACGATGTTCGCCCGCGATCCCCTCGAGCTGGGCTTCGCGCTGGGCGATGGCCGGCAGCGCAGTTGGTGGGAGCGCTTCCTCGACAACGGCCGCCCCGGCGGCGCCGACATCCGCAGGATGGGCATCCGCGAGTGGTGGTACGAGTGGAAGCGCTGGTGGCGCGAGGGCTCGCGCCAGGATGCGCGGCGCGGCTTCGGACGCCCCAGCATCGACGAGCACTGGGCGGAGCTGCTGCGGCGCTATGGGCGCTTCGGCCCGTTCCGCGGCTGGGAGCTCGATTACCAGGTCATCGCCGGCAGCGGGCTCTCGCGGCTGGGCGACTACGACGCCGCGATCGAGATCGTCGGGCGCGCGCTCGATGGCGCCAAGGGCGCGGCCCGCCGGGCCGATCTCTACCACGAGCTCGCCAACGCCCATTACTACAAGGGCTACCAGCTTCAGCCCGATGGCCTGGCCATCTACAACCTCTACCACGTGCGCAAGGCCGCGGAGGCCTATCAGCAGTCGCTGCGCGAGGAACCGCGCCTGATCGCCTTCGGCAACCTGGGCTGGATGTACTTCGTGCTGGGCGATTACCGGCGCGCGGAGGAGTACAGCCGGCGCGCGCTCGAGATCAGTCCCGGCCTCGATTACGTCCGGCTGAATCTTGGGCTGATCCATCTGGCGCAGGGCCGGCTCTTCGAGGCGTTCGAGGCCTACCGCACCGTGATCGGCAACAACCCGGGCAACGAGGTGTACCTGGGGGGCATCAACGACCTGAAGGAGGTGTTGCGCGACAATCCCTCCAGGTTTCCCAACGCCCATCTCATGATCGGCCTGCTCGCTATCAAGAAGGGCGACTTCGGCGAGGCGCGCCAGCACCTGGAGCGCTTCCGCACCCTGCCCGGCGTGGGCGCCACCTGGAAGTCCCTCGCCGACAAGCTGCTCGAAAGCCTGGGCAACCTGGAGTAGGAGCCCCGATGCATCTCGTCGCCATCGCGCTGAGCCCGGCGGTGCTGCTGGTCTGGTTCCTCTACGTCAGGAACGCGTACCGGCCGGAGAACAAAGTCCTGATCGTGTCCCTGTTCGTCGCCGGTGCGGCGGCCGCCGGCATCGCGCTCATGCTCAACCACTTCGTCGAGAAGTACACGGTGCTCTGGAGCGGGGCGCCGCTGCTGAGCCACCGCCTGCTGTTCTGGTTCCTCGGCATCGGGCTCAACGAGGAGCTGGCGAAGATGCTGGTGCTGCTGGCGGTGCTCTATCCCCGGCGCGACTTCACCACGCCCTACCAGGGGCTGCTGGGCGGAGCGACGGTGGCGCTCGGCTTCGCCTCGGTCGAGAACCTCGTCTACCTGGAGCGTTACGGCATGGCCACCCTGCTGCTGCGCTCCATCCTCACGGTGCCGGCCCATGCCGGCTTCACCGTGCCGATGGGGGTGCTGCTGGCCTACGCCAAGACCGCGCGCACGAGCCAGGGGCGCTACTGGCTGCTGATGGCCGCGCTCGGCGCCGGCACCACCCTGCACGGCATCTACGATATCTGGCTCTCCTTCGAGCAGGAGTGGGTCAACCGGCTGGCCTATCTGCAGGTGTTGCTGATGGTGCTGCTGGCCCTGCGCCTGATGCGGATCAGGCCCCGTGCCGTGGCCGCGGCCGAGGGCTCGCCGTGATCACGCTCGACGACGCCCAGGCCGCGACCGGCGGGCGGTGGCTGCGCCAGCCGCTCCCCGGCGCCACCCCGCTCCGCGGCGGCGCCTTCGATACGCGTGCGCTCGGGGATGCGGAAATCTTCTTCGCGTTCCCCGGCCGCGGCGCCGATGGCCACCGGTTCCTGGATCGGCTCGGCCCCCGCATCCGGCTGGCCCTGGTACAGCGCGAGGTACGGCGTGAGGCGGAGGCGCCCGGCTTCGCGGGCGCGCTGCTGCGGGTGGGGGATACCCGCTTGGCCCTGCAGCAGCTGGCGGCGTATCTGGTGGCCCGCCACCGCCCCCGCGTGGTGGCCATCACCGGCAGCTTCGGCAAGACCACCGCGAAGGCGGCGGTGGCCCACGTGCTGGCCGGCGGGCGCCGCGTGCTGAGCACGCCCGGCTCCTACAACAACGAGATCGGCGTGCCGCTGGCCCTGCTCGGGCTGGATGGTACCCAGGACGCGGCCGTGCTCGAATTCTCCGCCCGCCACGGGGGCGATATCGATCTCTTGGGCCGGATCGCCCCGCCCGATATCGCCGTGCTGCTGGGGGTGGGGCGCGCGCACATCGGCGTGTTCGGCTCGCAGGAGGCGATCTGCCGGGCGAAGGGCGAAATCTTCAACCACCTCCGCCCGGGCGGCCTGGCCCTCGTCGCGGCCGCGCAGCCGCGCCTGCGGGAGCTGGCGGCGGGTCACCGCATCCTCACTTTCGGCCGGGCGGAGGGCGATTACCGCGTCGAGGGGCTCGCCACGGAGCCGGGGGGCCACCAGCGCTTCACGGCCGTGCACGAGGCGCGGCGGGTGGCGTTCCGCGCGCCGGTGCCCGGGGCGCATGGGTTGTACCCGGCGCTGGTGGCCTGGGCGGTGGCGGGCGAGCTGGGGCTGCCCGATGCCCTGGTCGCCGAGCGCCTGGCGAGCGTGCCGGCCCTGCGCCACCGGGGTGAGCGCCTGACGGGCCGTGGGGGCGCCGTGGTGCTCGACGACACCTACAACGCCAGCCCCGAGACCGTGCTCAACCTGATTGAGACCCTGGCCAGCCTCCCCGAGCCGGAGAAGGTGCTGGTGCTGGGTCACCTGAGCGAGCTGGAGGAAGGGCTGGGCGAATCGGCCGCGCTGATCGGCACCCGGCTGGCGCCGCCGCTGACGCGCTGCCTGCTGTATGATCCCTGCTGCCCCGGCTCGGCCGAGCGCCTCGCCCGCGCGGCCCAAGGCATCGCCGTGCAGATCGTCGCCGACCTGCCCGCGCTGATCGAGGCGCTGCGCGGCCTGGACCGGCCCGGCTGCGCCATCGGCGTCAAGGCGGGTCGCGTCGCCCATTTCGAGCGCGCGGTGCAGGGGCTGCTCGGCGCGCGGGTCGACTGCCGGCTCCAGACCTGCCCCCTGCTCATGAGCTGCACGGAATGCGAGGCGATGACCGCCGCATGATCCGACCCTTCGAGTACCTCTACCGGAAGCTCATCCAGCACCAGGTGCAGGGGTACGACCTGATCCTGCTGGGCAGCGCCCTGCTGCTCTCCCTGCTCGGGGCGCTGATGGTCTACAGCGCCAGCGCCCCGCTTTCGGACCGCATGTTCAACTCGAGCGTGGTGTTCCTGCGCAACCACTTGCTGCACCTGGCGCTCGCGCTGGCGGCGCTGGCCATCGCCATGCGCGTGCCCTACCGGCTCTGGCGCGATTGGGTGCCCCTGGCGCTGCTGATCAGCTTCCTGCTGCTGATCCTGGTGCTCATCCCCGGCATCGGCCACCAGGCCGGCGGGGCGCGGCGCTGGATCCGGCTGGGGTTCATCAACTTCCAGCCGACCGAGGTGCTGAAGCTGGTGCTGATCGCCAACGTGGCGTCGTTTCTCGATCGCAGGCAGGACGTGGTGCACGAGTTTTTCCGCGGGATCGTGCCCACGCTCACGGTGATGGGCGCGTTCCTGCTGCTGGTGGTGATGCAGCCCGATTTCGGCTCGGTGGTGCTGATCGCGCTGACGCTGCTGCTGATGATCTTCGTGGGCGGGGCCAAGCCCGGCCACATCCTGTTCAGCCTGGCGGGCTTCGCGCTGATCGGCGGCTACCTGATCGCCAGCCGTTCTTACCGGGTGCAGCGCATCCTGGCGTTCCTCGATCCGTGGGAGGATCGGCTCGATGCGGGGTTTCAGATCGTGCAGTCCTACCTCGCCTTCGGGCGGGGCGGCTGGTTCGGCGTGGGGCTGGGCGATAGCCGCCAGAAGATGCTGTTCCTGCCCGATGCCCACACCGATTTCATCTTCCCGATCCTCGCGGAGGAGCTGGGGTACCTGGGGGTGATCGCCACGATGGTGTTGTTCGCCGTGTTCCTCTGGCGCGCCTTCCGCGTCAGCCTGGGCGCGGGCGACGAGTTCGGGCGCTACCTCGCCTACGGCATCGGCTCCCTGTTCGGCCTGCAGATTCTCATCAACCTGGCCGTGGTCACCGGCCTGATCCCCACCAAGGGCTTGCCGCTGCCGTTCATCAGCTACGGCGGCAGCTCCCTGGTGATGGCCATGCTGATGGTGGGGATTCTACTCAACATCGGCCGGCAACAGGGCGCGGCGGCGGGGCCGACGCGGAGCGCCCGGAGCCGCCGGCCGTGAACGCCCCCGCGGCGCCCCGGCTGCGCATCCTGATCGCCGGCGGAGGCACAGGGGGCCACCTCTACCCCGGGCTGGCCATCGCCGAGGCGTTCCGCCGGCGCGTGGCCAACGTCGAGGTGCGCTTCGTCGGCAGCACCTACGGCATCGAGGCCCGCGTGGTGCCGGCCCGGGGGTATCGGCTGCACACGATCCCGGTGCGCGGGCTGTACCAGGTCTCCCTCTGGCGCAAGGCCTGGGTGTTGGCGATGCTGCCCGCGGCCTTCCTCGAGTGCGTGGCGCTGCTGCTGCGCTTCCGCCCGCACGCGGTGATCGGCGTGGGCGGCTATGCGTCCGGGCCGCTCCTGGCGACGGCGATCCTGCTGCGGCGCCTCACGTTCATCCAGGAGCAGAACGCCTATCCGGGGCTCACCAACCGCCTGCTCGGGCGGTTCGTGCGGTTGGCGTTCGTGCCGGTGAGCGGGCTCGACGCGCTGTTCCCGCGCCAGGTGCTGGCCGGCAATCCTGTCCGGGCCGATATCCTCGCCTTGCGCGACCGGCCGCCCCCGGTGCGCGCGCTGCCTGTGCTGTTCGTCCTCGGTGGCAGCCAGGGTGCGCGCCGCATCAACGAGGCCGTGGTGGCGGCCCTGCCGCGCCTCAAGGGCTGGGGGCGCCCCCTGCGCATCCTCCACCAGACGGGGGCCCTCGATCTCGACTGGGTGCGGCGCGCCTATCGCGAGCAGGGCTTCCGCGAGGGCCGCCTGGCCGACGCCACGCAGCCGGGCGCTGCCGAGGCGCCGGCGCAGGCGCTCCCGCAGGTCGAGGTGGTGCCGTTCATCGACGACATCGCGCACGCGTATGCCCACTCCTGGCTCATCGTCAGCCGGGCCGGGGCCAGCGCCGTGACGGAGATCGTCACCGCCCGCCGCCCGGCGATCCTGATCCCGATTCCCGGCACCAGCGGCGAGCACCAGCTCCGCAACGCGCAGCGGGTCGCCCAGGCGGGGGCCGGGCTGGTGATCGAGCAGCACCAGCTCGATGGCGAGCGTCTCGCCGGCCACGTGCTGGCGCTGCTGGACGATCCCGCCCGGCTCGCGCGCATGGAGGCCGCCTGCGATGGCCTGTTCCGGGGCGACGCCGCCGCCCAGATCGTCGATACCGTGCTGGGGCTGCTGCCCAGCCCGCTGTCGGGTAGTGGGTCCGTTTGAAAGCAGGCGCTCTCGCCAGCGGCCTCACCCTCCCCGGCCCTCCCTCTCCTGGTGGAGAGGGAGGGAGCGCTGAAGCAGCCATCGGCAGGGTCTGAGGAGCGCCCTCTCTCCCCCAGGAGAGGGGGCAGCCGCGCCAGCGGCGGGGGTGAGGCTGCGCCTGCGCTTTGACCTGGGACGTCGAAACCCGTAGGATGGCGCCGGCCTGTGCGCGGGGTTCGTCGCGCTGCGCGCGGGGGCCGAGTCAGCGGGAATCCAGCATGGCGAAAGAATTCGCGGGGCAACTGGTCGTCGTCGCCGGCGGTACGGGCGGCGTGGGGGAGCACGTCACGGCGAAGTTCGCCGAGCTGGGGGCGAGTCTCGTTGTCCCCTATGTCTCCGACCTCGAAGTCTACACGTTCAAGGCGACCCATCCCGAGATCGCGGAAACGGTGCTGCTGCAGCGGGTGGACGCCCTGGACGCGTTCAAGGTTACCGAGTGCTTCCAACGGGTCGCGGAGCACCACGGCGTCCCCGACGTGCTGGTGAACCTGGTGGGCGGCTACGCCTACGGGCCGCCGGTCGCCGAGTCGGACGTCAGCGTGTTCCGGCGCATGCTCGACGTCAACTTCGTGACGACCTTCAACCTGTGCCGCTGCCTGCTGCCCTACATGCTCAAGCGGGGCAGCGGCAAGATCGTCAACGTCGGCGCCCGCCACGCCACCCACGGCACGTCCCACCACGCCGCCTACGCGGTGGCCAAGGCCGCCGTGCAGCGCCTCACCGAGTCCATCTCCGCCGAGGTGAAGGCTCGCGGCATCAACGTCAACTGCGTGCTGCCGAGCATCGTGGACACGATGGCCAACCGGCTCGACTTTCCCGAGGCCGACTACTCCCGCTGGGTCACGCCGGAGGATCTGGCGGAGGTAATCGTGTTCCTGGCCTCGCCCCGGGCCAGGGCCATCCACGGCGCCTCCATCCCCGTGTACGGCCAGATGTAGCCGCCCGGCGCCCTGCCCCTTGGGGTGGGCATGCCCGGCAGCCACCCCGCTTCCGGAGCCGCTCCATGTCGAAGCCAGCCGCCCCCGACGCCGCAGGCCAAGCCGCCGCCGGCCAGGACGCACCGTTCCAGGACGCGATGCCCGGCAACCACTGCTGGGGCTGCGGCGCGCTCAACGCCAAGGGGCTCCGCATCAGGAGCCGCTGGCGGGGCGACGAGGCGGTGTGCCTGTTCCAGCCCGGCCCCCACTTCACCGGCGGCAGCCTGGAGAGCGTCTACGGCGGGCTGCTCGCGGCGGCGCTGGGCTGCCACGCCGTGGGCACCGCCACCGCCGACGCCTTCCGCCGGGAGGGCCGCGCCATGACGAGCCAGCCGCCGATCACCTACGTCAACGCCTCGCTCAGGCTCGATTTCCTCAAGCCCGCACGGATGGGCGCCGCCCTCGAGCTGCGCGCCCGGGTCGCCGAGCGCCACGAGCGCAAGACCGTTCTCCAGGTCAGCGCCTGGGCCGGCGAGACCGAGTGCGCCCGCGGCGAGATCGTCACGGTGCGGCTGAAGGTGCCGAGGCAGTGAGGGGTGTACCCGCGGGGAATTCCCGAAACGGCGCAGCGATGCCCGCGCCCGGACCTCCCGCGATCGGCAGAGGCGCGTGCGGCCCTGATCTCAAGCCGGGCCGGCGCCCAGCCGGCGGGCGGCTTCGACCAGCCAGCCCGGCAGCGGATTGAGCAGGGCATAGGCGATGTTGCCCTGCGGGTCGATGACGTACACCAGCGCCACGTGGTCGATCTCGCCGGTGTTCTCGTCCCGCCGGCGCGCCACCTGATAGCGGTCCAGCACGGCGTTGACCTCGAAGGGCCGGCCCGAGAGCCACTGCACCGCCAGGGGCAGCCCCCAGCGGGCCTCGATGCCCGCGAGGGCGCCGGGGGTATCGCGCCAGGCGTCCAGCGTCAGCACCAGGGCGCCGACGCGGTCCGGCGGAAGCTCCCCGAGGGCCTGCGCCACGTTGCGCACGACCACCGGGCACACCGTGGTGCAGTGGCCGAACGCGAAGCTGAGGAAGAGCACCCGCCCCCGGTAGTCGGCCAGCGTCACCTCCCGCCCGTCGCGGTTGACCAGCCGGAAGTCCGGCGCGGGCCAGCTCTGGCGGGGGTAGCCCTCCGGCAGGGGGTCGACCGGCGCCGTGCCGCTCAGCGCCGTGCCCCGGAAGACCGATGGGGGAAGCTCCTGCAGCGCCACGCGCCAGGCGACCCAGCCCGCCTGCGCCAGCAGCGCCAGCCCGAGCGCGGAGAGGGCTACGAGCGCCAGCGGCTGCCGCCGCAGCCGGCCCAGGACGCCCAGCAGGTCGCGGCCCCATCCCACCAGCAGCACGGCCAGCATGCCGAGCGGCCCCGCGATCAGCGCGCCCCAGCCGTAGGGGGCGGGCAGCCCGCCAGCCGTGGTGCCGAAGCAGACGGCCTGCACCACCGCCAGCCAGGGCGGCGGGGTCGCCACCGGCGGGAAGGCCAGCCCCCACCACCCGAGCGTGGCCGCGCCCCAGAGCAGCAGCAGCGAGAGCGTGAGGCGTTCCGCAACGTCGGGGGGGTTCATCCGCGGTGGCTGGTGCGAGGGGAAAGGGGAACGTCCGGCGCGTGGACGCGAAACGCTCCCTGCTCCCGGCTCCTTGCTCCGGCTCTCTGCACTGCGCGCCGGTTCGATGCGTGCCGCCGGATGGGAGCCGATCTCAACCATACCATTCGTCGTTGCGGGCGCAGCGGGGAATCTCGCCCGCATCCTCCACCTCAACCTCGAGAGCGGAATTGCGACGAAACTTGTCACCCATGTCCCCGAACACCTGTAACCCTTGACTCCGGTCTGAATACTGGTGGAGAGGGAGGAGGCCCTGATCGGCCACCGGGGCGGCTTTTCGGGCTTCCCCCGCTCCCCCGGCAAGCCCGCCCGCTCGCTGCCGGGGAACGGGCCCACACCCCGCACGCACCGATTCTGGACTCCCCGCGCGCGTTGCGCTAATGACATTCGTCATATCAACCCGCCGGATGCCGTGGTCGAGTCGGGCCACGCCGGGACGATTCCCTGACCGCTGCCCGCGGTCGGGCCGGGATCGTCTCCCTGTAACGACGCCACGCACCGAGGAGAGAGCCATGACTCCAGGGCAACCCCAGGGCGGCGAACCGGTGCCGCTGTTGCAGCACCTGTACGACAGCCCGTTCCTGCTGCTGGTGGCCGGAGTGGCCATCATGTTCATCTTCTTCACCGGATGGGGGCTGTACGAGATCCTGAGCCTGCCGCCGGCACCCCTGCCCTGACCCGACGCGGAAAAGGAGACGCCCATGCATTCCGGTCTCGTAGCGCCCAAGGGAATCTGGTGGAAGCCCGCGGGACGCCAGGAAAAGGTGTGGATCACGGTGGCGTTCATCTGGTGCATGGTGCTGTTCGCCATGATGCCGTTCTGGCACTTCAAGGGCGGGCAGAACCCCGCCGGCATCCGCCACCGCGTGGAACCCGCCAAGTACCAGGAGCGGGTGAACCGGTTCGTCCAGGAGTACAAGGTCGGCGAAGACACCGGCATGCCGGTGGTGCAGGCCCCGCCCGGGAGCGAGCTGTATCTGCTGGGCCGCATGTGGGCCTGGTACCCCATCCTCAAGCTGAAGGAAGGCGCCACCTACACCCTCCATCTCTCGTCGCTGGATCTGAACCACGGCTTCAGCCTGTTCCCGGTGAACATCAACTTCCAGATCGTGCCGGGCTATGACTACGCCCTGAAGATCACGCCCAACATCGCCGGCGACTTCAGGATCGTCTGCAACGAGTTCTGTGGCATTGGCCATCATCTGATGGTGGGCAAGGTCATCGTCGACCCCAAGTGAGGCCCGACCCATCCCTCGCGCACGCCTACCCGGGAGCTACACCATGAGCGCAGGCACGATTGCAGCAGCAGCCGGGCTGTTCCGCACCTGTCCGGTCACCAAGCTGAAGGTGCACCGCGATGCCGAGCTGCTGGTCAAGGTCAACGCCGTGGCGGCCGTGCTGGCCTTCACGGTGGGGGTGAGCGCGGCGATCCTGCTGGTGCTCACGCGCTGGCAGGCGGTGCATCTGCTGCCAGCCGACTGGTACTACCGGCTCGTGACCGCCCACGGGCTCAACATGCTGATCTTCTTCATCATCTTCTTCGAGATGGCGATCCTCTACTTCGCCGGGGCGATCATGCTCAACAGCCGGGTGCCGACGCCCTGGCTGGCGTGGCTCTCGTTCGGCCTGATGGCGGTGGGGGCGCTGCTGGTGGATTATCTCGTGTTCACGGGACGGGCCGATGTGCTGTTCACATCCTATCCGCCGCTGCGGGCCCATCCGCTCTATTACTTGGGCATCATTCTGTTCGCCGTGGGCGCGCTGGTCGTCACCGGGCTGTTCTTCGCCTGCCTGGTGGTGGCCCGGCGCGAGAAGACCTACGAGGGCTCGATGCCGCTGGTGGTGTTCGGGGCATTGACGGCGGCCATCATCTCCGTCGTCACGCTGGTTCACGGTGCGATCATCTACATCCCCACCTTCCTCTGGTCGCTGGATCTGGAGATCTTCGGCTGGAAGGCGAACGTGGACGCACAGGTGTACCGGATGATCTGGTGGGCGCTCGGCCACTCCTCGCAGCAGATCAACGTGGCCGCCATGGTCTCCGTCTGGTACCTGCTCGGCGGGATCACGGTGGGGGCGGTGGTGATCAACGAGAAGATCAGCCGCACGGCGTTCGTGCTGTATATCCTGTTCATCAACCTGGCCTCCGCGCACCATCTGCTGGTGGACCCGGGCTTCGGGCCGGGCTGGAAGATCTGGAACACCAGCTACTTCATGTACCTGGCCGTGCTGGCGAGCATGATCCATGGCTTCACGGTGCCCGCCGGGGTCGAGGTGGGGCAGCGCCTCAACGGCTTCGTGAAAGGCACCTTCGAGTGGCTGCGCAAGGCGCCCTGGAGCGATCCCGGCTTCTCGGGGATGTTCCTCTCCTTGATCATCTTCGGCTTCCTGGGCGGGGTCACCGGGGTCACCATCGGTACCGAGCAGATCAGCATCATCGCCCACAACACCCTGCGCGTTCCCGGCCACTTCCACACGACCGTGGTGGGCGGCACGGCGCTGGCCTTCATGGCGCTGACCTACTACGTGATCCCGTTGATCTTCCGCCGCGAGGTGATCTGGCTCAAGCTCGCGCGGTACCAGCCCTACCTGTTCGGCGGCGGCGTGACGCTGTTCGCGGTTTCGATGATCGTCGCGGGGATGTTCGGGGTGCCGCGCCGCCACTACGACATCTCGTTCACCAACGCCCTGTTCAAGGTCGAGTACCCGCCGGGGGCGGACCTGGCGCTGGCCTTCCTGGCGCTGGGCGGCATCGTGGCCTTCCTGGGCGGCCTGCTCTACATCCTCATCACCGTGGGCTCCGTGTTCTTCGGCACGCCGCTGACCGAGGAGCGCCTGCAGAAGGGCCTCGCCAGCGTGCCCCAGGGCATCCTCCGGCTCCCCCCGCAGGAGCGCAAGGAGGAATCGCACTACGCGCCGGGCACGGTGATACTGGTATTCGTGTTCCTGGCGGTGTTCGCGATCTACTACTTCACCAACTGGAAGATGCTCTCCCAGGTCTGGCAAATCGGCTGAGCGGGCCGGGGGGAGGCTCCGGCCTCCCCGCTGCGCGAAGCGGCCATGCACGCAACGACCGGCCCAGGGCCGCGGCGGAGATTTCCTGCCGCGGCATCCGGGGTCGCCGCACGTTCAGGGCGACGCGGGTTGCCGCCTCATCGCCGAAGCGCGCGGCCGGCGCGAAGGGGTGGGGCGCAGGAGATGGGCGGTACGGAGGTCGAAGATCGGCCCTGCGGGGAGTCGGCCTACGGCACCAGCTTGATGACGGCTACGGCGAGGCCGGTCACCCCTACGAATGCGGAGAGAATCACGGCCAGTTGCAGGCGCAGAGAGCGCTCGAATCGCGCCTCCATCTCGGCGAAGCGCCGGTCCAATTCCGAAGAAATGAACGCCTTGATATCCTCGCTGGCAGCTTGCGCCGTGGCCTCGAACTTGGCCGCCAGCAGCGCAGCCTGGTCCTCGGAAAACCCGACGGCGCGCATGTCCTGGAATTTCTGGCGTTCCTGGGTGATGGGCATGGAGCCATCCTAAGCCCAGCCCGGCCGGGGGCGCAAGCGCGGCACCCCATCGGGAACTCAACCTGTCGACCGCTTTCCTTCCGCGCCTGTCGTCGTCCGTGCGCCTGCGTCCCCAGTTGACAAACGCTCGGCCCGGTCTCACGATTTCGCCACCCGTTCCGGCCGGCCGCCGTTCAGCGCGCGCGGCGAATCCATCGCCCTGCGCCGCCCGCGGCGCACCGTGTCCGCACTGGTCTTGCGTCGAGGTGGCATGAGCTGGCTCCCGGAAGTCGAAGAGCTGAACCGGCGCAAGGGCTTCGCCGAGGCCATGGGCGGCGAGGAGGCGGTCGCCCGCCACAAGCGCTCGGGCAAGCACACCGCGCGCGAGCGCATCGGGCTGCTGTTCGATCCGGGCACGTTCCGCGAGGTCGGTGTGCTCACGGGCAAGGGGCAGTACGACGAGGAGGCCCGGCTGCTCAAGGTCACGCCCACCAACGTCATCATCGGCAAGGGGCGCATCGGCGGCCGCAAGGTGGTGGCCACCGTGGACGACTACACCATCCGCGGCGGCTCCTCGGAATCGACCATCGCCGAGAAGTGGGTCTACGGCGAGCGGCTGGCCTACGAGCTGCGCCTGCCGCTGGTGCGGCTGATCGACTCGGCCGGGGGCAGCGTCAAGCTGCTCGAGATGATGGGCGCCACCAAGATCCCCGGCTACCCCACCTGGCCGCGCAGCCGGATGATGGGGCTGATCCCGATCGTCGGCATCGCGCTCGGCTCCTGCGCCGGCAACGGCGCCAAACGCGTGGCCTGGTCCCACTTCTCGCTGATGGTCAAGGGGCAGGCCCAGGTCTTCGCGGCGGGGCCCGTCGTGGTCGAGCCGGGGGTCGGCCAGGAGCTGACCAAGGAGGAGCTGGGCGGCTACCTGATCCACACCCGCGGCTCCGGCCTGATCGACAACGAGGCGGAGTCGGAGCAGGACGCCTTCGCGCAGGCCCGGCGCTTCCTCTCCTACCTGCCGCAGAACGTCCATCAGCTTCCCCCCGCGCTGCCGAGCGACGACGACCCTGGCCGGCGCGAGGAGGCGCTGCTCTCGATCGTCCCGCGCGAGCGCCGGCGGGTGTATCGCATGCGCCGGATTCTGGAGCTGGTGTTCGACAAGGAGTCGCTGTTCGAGATCGGCCGCTACAACGGCCCCTCGACCATCACCATGCTCGGGCGGCTGACGGGCAGGCCCGTGGCGATCCTGGCCAACGACCCTTATGCCGCCGGGGGCACGATGACCCGCGCCTCCGCGCAGAAGATGGAAGCGTTCATCGACCTGGCCGACACGTTCCACCTGCCCATCGTCAACTTCGTCGATCAGCCCGGCGTGGCCATTGGCCTCGAAGCCGAGAAGCAGGGCACCATGCGCGCCGCCATCCGCGCCCTGGCCGCCATCGAGGACAGCCGCGTGCCGTTCTGCGCCGTCATCGTGCGCCGGGCCTATGGCGTGGCGGGCGCGGGCCACGGGCGCGTCACCGATATCAACCAGCGTTTCGCCTGGCCCTCGGCGCACTGGGGCTCGATCCCGCTGGAAGGCGGAATCATGGCGGCCCACCGGCGCGAGCTGGCCGAGGCCGCCGATCCCGAGAAGCGCCTGACGGAGCTGGAGGAACACTACGCCCGCTTCACCTCGCCGTTCCTGACCGCGGAGAAGTTCGCCATCCAGGACATCGTGGACCCGCGCGAGACGCGGCCCCTGCTCTGCGACTGGGTGGAGGACGCCTACGCGCTGCTGCCCCAGCAGCTCGGCCCTTCGGGGCGCGGCTATCGCAAGTAGCGCCCCATCTCCCCCGCCCCCTTCACGCGTCCGTCGCCCATGACCCTGATCGCCGGCCGGGAGATCGCCTGGGCCGCCCGCCAGTATCGCGACCGCGTGGCGTTCGTGTGGGGCGAGCGGCACGTCACCTTCCGCGAGGCCAACCGCCGCTTCAACCGCATGGCGAATGCCCTGCGCGGCCTCGGCCTGTGCCCGGGCGATCGCGTGGCCGTGCTGATGAGCAACGGCCTGGCCAGCATCGAGGCGGGCTACGGCGCGGCCAAGGCCGGGCTGGCGCTGGTGCCGCTCAACGGGCGCCACACCCTGGCCGAGCACGCGCAGATCGTGCGCGATGCCGGCGCCTCGGTGCTGCTGGCGGGACCGGAGTTCGAGGAGCTGGCCGGGGCGCTGGCCGAGACCGAGCCGGCGTTGGCCCACGTGATCGGGGAGGGCTGGCGCCACGCCGGCGCACCCGACTACGAGGCGCTGCTCGCGGCGGCCTCGGAGGCGGAGCCTGAGGTGCCGGTGGCCCCGGACGACGTGTTCCGCATCTCCTACACCTCCGGCACGACGGGGCTGCCCAAGGGGGTGGTGGCCACCCAGCGCTCCTACCGCGCGCGCCTGCACAACTTCTTCGCGGCGCTCGAGTACCGGCTGGGGGTGGAGGACGCCATCGCGCACGTGGGGCCGCTCAACTTCGCCACTCGCAACTACCTGGACCCCTACTACCTGCGCGGCGCGCGCAACGTGATCCTCTCCCGCTTCGACCCCGAGGAGCTGCAGGCGGTGGCGGCCCGGGAGCGCGTCACCCACCTGATGCTCGTGCCGACCATGATCATCCGGCTGCTGGATAGCCTGCGCCCCGAGCGCTACGACCTGAGCGGCCTGACGCGGATCAACTACGGGACGGCCCCCATGCCGGTCGAGGCCCTGCGCCGCGGCATCGAGGCCTTCGGTCCGATCTTCCGCGGCCACTACGGCCTGACCGAGGCCTCGCAGCCGATCACCGTGCTCTACCCTTTCGAGCACGTGCTCGAGGGCGACGCGGGCGAAGTGGCGCGGCTGGCCTCCTGCGGTCGGCCCATCGCGGGTCTGGGCCTCGCCCTGCTCGATGCGGAGGGCCGACGCCAGGCGCCGGGCGAGGTGGGCGAGCTGTGCATCCGGGTCGAGGGCTGCGTGGCCGGCACCTACTGGAACAACCCCGCGGCCACCGCCGAGACCTTCCGCGGGGGCTGGCTGCACACCGGCGACCTGGCCCGCCAGGACGCGGAGGGCTACGTCTACATCGTCGGCCGCAGCAAGGACATGATCATCACGGGCGGCCTCAACGTCTACGCCCGCGAGGTCGAGGAGGCGCTGTTCCGCCACCCCGGCATCTCCGAGGCCGCCGTGGTCGGCATCCCCGATCCCGAGTGGGGAGAGTCCATCCTGGCCTTCTTCTCGCCCAGGGCCGGCGCGCTGCTGAATGCGGAAGAGGTGATCCGCCACTGCCAGGCGCTGATCGCCAGCTACAAGAAGCCGCGCCGGGTGGAGATCCTCCCGGAGCTGCCCAAGAACAACAACGGCAAGATCGACAAGCGGTTGCTTCGCCAGCGGTTTCTCGATAAGAGCCAAGGCGGAGCCGCTGGCGCCGAACGCGCCGTGCTCGCCCGCTATTGATCGGCATCGCGACCGCTGCCCACCCGCCGCACTAGGCCCGCGACCGCCCGGGCCCCCAGGGGAGGAACCCGCCGTCATGAAAGTCACCTCGGTCAAGCACTTCATCGTCGATACGGGCTGGCGCAAGAACTGGGTGTTCGTGAAGGTCGAGACCAGCGAGGGCATCACGGGCTGGGGCGAGGCCTACACCCAGTATGACCGCGACACGGCCGTCGCGGCCCAGGTCACCGAGCTGGCCCGCTACCTGGTGGGGCGCGACCCCTTCCTGATCAAGCACTTCACCCAGGCCGCCTTCGACGACTACGCCCAGCGGCGCGGCTCGCTGGAGTTCTTCTGCGCCCTTTCGGGGATGGAGGCGGCGCTGTGGGACATCGTGGGCAAGGCCACCGGGCAGCCCGTCTACAACCTGCTCGGCGGGCCCGTGCGCGACAAGATCCGCGTCTACGCCAACGGCTGGAGCTACCACATGGAGCAGCCGGCCGACTACGCCCGCGCCGCCGAGGCCGTGCTGGAGAAGGGCTTCACCGCCATCAAGTTCGATCCGCTGCCCATCCCCTGGCGCACGTACATCCCCAAGGAGCACGAGCAGCACGCCTATGACGTGGTCAAGGCCGTGCGGCAGGCCGTGGGGCCCAAGACCGACATCCTGATCGAGGCCCACCGGCGCCTGGCGCCCATGCACTCGATCCGCTACTCGAACCGGCTGGCCGAGTTCGAGCCGTACTGGTTCGAGGAGCCGTGCCAGGCGGAGAACCTCTCGGCCATGGCGGATATCCGCCGGCGCACGCGCATCCCGGTGGTCACGGGCGAGGCGATATACACCAAGGCCGGCTTCCGCCCGGTGCTGGAGCAGCAGGCCGCCGATATCCTCAATCCGGACGTGGCCAATTGCGGCGGCATCCTCGAGCTGAAGGAGATCGCGGCCATGGCCGAGCCGTTCTTCGTGGCGGTCTCCCCCCACAACTACAACTCGACCGTGCTGGCGCTGGCGGCTACCGTCCACGCGGCGGCCACCATGCCCAACTTCATCATCACCGAGTACTTCGTGCCCTACACCGAGCTGGGCAAGCGGGTCTCCCCCAATTGCCTCGTGCCCGAGAAGGGTTACATCGCGCTGCCCAGGCGCCCGGGCCTCGGGCTCGACATCGACGAGCAGGTGCTCGCGTCGATCCCCGGCAAGCAGTTCCCCGTCCGCACCCTGCGCCTGCCCGGCGAGGAGGGGCCGTGACCCGCCCGGCCCGGCGGGGCGAGCCGGCCGCGGGGGCGAGCCTGTGCGCCTGCGCTCCGGCACGGGCCGGTGCGCTCGCCGTCGATGTGCCTGTGCGGACGTGAGTGCGGTGAAGCGAGGTGGGAGCGGGGTCGACGGGACTCGAACCCGCGGCCTCCGGCGTGACAGGCCGGCGTTATAACCAGCTTAACTACGACCCCGTGCTGCTGCGGCACGATTGCGACCGTGCTCCTGCGACCGTGCTCCCGCCACCCAGGCTCGGGCGGCTCGGTCTGTACAGACGCTATAGCAGCGGACAGCCGGTGTCAATGCGGGTCCCGCCGCGGGTTGACGCGCGGCACCGGAAGCCGCTACCGTGCCGGGGGTCTGCCCGGCAGGCTCGCCCACCGGCCATCCCGCGCCGGACTCCTGCGCCGCCGGCGATCCGCCACCCGAACCACCCCCGATCGAGCCCGACCATGGCAACGCCGCCTGGCACCCGACCTGGCACCGAGCCCCCGCCGCACGATCCCGCCGCCGCCGCGGAGTGGATCGAGTACTACTACCGGCCCGACTGGGGCGATGGCCTGCCGCTGGTGCCGCCCACCCGGGCCGCCGTCGAGGCCATGCTCGCCGCAGGCGGCCTGCGCGCGGAGGAGACTCTCGGTGAGGTGCCGGAGCGGGCGGTGCAGGTGGGCGCGGAGAAGGTGGCGATCAACGCCGTGATGGCAGGCTGCCTGCCCGCCTATTTCCCCGTGGTGGTGGCTGCCGTGCGGGGGCTGTGCCACCCGGATTTCCACTACCACAACCCCGGCACCAGCACGGGCGGCTCCGCCTTCGCCATCGTGGTCAACGGCCCGATCGCCCTGCGCCTGGGGATCAACGGGGGCGACAACGCCTTCGGCTCGGGGGTGCGCGCCAATGCCACCATCGGCCGGGCCGTGCGCCTGGTGATGATGAACGTGTTCCGCTCGCGTCCCGGGCTGCTGGACAAGGCCACGCTGGGCTCGCCCGGCAAGTACTCGTTCTGCTTCGCGGAGTGGGAGGCCGATTCGCCCTGGGAGCCCCTGCACGTCGAGCGCGGCTTCCGCCCCGAACAGAGCACGGCCACCATCTTCGCCTCGAACAGCCTGCTCGGCGTCTACAACCAGCACGCGAGCACGCCCGAGCCCCTGTTGCTGGAGCTGGCCGACGCGCTCTGCAACCTCGCCTCGCCCAACGTGCGCGGCTTCAACCAGGCGCTGCTGGCGATCGGCGGCGACCACGCCCGGCTGTTCCGCGACGCCGGGTGGGACAAGCCCCGCATCAAGGCCTTCCTGATGGCCCACGCCCGCCGCACGGTGGCCGACTTCAAGCGCGCGGGTCGGCTCGATGGCGAGCCCACCCCCGCGGACGAGACCGCCTGGCGCCGCGTGATCGGCGA
>JACQKK010000015.1 GCA_016204605.1 Candidatus Lambdaproteobacteria bacterium
ACGTAACCCCTTGATTTCTCAGAGCGGGAAACGGGACTTGAACCCGCGACCCCAACCTTGGCAAGGTTGTGCTCTACCACTGAGCTATTCCCGCTGGTGCGAGCACGATTTGTAGCGGTTAGACGCGCCGAAGTCAATTCTCTGACGGGCAGGATGGCGCCGCCAAGGGGCTCGGTGGGCCGTATGGCCATTTTCCGCTGAGGGCTGCGGGGGTGAGGGCCGACTCCGCGGTTGACGGGTGCAGGCCGCCTCGCGCATGATGGCGACCATGGCTTCCGTCCCGACCCCGTCCCGTGCCGGCCCGCTTCCGGCCTCCTCGCCGCTCACCAGGTGGCATTGGGCGGCACCGCTCGCCATTCTGGCGACGGGCACGCTCGCCGCCTGGTTCAGCGATGTCGACCTGGCGCTATCCGCGTTGTACTTCGATGTCGCGGGGCCGGAGTACTGGCCCACGGGGCTGATGCCGCCGTGGTCGTGGCTCTACCGGTACGGCGAGGCGCCCGCCGTGCTGATGGCCGTGGGCAGCCTGCTCGGGCTCGCCGCGGCATACACCGCGACGCGTTTCCGCGGCTGGCGGGCGCCGGCGTGGATCGTGCTGCTGGCGCTGACGCTCGGGCCGCTGCTGGTGACCAATGCCCTGCTCAAGGAGCACTGGGGCCGCCCGCGCCCGCGCCAGGTGGAAGCGTTCGGGGGTGGGCGCCCGTACCAGCCGGTGCTGATGCCCACGTTTCGCGCGGACGAGAACGGCTTCCCCTCCGGCCATGTGGCGGCGGGCTTCGCGCCGGTGGCGCTGTACTTCGCCTGGCGCGGCCGGCGGGGCGCGTGGGCACGGGCGGCGCTCGCGGTGGCGGTCGTGTACGGGCTAGTGATGGGCTGGGCGCGGATCACCCAGGGCGCCCACTTCGCGTCGGACGTACTCTGGTCGGGGGGCGTCGTGTACTTCTCGGCCCTGGCGGCTGCGGCGGGCGTGCAGCGCTGGCTGCCCGCGTCCAGGGCCGGCGTGCGACTGCCGGACCGGCCCTGGCGGGCGTTGATCTGGCTGGCCACCGTGTCGCTCGCCGGGCTGGTGCTGTTCTACTACGTGTGGCGGCTTCCCGGGCCGAAGGCGGAGCGCAGGCCGTGGCCCCCCGCGCTCGCCGCGTCGCAGACGCCGGCGCGCATGCCGCTTGCGCCGCCGCCGTCGGCAGCGCCTGCTCGGCCGGCCACGGTCGCGGGGATGCCGGGCGATTCGCGCCCCTGACATCCGGCGTCCCTGCGCAGGTGCGGCGGACTTCGCCTTACCCTGGGTCGTCAACCGTGGTAGGGTGTCCCTCGGCACGGGGCTGCGGCGTTGCGGGCCCTAGCGGTTGGCCGCACAGCCGCCCCGGCACGTTTCCGGCGCAGAAGCGCCGCGCGTTCGCCCCCCCTATCCGGAGCCGCTATGATCGAGACCCCGCTCCAGAGCTTCGCCGCCTTTGGGGGACTGAGCCTGCTCAGCCTGCTCGTGTGGTGGGCGATCTACGAGTGGGTGCTCACCCGGGGCTACTCGGCCCGGGAGGCGATCTTCGGGCGCCGGCCCAATGTCGCCGTGGCGCTGGACATGGCGGGCGGCTTTCTCGCGCTGGGCATCCTCAACTACGCGATCCTGGCCTCGCCGCCGCTCGATGCGTTCCTGCGCGATCTCGAGGCGACGGGGCTGACCCTGCTGGGCACCATCGTGCTGCTGGCCCTGCTGCGGCTGCTGATCGGCGGCGGGCTGCGGCTGTGGTTCGGCCGGCGCCGGGATCGGCAGGGCCAGCTCGTCTCGATCAACAACGAGCTGTTCGTGCAGCGCAACCTGGCCACCGGTATCTTCTCGACGGCGCTGTACCTGATCCTCGTCGCCGGGCTGATCGAGGAGGACCTGCTGAATCTCGATGGCCTGCGGATCGAGGCCACCTGGAACATGCTCGGCGTGTGGCTGCTCGGGGCCGTGGTGGTGCTGCTCCACTCCTGGTTCTACCTGGGCTTCTTCACGCGCGACCACGTGCTGCGCCAGTGCTTCCACGAGAACAACCCGAGCGCGGCCACCTCGCTGCTGGGGCTGGTGGCCGGGGTGCTGATGCTCAACCACGCCATGCTGCTGCGCAGCGAGCCGGGCGAGCACCTGTTCAGCCAGCCGGGCCATTGGGGGTTCCTGCTGGCGGCGTTCGTGTTCGTGCTCGTGCTGCGGGGCGTGCTGCAGCTGATCCTGCTGGCCGTGGCCGGCGTGAGCCTGCGCCACGAGCTGAAATTCCGCGCCAATCCCGCCTGGGGCATCCTCGACGGCGGCCTGATCTTCTCCCTCTTCCTGATCCTGACCGTCCTGCTGGCGTAGGCAAGCGCTGCTGCGGGCACCACCACCCGCGCACCGCCCTTCGGCTTGCGCAGGCGGCGGGGTCATGGCCGGCGGAAACCCCATCCGCATCAGTTCAGCGGGATGTAGAAGGTCAGGTTGTACAGGCGCTCGTCGAGCACGGCCTTTCCGGCCGCCTTTTCCTTGCGGGCCTGGATCTGCGCGCCTTCGAGGCGGACGCCGACGCGGTCGAAGGTGTACTCGATGCCGGCGAAGAGGCGGGTCATGGCGATGTTCCGGTACAGGCTGGAATCGTCCTGCCGGATCCCATCGATCTTGAACTTGTACGATTCGACGATGCCCTGGCCCGTGCCGAGGAAGGCGTTGAAGCCATTGTGCCGGCTCTCGACCGCGTAAAGGGTCAGGTCGAGCGAAAGGTGCACCGCCGTCTCCTCGCGCTCCAGTCCGGCGGAGTCGGTGAACTTGCGCGACATGGTCTGGCGAGTGCCCGAGAGGCCGAGCCGGCGGAAGAACAGCGCCTCGATGGCGGCCTTGGGTCCGTCGCTGACGGGCTTGGCCTTATAGGCGCCGTCGGGATCGAGCGGACTCTCTGCCACCGTGCCCTGGACGAGCGGGGCGTAATAGATGCGGTACAGCGTGCCTTGCTCCGCGGCGGGGGTGGAGGTCGCCAGCAGCAGGAGCAGCAGCAGGAGGGCCGCGATCCGGTACAGCGTGCGCATGGAGACTGCCTCTTGGTTCCCGCCGATGCGTGAGTGCGGGCGCACCGACGGCCGGGGAGCCATGGCGAGCCCGAGGCCATCAATGCAAGATTGTCTCCATTCGGCGGCGTTCGCCAACGCGCCCGCGCCGCGGTTCGCTCCCGTCCAATTGCGCCGGTTCTTGTCCTACTTCCCGGGCGCCGGCGGGTGTATATTAGAGGATAGCGGGCCGCGCGTGCTGCCGGTTGTCGCCGGGAGGGCCGCGGGAACCGTGTACCCGGCAGTTGACGGCCCGCACTGGGCCAATCGCCGAGAGGAGAAGCGATGTCTACCCCGATCCTGCTGACCCTGGCCGTGGCGACGGTGGCGCTGCTCTACACCGTGGCGGGGCCGATCCTGATGTTCGTGCAGCCCTACCTCCGCCCGCGCACGGTGCGGTGCCCGACTCAGCGGGTCGATGCCGAGGTCCGCATCAATGCCTTGGGCGCCGCGCTGAGCAGGGCCTACAGCGCCCCGCACCTGACCGCCAAGCGCTGCACCCTGCTCGGGCCGGGCAAGCGCTGCGACAGCGCCTGCCTGAAAGGCGCGGCATAGCCCGCCGCCGGACATCGCCCTTCGCCGGACATGGCGCTCCACGGGGCGAGGCCCGGCCGCGCATCGATCGACCGATGCGGGGGCGGCTTTGCGTGGGGGGGTCTGCGGGCCGGGGCCGGGAGCCTGCGCGGCGCGGTCGCCCGCCGGCCGGCAGCCGAAGCCGGGGCGGCGGCGGACTGTGCCGCTTGGGGCTCAGCGCCGCTTGAGGCTCAGGGCTGCTGCGGCTCAGGCGCGCGGGGAGGGGGTGGGCGCGCCGAGGGTGGTGCGGGGGATCAGGGCCGCCGTCGTGCGGGCGGCGAGGAAGGGCTTCTTGATCTCGAAAGGGTGCTTCCGCAGGAACTCCTTCCAGCCACCCAGCGGCGACCCCGCCTGCACCAGCCCCTTCAGCATCCCCACGTCGTTCTCCAGCCACGTTTCCTTGCTGGGGCTGATCAGGATCGCCCCCACCATGCGCTCGCCGCGGAAGAGGTACTTGCGGTAGGCGTGGCGGCGCGGGTCGAGCCCGGTGATGGCCTCCGCGTTGCCATCGTCCCAGCTCCCGAAGCTGGCCATGTCGAGCCCGCCCACGCTGACGATGTTCATGAGCAGGCTGCCGGCGTACTTGACGTTGCGGCCGGCCATGTTGGCGGCCACCACGCGGCCGTGCTCCTGGGCGGTGGGCTCGATGGCGTGCACCTCCTGCGCCCCGGTGACGAGGTTGCGGGTCTCGGCCACGTCGCCCGCGGCGTAGACGTTGGGGACGCTGCTGCGCAGGTACTCGTCCACCACGATGCCCTGGTTCAGCTTGAGCCCGCCGCCTTCGACCCAGGAGACGTTCGAGCGCAGCCAGTCCAGGTTGGTGCGGATGCCGGTCGCCAGCAGCACGGTATCGGCCGTGAACCCGCGCCCCTGCTCGAAGGAGAGCCTGGTCTTGCCGTCGACCGGCTGGAGCGACTTGAGCCGCACGCCGGCGAGCACCCTGACGCCGAGGTTCTCCAGCCACTCGGTGGCCAGCCGGGCGCCGGTCTCGTCCACCATGCGCGGCAGGATGCGCGGGGCGACCTCGATGATGGTCACCTTGCCCGAGCGGCCCAGCACGCCATCGAAGCAGGTGAAGGCAATAAACCCCGCCCCCACCATCACCGTGTGGCCCTTGGGGGAGATCTGCTTGTTGACGGCCTTGGCATCCGCCAGCGTCCAGAAGGTATGGATGCCGGGGCCCTCGGCGCCGGGGATGGGCGGGCGCGCCGCGGAGGAGCCGGTGGCGATCAGCAGGTCGTCGTACTCGACCTCCTCGCCGTTGTCGAGCTTGAGCTTGTTCTGGCCGGGCTCCAGCGACGCCGCCTTGCGCCCGAACACCGTCTTCACCTTCCACGCCAGGAGCTGGCGCGCCGAGGCCGTCTCGGTGTGCGACTCGCTGATGCTCTGGTTCAGGTAGTAGGGCAGCACCATGCGCGAGTACGGGCGCTCCGCCGAGATCAGGGTGATCTCGCCGGTATCGCCGAGCTGGCGCAGGGTGCGGATGCAGTTGATCCCGGCGGTGCCGGCACCCAGGATCACATGTCGTTTCTCGGCCATACGTGCCTTCCCTTGGGGTCTCGGGTGCGCTCCGGCGTCACTTGGTGAAGCGGGCCAGCCCGGTGAGATTGGTGCCCGCACGCTCGCCGGCGAACGCCCCCAGCCAGTCGGTGACCTCTCCCTCCGTCCACTCGATGGCCTGGGTCGGGCAGGCCTGGGCGCAGGCCGGGTTGCCCTCGCACAGGTTGCACTTGGTCGCCTTGTGGCGGCCCGTGTCCATGTACATCGTGCCGTAGGGGCAGGCGATCGTGCACAGCTTGCAGCCCACGCACTGGTCCTCCAGCACGGCCTTGGCGCCCGCAGCGTTGATCGTGATGGCATCCACCGGGCAGGCCGCCATGCACCAGCCCTCCGCGCATTGCACGCAGGTATACGGCGCGTAGCTCGTGTGCATTTCCAGCGGCGCCACGCGGATCACCGCGGCCGAGGGCTGGAACGTGCCGGTCTGCACATACGAGCACGCCAGCTCGCAGCGCAGGCAGCCCGTGCAGCGGTCGGGAATGAACTTGAGGACTTTCATGGCCAAGTCACCTGGCGGAGCATGTTGAACGGCTCAGGGTGCCGGGGCGCCTTCCCCGCGTGTGGCGACCACCCGCCTCGCAAGAGCCCGCACG
Source organism: Candidatus Lambdaproteobacteria bacterium (assembly GCA_016204605.1). Taxonomy (GTDB): domain Bacteria; phylum SAR324; class SAR324; order SAR324; family JACQKK01; genus JACQKK01. Next base: position 5,778 of record JACQKK010000015.1, read on the forward strand.
GCTTCGCGCAAGCCAGGCCGGGAGGCGCGCCGGACGCAAACACCGGCCACGCTACCGCACGACGCGCGGGGGTGTCAATGCGGGGGGAAGGGGGGGGCGAACCGTTCCCGGAGAATCGTGCGGGCGCTCAAGCCAATATCACGGTATAAGGTGGTCCGCAGACTGTTTTGGCGTACCCTGCGCTGCGGTGCGCAGAAGTATTCTGGCGAAGGAGGACCCCGATGGCCACGTTGCTTGACCCGCCTATCGAAGTCACGTTCTGTGGACACAAGGAACCGACCGTCTTCCGTACGCTGGATGACCTTAGGGCCTGGGCGCAACGTGAGAAAGCCTTTTGGGCGGACATTGAGAATCGAACAAGCTCGGTCCCCAACTCGCTAAAACCCGGTCTTTGGCAACAGCGGGATGCTTTTGACGCGATTATCAAAATGATAGGTGACGATAATGCAGAGGTGCCAGATGAAAAATTGGCGGGTGCGCGCGCGAAAATCAGTAGAGAACTCGTAAAATTTACGGACGAATCACGAAATGTAAGGCTCGTCTTGTCTCAGTCGCGCGTGGCTATGCATGTCCGCGATCGCATTGAAAGCGATGCTTCAGTGGCATTAGCAATGCTCGCAGCGTTCATCAATTTGGAAATCGGTTTGGTCCCTGAAAGAAAGGATTCACTTCTGGTTCTTCGTGGCCTAGTGGATGCGCGTCTATTTGAACGTGAAATCGGCAGCGCAGAGGCGAGCGGCCAAGCGCTTGATCGCTTGGTGTCCGAACATCGGGCCGCTCTGAACAAGCAGAATGCCGATCAACTAGCGCAGTTGAAGCAAGCCGCAGAACAGAAGGAGCGGGGAGATGCGCAGATTGGCGTGCAGGAGAAACGCTCGCTTGCTGAATTGGAAGCGGGCAAGCAACGGCTCGACAAACTCTGGCAGCTTTACAATCAGAAGCTACAGTTGCTCGCTCCCGTTGATTATTGGACGAGAAAGAGTAAAGGTCATCGCTGGACGGCAATCGCGGCTGGAGGAATTTTCATTGGCCTCGTCAGTACCATTTTCATATTGCTATACGTTTATCAATCTGAAATCTTTGAGCTCTACAAGGTGAAAACAGAAGGCTCACCGTGGTGGCTTGTGGTACTGGTGGGCGTTCCTGTTTTCCTCGCGATTTGGACTTTGCGAATCGTGAGCCGCATTCTGCTGACCAATCTCAAACTCTATGAGGAGGCGAAAGAGCGAAGGACAATGATCAATACATTCCTCGCGCTTATGCAGGAACCAAAGAATGTGACAGAACAAGATCGAATCCTGATCCTTGGCGCAATCTTCCGTCCTAGTTCGGGGGTCGGCACCGACGACGCGGCTCCGCCGCACTGGTTCGACCTTCTCTTGCAGAGGCTGGGCAAGAAGGATTTATGAGCAGAAACCTCGGCATGTCGCGATCATAGCTATCGCACGTCTCTTGGTGCCTTGTCCTCCCCGCCACGCTCGGGGTATGGAGCGGGAGCGCCCTTCGGCACTGCGCCCCCACCCCCGAGGCTCCCTATGCATAGCGGCATCGTGTTGTTCGCCACGGCGTATACCGTGGGCGTGGCGGAGCTGGCCCGCCGGGCGGAGGCGCTCGGGTTCGAGTCGCTCTGGCTGCCGGAGCACCTGCCGATCCCGGTCGGGCGGCTGACGCCGCCCACCGGCGGCGGCGAGATGCCGGAGCACTACAAGCACCTGCTGGACCCGTTCGTGGCGCTGGCCGCGGCG
>JACQKK010000056.1 GCA_016204605.1 Candidatus Lambdaproteobacteria bacterium
CCCGACCACCCGCTTGATGTAATCCACCGACGGGTCCAGCGGATAGGGAAAGATGACGATGTCGCCCCGCCGGATCGGCCGCGGCAACAGCTTGAGGTCGGCGAACGGCACCGGGATGCCGTAGCTGTACATGGTGGCGAAGATGTGGTCCCCGATCTCGATGGTGGGGATCATCGAGCCCGAGGGGATCTTGAAGGGGGCGAACAGGAACGTGCGCACGATGCCAGCCACCACCAGCGCGAACACCAGCGCCTCGATCCACTCCCGCAGCGTGCGGTTGGGGACGATCCGTTCCAGCCGCAGCCACCCCAGCCGCGTATAGCGCACGATGATCTGCCGGTCGCGCCGGCTCAGCTCGTCACGCCCCACGCCGGCCAGCAGCGCCTCGAACTCCGACGCGGAAAAGCTCGACTCCCGCCGGTGGGGGCGCAGCTTGTCGAGCAGGGTGGGGTCCAGGCCCTCCCGTTTCATTTCGTCGAGGGCGCCGTCGTTGAGGTGAAAGGTTCGGTGAAGCCACATGCGAGCCAAGTGTAGTCTGGAGTGGGAAGGTCAAGCGGACATGGCGTGCGCCCGCGGCCGGGTCGTCGGTGTTCATCGTACGGCACGCTGCGAGGCGGAGCAATGGCCCGGCACGCCGATCCTCGTCCGGCGTGCGCCCGGTACGACGCGCGCACCACGCCGCCAGGGTTCGCCGCGGATCGGCGTCAGGCGGTCTCAGCGCGCCGGTAGCGGCCGTCGCGCTCGACCGCGCGTCCCTCCGCCGTCAGCAGGCGCAGGTGCTGTTCGAGCGAGATGCGCTCGACATCGGCCACGAACGGCGCCTCGTACCCCTCGCGGTAGAGGAAGCGGCGCGTGGAGAGCTCCGCCGGCGTCCGGCCCCCACCGCCCAGCGCCGAGAGGATCGCTTCGTCGCGTTGGGCGATCCGGGCTCGGAAGGCGCGCAGCAGCCCGAGGAAGGTTTCGCGATCCTGGATCACGCCCTTGTGGTGCGAGGTGATCCAGACGCGCGCCGGCAGGTGCTCGATCCGCGCGAGCGTCCGCTTGAACTCCGCCAGGTCCGAACAGGCGTCGCCGTAGTACGGCCCGAAGCCCGACAGGTCGATATCGCCGATGAAGGCGATCCCGAGCGGCTCCACCAGCAGCACCGAGTGGCCGCGCGTGTGGCCCGGCATGTGGATCGCCCGCACCCGCACCCCGCCCAGCTCCCAGGTCTGCCCATCGCGGTAGGCGAGCGTCTCCGGGCGCGCCTGGAAGCGGAACAGCCCCAGCATGCGCTCGCGGGTGAAGTCCCAGGCGGCCTCGCCGTATCCGTAGTGGTCGCGCATCGCCTCGACGCTGCGCAGCGCCTCGGCGTCGGGCGCCGGCGCATACACCGGCGCCGCGGGCAGCAGATGCAACCCGCAGGTGTGGTCCTCGTGGACGTGGCCGAGGATCACCAGGTCGGCGCCCGCCAGCTCGCGCTGCAGGCGGTTCGCGCAGAGCGGGGTATCGAACGCGGCCTTCGCCTCCGTGCCGCGCACCACCACCTGGTTGCCGTCGGGGAACTTGCCCCGCTGCACGCCGAAGTACACCGTCACGGGGCCGAGCTCGAGGCGATCCATCGGGGCCGATCTCCTGGCGATCCGTCCGCGTCGCGTGGGGTGGGGGCGCGGCAGCCGCCTTGCGCGCGACCCTGCGCCTGGCGGCGCTTCCTGCTGGCCGCGGCCCAGGGTACCATCGCCCTCCGCTCCCGACAATGCGCTGCCGGGGCCGAAGGGGTAGCGACTCCGTTTGAATGGGAACGCCCGCGCCGGCGGCCGCGCGCTCCCCAGCCCTCCCGCCCCTGGAGGAGCGGGAGGGCGCCCTGATCAGCCAAGGGGGCGGCTTGCAGCGCGCCACCGCTCCCCCGGGAAGGCTGCCCCGAGCCCAGCGAGAGGAGGGGGCAGCCGCGCCAGCGGCGTGGGGTGAGTGACCATGGACGTTGCGCGCCGGTGCGCATGAAACGTAGGCGCCTGTCACATTGGAGGCGTAGGGCAGTAATCCCTCCCCCCCGATGGGGGAGGGCAGGGTGGGGGTGACCGGGCTGCGCACCCCCCACCCCGGCCCTCCCCCGCAAGGGGGGAGGGAGAACGGCTCCGGAGCATGATCGCAAACCCGCGAGACATGCCCACGTCGCGGCCAGCTTCTTGAGTGGCCGCGCGATACTCTGCGCCCCAACCTGCGCCCTTCCGGCAAACCGAGTCACTACCGCCCCCGGCCCTGCCTTGCGGGGTTCGCACGGGTTCGGCTATGATCCCGCCAGGGGCGCGTGAGGGAGTGCGCGCCGACGCGGCAGCCGGCTCCCAAGTCACGGACTCGCAGGAGAGCAGGCGTGAAAGTTGCGATCGCGGGCGCGGGCGAAGTGGGCTACAACGTGGTCGGCGCGTTGTACCGGGAGGGCGTCGAGATCGTGGCCATCGATAGCGACCCCGCGGTGCTGGAGCAACTGCGCGAGGAATACGCCATCCGCACCGTGCAGGGCAACGCCATCGACCCGGACGTGTTCGAGCAGGCGGGGGTGGGCCAGGCCGACCTGTTCCTCGCCGTGACCAACTTCGACGAGACCAACCTGATCGCCTGCCTGATGGCCCACGAGGCGGGCGCCCGCAAGAAGATCGCGCGCGTCAAGACCATCGATTTCGGCCTGGAACGCTCCGTCAGCGATCAGAACTTCCTCGGCATCGACCTCATCATCAACCCCTACGAGGTGGTGGCGGAACACCTGACCCACCTGGTGCAACTGCCGCAGGCCACCGACTACAGCCAGTTCCTCAACGACCGGGTGGCGCTGGTGCGGGTGCCCATCGGCGAGCAGAGCCCGCTGGCCGGGCAATCCGTGCTCGCGTTCGGCCAGGACGCCCGCATCTCGCGCACGCTGATCGCGCTCATCCAGCGGGACGCCGAATGCATGATGCCCAGCGCCGATCTGCGCATCGAGCGCGGGGACCAGGTGTACTTCATCTCCGAGCGCGCCCAGCTTCAGGCGTTGTTCCGCTACCTGCGGCTGCGCACGGCGCCGGCGCGCCGGGTGTTCATCAACGGCGGCGGCCGGATCGGGTACGCGCTGGCGCGGCGGCTGGAGAAGCTGGGGCTGGACCTGCGCATCCTGGAGATCTCCGAGGAGCGCTGCCGGGCGCTCTCCCAGCAGCTCGATCGCACGATCGTACTCAACGCCGACGGCACCGACTCGCGCGCCCTCAAGGCCGAGGGCGTGGGCGACGCCGACCTGTTCATCAGCGTCACCGCGGCGGACCCGGTCAACGTGGTGTCCTGCCTGCTGGCCAAGGAATACGGCGCCACGCACACGGTGGCCCTGGTCAAGCAGCAGGAGGCCGTGCCGGTGCTGCTGGCCTATCCGGCCATCGATATTCCCTTCAGCCCGCGTCTGCTGACGGCGCGCAAGCTGCTGCGGTTCGTGCGCGGCGGCAAGCTGGATTCGTTCTTCTCCTTCCCCAACAGCGATATCGAGCTGCTCGAGCTGCAGATTCTGCCCGGCATGAAGTGCGAGCGGGGCACCCTGGCCTCGCTCAAGCTGCCGGCGGGGGTGCTGATCGGGGCGGTCAAGCGCGGACGGGAGATCTTCATCCCCAACGGCCTGGACCGGCTGGTGGCGGGCGATACGATCCTGCTGATCCAGCAGCGGCGCAACCGCAACGTCACCCGCAGCATCTTTCTCGATCCCGAGCCGCTGGGCGACCTGCCGCGCGAGCGGACGCGCCTGGCCACGGCCGGGGGCTGAGCCCCGGCCCCGGAACGCCCATGAGCGCATCCCCCGCCCGCATCCACACGCTCGGCCCCGAGGGCACCTTCAGCGACCAGGCCGCCCAGCGCCTGCGGGCGCACCTGCGGGCGACGGAGGGCCGGCCCGAGCTGCCGGTGCTCTACACGCGCACGATTCCGGAGGTGCTGCTGCGCGCGGTGGCCGAGCCGGGGGCCCTGGGGGTGTTCCCGATCGAGAACTCCGCCAACGGCACCGTGGTGCCGGCGCAGGACAGCCTGGTGCGCCACCGCGTCACCATCCTCTGGGAGATCGCGCTGGCGGTGCGGTTCAGCCTGCTGGCCCGGGGGCCGCTCGATCAGGTGCGCACGTACTTCGCCCATCCCCAGGCCTTCGATCAGTGCAGCGAGTTCCTGGCCACGCGCCTGCCGCAAGGGCAGGTGCTGTTCGCCAACTCCAACGCCGACGCGGGGCGGCGCTTCCTGGCGACGCTCGACGTCGACACCGCCGCGATCGTCCCGATCGAGTTCGGCGCCGAGCACCGCCAATGGCTCGCGGCCGAGCAGATCCAGGACTACGCCCACAACACCACGCGCTTCCTGGCCGTGCGCAAGGCCCTGGCCGAGGAGCGCTTCGACTACGCCCGGCGCAAGACCTCGCTGCTGATCGAGCCCGACGAGGACCGGCCCGGCCTGCTGCACGAGCTGCTGGCCATCTTCCACCGCTACGGCCTGAACCTGTGCCGCCTGGAGAGCCGCCCGGACAAGATCCGCCCCTGGAATTACGTGTTCTACATCGACTTCAACAACAACCCGGACAGCGCCCGCTGCATCGCCGATCTCCGCGCGACGCGCAACCGCATCACCGTGCTCGGCAGCTACGATCCCCTGCCGTGAGCGCTCCCGCCCCACGGCAATTCCCCCCGGTTCCTGTTACGGTGTTGCGCCGCGCGCGGCGCCCCCGACCGCGGTGGACGTTCACATGCAACCCCTCCCCGATGCCGCATGCTATTTCAGTCGACTGAATTCATCGTCTACTTCCTGCCGATCACGCTGGCGGGTTTCTTCCTGTTGGGGCGGGTCTCGGGCCGGCTGGCCATCGCCTGGATGACCGGCTGCTCGCTGGTGTTCTACGGCTGGGGCGAGCAGCGCTATCTGCTGCTGATCCTCTCCTCGATCGCGGTGAACTTCGGGATCGGCTACGCGCTCTCCCAACCCGGCGGGTCGCCGCCGCGGCGCAAGGCTTGGCTGTGGGCGGGGATCGTGTTCGACCTGGGGGCGGTGGGCCTGTTCAAGTACACCAACTTCCTGCTGGGGACGGCCAACACCGTGTTCGGCGCGGGGCTGCCGCTGGCCGAGATCGGGCTGCCGCTGGGCATCTCCTTCTACACGTTCCAGCAGATGGCCTACCTGGTCGATTGCTACCGCCACCAGGTGCGCGAGCACGACCTGGTGCGCTACAGCCTGTTCGTCGCCTTCTTTCCGCAACTGATCGCCGGGCCGATCGTCCATCACCAGGAGCTGATCCCGCGCTTCGGCGACCGGCGCATCCTGCGCCCCTCGCCCGAGTGGCTGGCGGAGGGGGCGGCGATCTTCCTGCTGGGCGTGTTCAAGAAGGTGGCCCTGGGCGATCTGATGGGCGGCTACGCGGACCGCGTGTTCGCCGCGGCCGATGGCGGCACCCCGGTGATGCTGGTCGAGGCTTGGCACGGCGTGCTCGCCTTCGCCCTGCAGATCTATTTCGACTTCTCGGGCTACTCCGACATGGCGATCGGCATGGCCTGGATGATCGGCATCCGCCTGCCCCTCAATTTCGACTCGCCCTACCGGGCCGCGAGCATCGTGGAGTTCTGGCAGCGCTGGCACATGACCCTCTCGCGCTGGCTGCGCGACTACCTGTACTTCCCGCTCGGCGGCAACCGGCTCGGCCCGCGCCGCCGCTACATCAACCTGATGGCGGTGATGGTGCTGGGCGGCCTCTGGCACGGGGCGAGCTGGATGTTCGTGCTCTGGGGCGCCCTCCACGGCCTGCTGCTGTGCGTGAACCACTGGTGGCGGGCCCTGCGCCCGCGGCTGCGCGCCATCCCGGCCTGGAGCGCCCCGGCGGAGGCGCTGCTCTACCGCCTGCTGACCCTGCTGGCCGTGCTGCTGGCCTGGATCCCCTTCCGCGCCCGCACGCTCGGGGGAGCGCTCGGCCTGCTGAAGGGGATGGCCGGCCTGAACGGGGTGTTCCTGCTGCCGCAGATCGCGGCGCTGCTGCCGTTCCGGCCCGCCTTCGTCCGCACCGAAGGCGCCGCGCTGATGCTGGGCGATGGTCCGGCGCAGGCCTTCGCCGAGGCGATTCTGCTGCTGCTGCTGGGGCTGGCGCTCGTGCTGTTCGGGCCCAGCATGCACCGCATGTCGCACCGGGCGCGGCTGGGCTGCGTGGCGCTCGTGTTCGCCTTCGATGTCCACTACGTCTTCTTCGGCGGCGGCGCCAACCCGTTCATCTACTTCCGGTTCTGACCATGCGGCGCTTGCTTTGGCTCCTGCTGGCGTGCGGCCTGTCGGTCGCCGCGTACGGGCTCGCGTTCACGTTCGTGGCCAAGAAGCACTTCACGCTCGGACTGATCCGGCAGCTCGCGGAGAAGCGCCAGGCCTATATCAGCGCCACCCCCTCGCCGCGGGTATACATCCTGGCCGGCAGCGCGGGGCTGTTCAGCTTTCGCTGCGAGGTGATGGAGCCGGTGCTGGGCCGGCCGTGCGTGAATCTCTCGATCGGGCGGGGCTTCGGACTCAAGTACGATCTCGCCCGCGCCCGGCGCATTCTCCGCAGCGGCGACGTGCTCGTGATGCCGCTCGAATACGAAACCTACAGCGATATGAAGGCATCCTTCGCCGGCGGCAGCTCGCAGGGATACCTGGTGCAGTACGACCGCGCAGCATGGATGGCCCTGCCGCCGCGCGAACGGCTGGAGGCGCTGTTCAGCTTCGACGTGCAGGCCCTGGTGGCGGGCTCGCTGGAGCAGGTGCTGCGGCTGGCGGCGTTCCAGCGCCCCTTCAGCATCGCCTCGTTCACCCCCCAGGGCGACTACAAGGATGCCACGCTGGCGCGGGTGGAGACCTACCGCGAGCGCATGGCCACCGTGAGCCAGCCCCGGCCCGACCCCGCCCTGCTGCAAGGGCCGACGTACGCGGAGGAGCGCATGCAGGAGTTTCTCGGCTGGGCCCGCGCGGAGGGGGTGCTGGTGGTGGGCAGCCTGCCGACCACGTTCGATGATGTGCCGATCGATGCGGCGCTGGTGGATCGGATCGCCCACATCTACGTGGATGCGGGCCACGCCTTCGCGACGCTGCCGAACCTGAACCAGTACGAGCGGGGCTGCTTCTACGATTCTCCGTATCACCTGCACGAGGGCTGCCAGGTCGTCCACTCCCGGCGGTTCGCCGTGCGCCTACGCCGGCTGCTGCTGCCCAACGCCGGCTGAAGCCGCCGCCGCGGGCATCCCATTTCCATCTGAGATGCCACCCGATTTGCGTCTGGAGGGACCCGTGGCGAGGCGATAGAATGGGATTTCGCCGCCGAGTCCGCCCATGAGACCGTGCGCACCGAGACCACCCGCACAGGGCCCCCGCCGCCATCGCCCCGAACGGAAAGGAGCGCTCCGATGACCGACTTCCGCTATGCCCCGATGTTCCCGCTGGGCGAGGACCGCACCGAGTACCGGCTGCTCGGCAAGGAGCACGTGGCGACCGGCACCTTCGCCGGCAAGCCCATCGTCGAGGTCGCCCGGGAGGCGTTGGTGCGCCTGGCGCGCGAGGCCCTCAGCGACGTGAACTACCTCTACCGCACGTCCCACCTCCAATCCCTGGCGAACATCCTCAAGGACCCCGCGGCCTCGGACAACGACCGCTACGTGGCGCTGACCCTGCTCAAGAACGCCGTGATCTCGGCGGATCGGGTCCTGCCGAGCTGCCAGGATACGGGCACGGCCATCGTCTTCGCCAAGAAGGGCCAGCGCGTGTGGACGGATTTCGACGACGAGGAGGCGCTGAGCGAGGGCATCTTCCGCACCTACGCCGAGGAAAACCTGCGCTACTCGCAGAACGCGGCGCTGACCATGTACGAGGAGGTCAACACGGGCAGCAACCTGCCGGCGCAGATCGATATCGCCGCCGTGCCGGGCGATGGCTACAAGCTGCTGTTCGTCGCCAAGGGCGGCGGCTCGGCCAACAAGATGTTCCTGTTCCAGGAGACGCGGGCGATCCTCGACCCCGCCAGGTTCCCCAAGTGGATCGCCGAGAAGCTGCGCACGCTGGGCACGGCGGCATGCCCTCCCTATCACCTGGCGCTGGTGGTCGGCGGCACCTCGGCCGAAACCACCATGAAGACGCTCAAGCTGGCCTCGACCCACTACCTCGACGCCCTGCCCACCAAGGGCAGCAAGGACGGCCATGCCTTCCGCGACCTGGAGCTGGAGCAGGTCGTGCTCGATCTCGCATACCGCACGGGGATCGGAGCCCAGTTCGGCGGCAAGTACTTCGCCCACGACGTGCGGGTGATCCGGCTGCCGCGCCACGGCGCCTCGCTGCCCGTCGCTCTTGGCGTCAGTTGCAGCGCCGACCGCAACATCCTCGCCAAGATCACCAGGGACGGGGTGTTCCTCGAGCAGCTCGATACCGACCCGGCGCGCTTCCTGCCGTCGCCGGGCGCGGTCAAGCCGGGCGAGGCCGTCTCGCTGGATCTCGACCGGCCCATGGGCGAGATTCGCGCCACGCTCTCGCAGTACCCCATTCGCACCCGGCTGCTGCTCAACGGCAAGATGGTGGTGGCCCGCGACATCGCGCACGCCAAGCTCAAGGAGGCCCTGGACAAGGGCCAGCCCCTGCCGGACTACATCAAGCAGAAGCTGGTCTACTACGCCGGGCCGGCCAAGACGCCCAAGGGCTACGCC
>JACQKK010000011.1 GCA_016204605.1 Candidatus Lambdaproteobacteria bacterium
GCGGCGAGCTGCTGCAGCGCTGAGCCCGTGGTGGCGTAGCTGTAGTGGGGATAGAGGGGCAGGGCCAGCAGGTCGTCCACCCCGGCCGCCACGATCTCGCCGGCCACCCGCGCGCACCAGCCGGCCAGATACCGATGGGCGACGAAGATGCGGGCCGGGCTTCCCATGCCGGGGGCGGCCGAACCCGGGAGTGCGGCCCCGAGGGCCGCGGCGATCCGGGCGGTCGAGGCCACGATGGGCGAGCCGCCGCCGATCAGCCCGTACTGCCCTTCCACCAGCGCGCCGCGCCGTGCCGCCACCCGCGCCGCCAGCACATCCTGCGCCCACTCGGGCAGCGGAAGCTGTATGGTGTTGGGGTCGCGCAGGATTTCGAACAGGAACGGCCGCACCTCGGCCAGGGTGCGCGGCCCCCCGAAATTGAGCAGCACGAGCGCCGGCACCCGGGCCGGGCCGGCAGGGCGCTCTGCGACGGGTTCGCTCATCGCACGTTAGCCTTGGCGTGGTGCCGGTTGAGCGGCGAGGCCACGACCCCTATAATCGAAGTCGAACCGCCCACCGCCCCCTCCCCGATCCGAACTCCTGTGCGGGCGCCATGAAGCTCACCGGCCATCTTCCCTCGCTGAACGCGCTGTGCTGGGCGCTGGACGCGCTGCTGTTCGCGGCGCTGGCGTACTGGAGCGGCGCCGTCGCGGCGCTGCTGCTGGAACGCTACCTGGAACAGGCCACCCCGCCCGAGCGCCAGGCGGTGCGGGTGGAATCGGCGCGCACGCCGAAGGCCCGCAGGCCGCTCCCCGACTTCCAGAGTATCCTGGATGTCAATATGTTCAAGGCCGATCGCATGCCGCAGGGCATCGCGCGCCCGCGCGCTCCCGAGGCCCCGGCGGCGGCGGTACCGCTCCAGCTCGAGCTCACCGGCACGTTCGTGGCGGCTGCGGGCAGTTATGCCATGGTGATCCACGTGCCGGAACGGATCGAGCGGCTGTACCGCGTGGGCGAATGCGTGCCCCAGCGCGGCGACGAGCCCAGCCTCACCTGCCAGCCGGGGCAGGCCGCGCTGCAGCGCATCGATGGCGACCGGATCACGCTGCTCCACAACGGCCAGCCGGTCGTGGTCAGGCTCAGCGAGAAGGAGCTGGAAACCCTGGCCGCTCCGGCGCCCGGCCGGCAGCTCGTCCCCGAGCCGCCCGAGCGGCCCGAGTCGCAGCCCGCATCGGGCACCGGCGCCGTCTTCCCGGCCACCCGCACCGGCAACCGCGTGGAGGTGCGTGTGCCGGGGGCCGAGGTGGCCAAGGCGTTCGAGAACTTCACCGACATCCTCAAGCAGGCGCGGGTGGTGCCCTTTACCCAGCAGGGCGAGACGCCCGGCTTCCAGATCCGCAGCATCCAGCCCGGCAGCGTGTTCGCACGGCTGGGACTCGAGAACAACGACGTAATCCAGGCCGTCAACGGCGAATCGCTCAACAACGCCGACCAGGCTCTGCGGCTGTTCACCCTGTTCCGCAACGAGCGCGAGGTGCGGCTCGATGTTCGCCGCCGCAACGAGTCGCTCCAGCTCAACTACTCCATCCAGTAGCCGCGCGGGAGAAGCGGCGAATTGAACTGTACCGCCGCGAGCGGCGACGTATCTGCCAACGCATCGCTGTATTGCCAATCAGACTCCATGCGTCAACAGTTCCGCGAACGACAGACCCCTCGCGGAGCCTGTCCTGAGCCTGCCGAAGGGCTCGGAGTGACAATACTTTTTGTCATTCCGAGCGAAGCGAGGAATCTGCTGTGCTCTTGAAGGTCGAACGCTGGGTCCACCTTGTCGCGCCGCAAGCGGCGGGGAATCAGACGCGGAGGGATTGGCCGCAACATCGGGTCAGTACCACAGGCCGTGCCAGCGCCGGTGCGGGGCGCGCAGCACGGCCGCTCCCTGGTCGAGGAATCCCGGCACCGTCCGGGGCGTGGGGATCGGCGCCTCGGCCGCCGCCAGCTCCCGCAGGCGGCCCACCCGCTCCTCGGTGCGGGGATGGGTGCGCAGCAGCGAGGGATCGGGCAGCCGCGCGCCCGGCAGCAGCAGCTCCTCCCAGAAGCGCCCCTGCGCCCATTCCAGGCGTTGCAGCGCCGAGGCCAGCCCGGCGGGGTCGCCCGTCAGCGCCGCCGCGGCGGCATCCGCGTCGAACTCCCGGTTGCGGGAAAGAGCGAGCTGGAGCAGCGCGCTCACGGTGGGCGCGGCCAACAGCACCAGGATCGGCAGCCAGGGCAGCGCCCCGCGCTCGGTGAGCAGCATGGGCAGGTTGATGAGGAACAGCACCTGCCCGGTCAGCGCGAGCATCCCCACCAGCCGGCTCACGCTATCGGCCAGGGCCATGATCCACATGTCGTTGCCGCGGACGTGGCTCACCTCGTGGGCCAGCACGCCCGTCAGCTCGCGCGGGCTCAGGCCGCGCAGCAGGCCATCGGTCACGGCGATGGCGGTCTCCCCCCTGCCGCCCACCGTGAAGGCGTTCAGCACGCGGGTGGGGATGTAGTAGATGTCGGGCATGCGGCCGAGGCGCGCCCGCCCCGCGAGCGCCCCCACGATCTCGAACAGGCCGGGGGCCTCGGCGGGGTGCAGGCGCCGGCCCTGATACATCCGCAGGATCAACGCGGGCGAGATGCGGGGGCTGAACAGCGCGAACAGCGTCCCGAACGCGAGCGCCGTGGCCGCGCCGAGCGCGCCGCCGAGCAGCAGCCCCAGCGCCAGAAGCAGCCCGCCCATGCCCGCGATCAGCAGCGTCGCCTGCAGCCAGTTGTTCAGCCGGTGGGTCAGCATGGCGGCCCGTGGCTCGTCGCCCGGCAGGCGCGATGGGCGTGCATAACCTCTATCCCTGACGCTGCCGGTACTCGTGCAAAATCTTCCCGTGGTCGAACGCCAAGGGCGGCAGGGCCTCCCAGGGGAAGAAACGGGCGGCCCGGGCGTCGTCGCCGCCGTGAGGCTCGCCGGACGCGATGGCGGCGAATACCACCGACACGACATGGCCGCGCGGGTCGCGGGCCGGCTCCGAGTACACCCGGAACTGGGTCAGCTGCTCGAGCTCGAGTCCGGTCTCCTCGCGCACCTCGCGGCGCACGGCGTCTTCGCAGCTTTCACCCCGCTCGACGAAGCCGCCCGGGAGCGCCCAGCCCGGCGGCGGGTTGCGCCGCTCGATCAGCAGCACGCCCCGGCCCGGGCGCTCGATGATGGCATCCACCGCAAGCCGAGGACCAGGGGGCAGCATGGGGGCTCCGCGGGCGGCCTGGAAACCGGGTCCCCGGCACCGGGGCACCGGGACGGGCCCGGCGAACCTCAGCTCTTCGACTTGCGCGCGTAGGACTCGACGGCCTGCTTCAGGTCGTCATACTCTGGGCAGCCCAGCCAGCACAGGGCATCGAGCTGCCGCAGGTGCTCGCGGGCCTTGGCGAGATTGCCGAGGGCGAGATAGGTCTCGCCGATGTACTCGTGGGCGCCGCGGTGCTTGGGATCGATCGCCAGGGCCTTCGTGTACTCGGCCAGCGCGGTCTGGTACGCGCCCAGCCTGCGGTGGCTGTAGCCGAGGAAATTGTAGGCGTCGGCGTTGCGGTCGTCCCTGGCCACGACCTTGTCGAGATGCCGGATCGCCCGCTGCCAGTCCCCGGCCTTCACCGCCTCGACGCCGGCGACGTAATCGGGATTCGCCTTCGGCGGCGGCGTGGGATCGCCGTCGGCCCTGGCCGGCACGGCCGCCGCCGCCAGCACCGCGACGACCCCAAGCGCCTGCCACCCTCGGATGTCCATCTGCCGCTCCCTTCCTGGAATCGGATCGCCGCGCGGAGCCTCGGACGGACCGGCGGTCGGGCCGTCCCCCTGCGGCGGGCACCGCCCGGGGTCGAGCGGCGCCCGCAGCCATCATACCACGGCAGGCGGCGAGGCCAACCCGAGGGGCCGGGGAGTGCTTGTCACCCCGAGCCCAACTCCTTGTCACCCCGAGCGCAGCGAGGGGTCTGCTTTTCTCGCGCCACGCTTGCAAATCGAATCACCAGGGGCTAAGCAACGCCCACGGGGAAGGATTGCCTGCCTTTAAGGAGAGGCAATGGGCTGGCGCATGCGGGCGGGGCTGATCTGTGCCGCGGCGCTTTGCACCATGGTGCTCAGTACCAAGAGCGCTTGGGCGCAGAAGCAGGACGCCGCCGTGGCGCCCGTCTCGGCCATCGGCCAGATCAGCGAAGGCGAGAAGAGCGTGATGTTCAACGCGCTCCAGGAGGAACTGGGGCGCACCTACCGCATCATCACGCAGGCGGAGTACCGCAGGGCGGAGGAGCGCGCCTTCCGCGAGCTCGAAGCTGCCCAGTGCACCGAGGACGCCTGCGTCCGCAAGATCCAGGAGTTCCTCCAGGTCGAGCGGCTGATCGTCCTGCAGGTCATCCGCGAGCAGATGCTCACGCAACTCAGCCTCACGCTCTATCGCGGCGAGCAGAAGGCCACCAGGACGCACACGTGCGCCGAGTGCACCCTTGCCGCCCTCGTGCCGCGCATCGGGGAGCTTGCCGGCACGCTGGCGGCGGAAGATACGGGGCGCGGCCAGCCGCCGGTCGCGGCTGCCCCCATGCCCGCCGCGCGGGAGTCGCTGACCGCCGGGCAGAGTACTGGGCAGCTCTTTGTCACTTCCGAGCCGGGCGAAGCAGAAATCGAACTCGACGGAATCGCGCTGCCCCAAAAGACTCCGGCGCTCCTGGAGCGCGTGCCCGTGGGCGATCATTCCTTGGTGGTGCGCAAAGAAGGGTATGTCGGGCGACAGACGGTCAAGGTGGTGCCCGGCGGCATCGCCAGGGTGGAACTGAAACTGGAGCCGTTGCCGGCGGTTCTGAACATCAGCAGTCAACCCTTCAATGCACGGGTGAGCATCGATGGAGCAGATGTCGGGCTGACCCCGCTCATGAAGGAAGTGCCCCCGGGCGCACACAAGGTGCGAATGGTACTGCGCGGGCATGTCCCCGTGGAGCACCACATCACGGTCAAACCAGGAGAGAGTCAGCGCATAGCCGTCACCCTCCGGCCCGCCGCCCGTCTCGATGTGCGGGTTGAGCCCTACGATGCGCAGGTCACCCTCGATAACGAGCCGCTGGAGCCAAGGCCCTGGTGGAGCAACATTGCGCCTGTCGTTCCGGCAGGGGTTCACAAGCTCCGGGTCACTCATTCGAGCGGAGACTATGGGCAAGCGGAGCAGGAAGTGAGCTTGCAGCCAGGGGAAGTGCACAATGTATCCGTCAGGCTGGAGCGCACAGTGCAGGGACGGGCCAAGCGAGCCGAACCGCCGAAGCAGGGCGAGAGTACGGCGTTGCCCCGGACAAGGGCACTGTTCATTGGCGCGGCTCTCGCCGCCGTTGGTGCCGGATCCGAATATCAGCAGGCGGAATTTCATGCTGCCAAGTACAAAAGGCTAAAATCATTTAACGACGTTGTGGAACTATGCACCCCACCAGGTTGCCCCGCTGTGGATTCGAAGGGTGATCGGGATAGGGGGAAACCTCGCGGTTCCCCCCTCCCACACCACCCGGCATGCGGGTCCGCACCGGGCGGTTCGGCCAGTTGAGGTTACCCGGCAAGCCTGGGCAAGCCCAGCTTGTCGAAGAGGGTGTTCGGCAGGGCA
>JACQKK010000064.1 GCA_016204605.1 Candidatus Lambdaproteobacteria bacterium
GCCCGTCGTGCGCGGGGCAATATGAACGCCGTCGGGCTTCATCAGTTCCACGAAGGAGGTGAAGACAGGGCGTGTACAGTCGTGGCAGTAGGGCAATCGCAGCAGCTCCTCGAGCGCGCCGCGGATGCGCCAGGGCATGCCCTTGTACAGCTTGGGCGCCGTCAGCGCATCGTAAACGTCCGCCGTGGCGACGATCTCCGTCAGCAGGTTCGGTTGACCGTCGATGCCGCGCGACTGCTCGAAGCGGTACAGCTTTTCCAGTTCGGGGGCCAGCTCCTCCCTCCCCAGCCGCGCCAGGGCGCTCTGCGTGTGGGTGAGCAGCTCCCCGCGCAGGCGGTCGCGCCCGGCGGTATCGCCGTAGTTCGTATTCAGGCTTTTCGTGGTGAGGGCGTGCTTGCCGACGTCGTGCAACAGCGCCAGAGCGAGCACCTGCTCTTCGCTCACTTCCTGGAGTGCGGCGATGCCGGGCGGCTCCAGGGCCTTGAGGTGTCGCAGCAGCGCCAGGGCATAGGCCGCCACCGCCTCGTTGTGGCTCAGGGCGCCATCGCGCGCCTGGAGGCTGAGGAAATCGATCATGCTGAAGTGCCGGCGGCGGAACTCGTAAACCTCGTCGATCACCGAAAGGAAGCTCCGCGCGAACACGCTCGACGGGTCCACGCGCCGATCATCCTTGGCCAGGTTCTTGATGCCGGTGACGCGGAAGCACTCCATGCGCCCCTTGCCTTTGATTTCGAACTCGCCCAGCGGTTTGATCTCGAAGTAGGGAGCAACCAGGTTATACGTATCTTTGGAAATGGCGACCCCACCCGAATCGGCCAGATGCTCCATGCGGCTGGCCACGTTCACCGCATCACCCAGCACGTCGTACAGGCTCTTATTCGTCGGTCCGAGCATGCCGACGGTTACCATGCCCGAGTTGATGCCGATGCGCATGGGCAGAGGCGATTTGTGCGGCATCTCGAGCTGCATGTTCAGGGCGGCCAGCACCGCATCGATGGCGTGAGTGCTGTTCCCATCGGGCACGCCGAACAGCGCCATGATGGAATCGCCGATCGTCTTGTTGATGTACCCGCGGTACCGCAGCGTGATGTGGCCGGCCCAGCCGAAGAGATCGTTGAGTTGCGCAAAGAGCTCATCGGGCTCCAAGCCCGAGGAATAGCTCGTAAAATTCACCATGTCGGTGAACATGATCGTGATATTGAGCCGTCGCGGCATCAGCCGGTCGTTCACCACGTCCGAGATCACCTCCGGCGGGGCCATCCGGGTCAGCAGGTTCGCCGCCAGCGTCTGCTCGCGCTGGACGGCTTCCAGGGCCCTGGATAGCTCCGCGGTGCGCTCGGCCACCTTGGTCTCGAGCGTCTCGTTGAGGCGCTTCAGCTCGGCATTCAGGCGAGCGCGTTCCTGCGAACGCCCGCGCTCCGCCTCGTGTAAGCTGGCATTGGCGATGGCCGTGGCCACCTGATTGGCCACGATCGTCAGCAGCATTTCGTCCAGTTCGTCGAAAGCGCCGGGGGTTTCGCTCTCGACGGCGAATACACCCACGAGTCGCCCCTGGACGACCAGCGGAATGCCGATCTGGCTCTGGGCGCCAGGTAGCCCGGGCATGGCCTGGCGCGGTGCAGGGTTCGGCACTTCCGGCGCAGCGCCCATCCTGGCCCGCACGGCCGTGTGGTAGTGCATCATCGCTTGGATGTTCCCGATGCGCATGATTCTGCGCTTCTGGGCCACCATGCCGAGCGGGCCCATGCCGAGAGCCACCTCCGCACCGATTCCGGCGTTGTCATAGCCGCGGGACGACACCAGCTGCAGGGTCTCCTCCCGCTCGTCGGCGAGCAGGATCATCGCGTGGCGGAACCCCAGCAACGTGTCCGTCGCCTCCAGAATTCGATTCATAATCTGGCTCAAGTCCAGCGTGGCCAGAATGCCCGAGGAGATCTGCTGGATGATCTTGACTTCTTCGGTCTTGCGGTTGAGGCGGGCGTTCAGCTCGTCGATGACGCGCTGATTGCTGAGCATCTCGTCGCGAATGGAGGCCGTGCCCTCGGCCGGCGCTTTTGGGGTCTGGTGCGATTTCTTCACAGGATCGCCTCCCAGCGGGTTTCGGCTTCGTGCCCGGCTGTCGTGCCAAATGTCGCTACGGCCACCGTGTCTGTCAGGTTCGGCGTCCGGCGGGCCGCGCGCCCTTGCGCGCGCGCGTTGCCGGCACAGCGCCTCCCTAGCCGTTCGCCCGATTCTTGAGGACCCGCACCGAAAGCACCTCGTAGATATCCGCCGCCTTGAGCTTGAAGATACCGGTCATGCCCGTCATCGAGGCGATGGCCTCGATCTGCATGTCCATGGCGTCGAAGACGGGGCCCTCGGTCTCGGAATGGTCGAACCGGGCTTCGAGATACCACTCGCGGTAAGTGTTGGGGTCCACGACGCAGAGCGCCACGTACGGATTCTCCCGCACGTTGCGCACCGTCTTGTTGAAGAACTGGTAGGAAAGCGCCACATGCTTCTCGTCCACGTAATACACCTGCGAAATGACGGTGGCGTTGGGCGTGCCGTCGATGGAGCAGGTGGCGACGACGGACGGTATGGCTCCTTGCAGCGCCGGCTTGATCTCATTGGGCAGCATGTCGACTCGGCCGTGAATCTGTTGCCGGGGGCGCTCGGTGGAACGCCGCGCACCCCAGCGGAGGGCATGCGCATCACGCAATCGGAGAGCCGGCCTTCGGGCCCGGCGCCTGATCGAAGATCGCATCGATTTCGAAGGCGACGGCCGAAAAAGGCCGGTACTGGAATCCCCCCCAGAAGGTCTCGGGCCGATAAGGTTTGTATCGCGTGATCAGGGCCGCGATGTAGGCCTCCTGGCGGGCCTCCTCGGCGGGGCTGCCCGGCCGGTGATCCCGGTACCGCCCTTTGAGCTGATAGCCCTCATGGGAGATGCCATCCGCGAACGTCACCGCGACCGCCAGGGTGCGGCGCATGTCGGCGAGCATGTCGTCCGCCGGCCCGGTCGGCAGAAAAATCGTCACGGACGCCCGGTCCGCATTGACATATGCGCCGAAGCCTCGGGACATGCATGGCCGGAGTTTCTCGTTCCGCGTCGAGACCATTATGACGGCGGGACCCTGTATGAACTGAGCGATCCGTTCGGGCACGATCATGCCGGGCCCCGGCAGGCGAAATACGGGTGACACACGACTGAGCCTTTCCCCCAGAGAGGCATCCGGGCGCACGAGAACTACCGACGACGCTACGTGACGCGCCGCCACTCGTCAATCCAAGCCCCGCCTCTACGCCTTCTCCTTCCCCTTCCCCTTGCGGTCGTGGAGGCGCTGGAAGTAGGCGCCGGCCGCATCGACCGAGTGGCCGAGGCGCTGGAGCGCCATCTTGGCGTCGAGGCCGGCCTGGGCGCCCGTGACCACGCCCGTGTCGTCGAGCCAGCGCTCGATCAGCCGCTTCTGGGCGCGGATGGCGTTGGGCTCGGCGCGGAGGATATCCTCCACGATGGGCTCCATCACGGCGTCCAGCCCGGCGAGGGGCGCCTTGCGCTGGAGGAAGCCCCAGGCGAGCGCCGTCTCCGCATCGATCATGGTGCCGCGGTAGAGCAGCTCGCGGGTGTTGCCCCAGCCGATCAGCGAGGGGAACACGGAGGCCTCCATGTGCGAAATCGAGCCGAGCTGCACCTCGGGCATGCCGTACCGGCTGTGGTCGGCCCCCACCCGCAGGTCGCAGCAGGCGGCGATCTCCATCCCCGCCCCCAGGCAGTAGCCGTTGATGCGGGCGATGCTCGGCACGGGCATGGCCCGGAACATGTGGCACACCATGTGGGTGTGGCTGATCGAGAGGAACGCCGCGGTCGTGTCCTTGTAGTCGTCGGCGCCGATCTCGTTGAGGTCCTTGCCCGCGATGAAGGAGCGCTCGCCCGCGCCGGTGAGGATCACCAGCCGTACGTGCGGGTTGTCCATCGCGGCGTTGCCGGCCTTGAGCAGTGCCTCGCAGGTGGGCCGGGAGAGCGGGTTCATCCCGTTGTGGCTGGCGATGGTGATCCAGGCGATGTCGCCGCGGAACTTGACCTCGGCGGTGGAAGGTTTCCACATGGGGAACTCCTGGGCAGGAGGAAGGGGAGGGGAGCGGCGCGGCCTCACCCCCTGCCCCCTCCTCTCGCTGCGCTCGGGGCAGGCTTCCTGAGGGAGAGGGGGTGGCTGCGATCCGCTGGGACGGCCGATCCGACGCTCCCTCCCTCTCCCTCAGGAGCGGGAGGGCCGGGGCGGGTGAGGCCGGCTTGCGAGGGCATCGCATGGTCGTGCAGAGGTCTCACCTCCACACGCGCGGCCGCCGCCTCAGATCGCGTCGAAATACTCCGCCATGCGCTTGCGCTGGGCCGCGTCGGGCTGCCGACCCAGCCCCGCGCCCATGTTGTCGAGGACGTGCTTGGGGTTCGAGGTGGCCGGGAGCGCGCAGGTCACGGCCGGGTTCGAGACGATGAACTTGAGGAAGAACTGCGCCCAGCTCGCGCAGTCGAACTCGGCCGCCCAGGCCGGCAGGGGCTTGGCGCGCACGGCGCGGAACAGCCCGGCCCGCGCGAAGGGGCGGTTGACCAGCACCGCCACGCCCCGCTCCCGGCAGAGCGGCAGCAGCTTCGCATCGGCCTCCCGCTCGCGCACGGAGTAGTTGATCTGGATGAAGTCGAGCTGCTCCTGGCCCACCACGCGGATCATGGCGTCGAGCGAGCGCTCGGTGTAGTGGGTCACGCCCAGGTAGCGGATGCGGCCGGCGGCCTTCCACTCGCGCAGGCGGGCGAGCTGGTTCTTCCAGTCCTTCAGGTTGTGCACCTCGATCAGGTCGATGCCCTCGCCGAGCAGGCGGACGGAGGTGTTGAGCTGCTCGAGCCCCTCGGCCATGTTGCTGGCGCCGACCTTGGTCGAGAGGAACACCTTGCCGCGCAACCCCTGGCTGCGCACGATCTCGCCGATGATCTCCTCGGACGCGCCGTAGGAGGGGGCGGTATCGATCAGGCGCCCGCCCGCCGCCACGAACTGCCGCACCACCTCGGGCAGCGGCGCCCGCTTCGCCGGGTCGTTGCCCACGTCGAACGTGACGGCGGTGCCGAGTCCCACGGCCGGCAGCCCCTCGCCCGTGGCGGGGATGTTGCGGATCAACTGTCCCGGCTGGCCGTACGCGGGCTGGCCATACACGGGTGCGGGTCGCCCCGCCGTGCCGGCCATCAACAGCGCCGCGCCGCCGCCCAGCAGGGCCAGCGCCTCGCGGCGGGTGACTCCCTTACGCTGCTCGTTCATGGTTGCCGATTCCTCAAGGGTTGGTGGCATGACACGCGCGGCCCGGGGCCGCCTACGCGGTGGGCGATACGGTCGGCACGAGCGGCGAGCTCAGGGCGGCGGTCGCGGCCAGGCGCTCCTGGCGCCGGCCCAGCAGGAAGCCGTTGACCAGCCACACGGCGGCGACCGGCACGGTGATGAAGGCGATCGCCGCCAGCCCGAAGCCCGCGGCCTTGAGCCCGGCGAACAGCCAGCCGCTCACGGCGTCGCCGCCGCGGTAGACCACCGTATCGATGAAGTTCTTGGCTTTGTACTTGTCCTCGCGGCTGACGACCGTGAACAGGATCTCCCGCGCCGGACGGGCCAGGGCGAAGTTCGAGGCGCGCCGCACCCCCTGGAAGCCGATCAGGAACCAGAGCAGGGGCGCCACCCCCAGCCCGACGAACCCGACGATGGTCAGCAGCGGCACGATGGCCAGGGTCAGCCCCACGCCGAAGCGCGCGATGACCCGGCCGGTCAGCATGGCCTGCATCGCGAGCGAGAGCACGTTCACCACCAGGTCGATCGTGGCGAACCACTGCGTGCGCTGGGCGGGGTCGGTCGAGCCGGCGGCGACGATGTGCGCCTGCTCGAAGTAGAGGAAGGTCGAGGTGGCCGTGTACAGCAGCATGTACAGCGAGATGCCCAGCAGGTATGGCGAGCGCAGCGCATCCCAGATGCCCGTGAACGCCCCGCCGCCGATCCGCTCCCGCCCCGGGTGCGCCGCGGCGGGTGCCGCCGGCTGGTGCTCGCGCGGGTTGCGCTGCGCCCAGCGGCCGAGCTGCAGGGCGCACCACACCGTCGCCTCGAGCAGCAGCGCGGAGAGCAGCAGCAGGTTGACCGGGCCGAGCGGCTTCACCAGCAGCGTGGTCAGCAGCGGCCCGAGCAGGGCGCCCGCGCTGCCGCCTGCCGCGATGAAGCCGAACAGGCGCTTCCCGGACGCGCTGTCGAACAGGTCGGCCATGAAGCTCCAGAACACCGACACCACGAACAGGTTGAAGACGCTCACCCAGACGAAGAACGCCCGCGCCACCAGCGCCGGCGCCACTCCCGCCTTCAGCAGCAGGAAGAACACCACGATGTTCAGCGCGAAGAAGCGGTAGACGACCGGGATGAACGTCCGCCGCGGGTAGCGGGCCACCAGCGCCGAGAAAGCCGGCACCGCCGCCAGCATCGCCAGGAACGTGGCCGTGAACAGCCATTGCAGCTTGTTGACCCCGCCCGCCACCCCCATCTCGTCGCGCACGGGCCGCAGGATGTAGTAGCTGCACATCAGGCAGAAGAAGTACGCGAACGCCCAGGCCAGCGCCCCGGCCTCCCCCGGGCGCACCTCGACCCCCAGCCGCAGCGCCCGCTCGAACGGGCCGGGCGCGGCCGGAGGCATCTCGTTGCTTGCGGGATCGGTCATGGCGGGCTGCCCCTCAAGCGGTTGGAACGCGGCCCGCGCCGCACTCCGCGAGCCAACGCCGTATAGCAGAATTCGCGTTACGCGTCCGGTAACGGAAGTGAGCCGGCGCCACCCGCATTCCCGGCGCCCGGGCGGTGCGGGAACCGGCCGGGCCCTGGCAGGACCTACCTGCCAAAACGCAGCAGGGGCGAAGTTCCGTCGGGGGCTCGGCCCAAGTCGTCGCCGGATGGCCTGCGGGCGATGGCACCGGGCAGCACCGCGCCGGCGCAGGGTTCCTCAGTGCCCCTGGGCGTGCAGCGTGAGGGCGGCGTAGATGAACCGGTTGACGGGCGCGGCCACGCCCGTTTCGCCGGCCATGCGCAGCACCGTGCCGGTGAGGGCGTCCAGCTCGAGCCGGTTCCGGCGCTCGAGGTCCAGCAGCAGGGAGGGCTTGAGGGACTCGGGGGCGCGGTCGATTTGGCTGAGGGCCTGCTCGGGGGCGTCCTCGCCCAGGTCCACGCCCTGGGCGCGCGCCACGGCGACGACCTCCGTGATGCAGGCCTGGAGCAGGGCCCGCGTATCGGGATCGGCCCGCACCGCGCCCGTCACCTGCCGGGTGAGGGCGCACAGGCCGGCGTTGGCGGTGAGGAAGATGAACTTGGCCCAGATGTCGCGCCGGATGTCGTCGGAGAGCTTCGCGTTGATGCCGGCCTGCTTGAGCGCCGCTGCCACGGCCTGGGCCCGCGGCGTGACTCTGCCGTCGCGCTCGCCCAGGGCGATGTACTCGAAGGGGCTCACCTGGCGGATCACCCCCGGCTCCGCGAGGGCGCTGGAGATGCCGCACACGCCGCCCAGCACGTGCGCCGAATTGATCGTAGCGCCGAGCACGGCGCCGAGGCGCTCGGCGATGTCCACGCCGTTCAGCAGCGGCAGCACCGCGGTCTCCGCGGCCACCACGGGTCGCAGCGCCGCCGCGGCCGCCTCGAGATCGTAGGCCTTGGTGGCCACGATCACCAGCTCCGCCGGCCCCGCCTCGGCCGGAACGTCGGTGACCTGCACCCGGGGCAGGTGGAAGTCGCCGAAGTGGCTGAACACCTGGAGGCCCTTGCGGCGCAGCGCCGCCAGGTGCGCGCCGCGAGCGATGAACGTCACGGCGTGGCCCGCCCTGGCCAAGCGTCCGCCGTAGTAGCCCCCCACGCCACCGCTCCCCATCACGATGATCTTCACGGCCCTCTCCCCTTCACGGTGCGCCCACGGCGATCGGCGACTGCAGCCTCGGGTGCAGGGGACATGGGGAGGGCGCTCGGCTGCCCGCCGTCGAGACACGCATCCGACCGCCGGCGCTCCCCGCCGCGGGAAGAGGCCCGGTGCGACCCGAAGCGACCGGGACGTCGCGGCGCCGCGCCACCCGCCGGAGACGCCCGCCTACCCGCGCTCGAACACGGTGGCGATGCCCTGCCCCATGCCGATGCACATGGTGGCCAGCCCCACCGAGAGCCGGCGCTCCTGCATCAGGTGCAGGAGCGAGGTGGCGATGCGCGCGCCGGAGCAGCCGAGCGGGTGGCCGAGCGCGATGGCGCCGCCGTTCAGGTTCACCTTCTCGTCCATCTGGTCGAGCAGCTTCAGCTCCTTGAGCACGGCCAGCGATTGGGCCGCGAAGGCCTCGTTGAGCTCGATCAGCTGCACGTCGTCGAGCGTCATCCCCGCCCGCTCGAGCGCCTTGCGGGTGGCGGGCACGGGGCCGATGCCCATGATCGAAGGATCGACGCCGGCGATGGCCATGGCCTTGATGCGGGCCATCGGCTCGATCCCCAGCGCCTTGGCGTGCTCGGCCGACATCACCAGCACCGCCGCGGCGCCATCGGAGAGGGCGGAGCTGTTGCCGGCGGTGACCGTGCCTCCGGCCGGGTTGAAGGCGGGCGGGAGCTGGCCCAGCGCCTCCAGGCTGGCATCGGCCCGCGCCACCTCGTCGCGCGCCACCTCGATGGCGAAGCCCTCGCCATCGTGGCCTTCCACGGGCACCAGTTGCGCAGCGAAGCGGCCCTCCGCGTGCGCGGCCACGGCGCGCTGGTGGGAGCGCAGCGCGAACTCGTCCTGGCGCCGGCGCGAGATCTGGTGCATCACGGCCAGGTACTCGGCGGTGAGCCCCATGTTCATGCCGGCCGTGGCCCCGTGGCGGGCGTACCCGGGCGGGATATCGAGCCCCTGGGTCATGGGGATGTGGCCCATGTGCTCCACGCCGCCGCACAGGTAGACCTCGCCGTAGCCGGTCATGATGGCCTGGGCCGCCGTGTTGATCGCCTGGAGCGAGGAGCCGCAGAGGCGGTTGACCGTCTGCGCCGGCACCTCGTGGGGCAGGTCGGCCAACAGCGCGATGGCCCGGGCCACGTTGAACCCCTGCTCGCCGGTCTGGTTGGCGCAGCCCCAGATCACGTCGTCGATCTCCCTGGCATCCAGCGCGGGATTGCGCGCCAGCAGCGCCCGCATCACCGCGACGCTCAGCTCCTCCGCCCGCACGTTGCGGAACGCCCCGTTGCGCGAGCGCCCCATCGGCGTCCGCACCGCATCCACCACCACCGCCTCTTGCATGGCAATCTCCGGCTTGCGTTGGCCTGCCAATGCTTCACGCGGCGCGCCCGGGGCCCGGCCCCACCACCAGCGTGCGCCAGATGCCGAGCCAGGCGCCGCCCTCCCGCGCGAACACCCACACGTCGTGACCCGCCTCGCGGTAGCGCTGGCCCTCCAGCTCGAACGCGAGCTCGAAGCCGGTGGTGGCGATGGCCGTCGCGCCGAACACCTCGATGCGCGGCTCCCGCACGCGCACCTCGTGCACTTTGGCCCGCGTGGCGAACTCGCGGTAGCTCGCCACGCAGGCTTCCCGCCCGCGCACCGTCATGGTGAAGCCGGGCGGGACGATCACCACGTCCGGGTGCAGCAGCGGCGTCATCGCCTCGGGCCGACCCTCGCGCCAAGCCGCGTTGAGCCGCCAGAGCACGTTGCGCACCTCGTCACGGGCATCCGTTGTGGCACCCATCGCTCCGCCCTGCCCTCACCCCCCGAACACGCGCTCGAACGCCTGCATGAACGCCACGGTGGCCTGCACGAGCAGGTTGGCCAACTGCTGATAATTCGGCATGGCGCTCGTCTCCCGTGCGAAACCGTGAACGCCAGGGGCGGCCTCAGCCGTGAAAGCCCTTGCCGGCCTTGGCCAGGTCGCGCATCTGGGGCGTGGGCGGGTATTGGGCGCCCTGGGCCGCGTGCTTCTCGCCGGTGGCCGCGAGGGCGGCCAGGCCCGTGCGGTCGGCCCAGCGCAGCAGGCCCCCGCGGAAGGGGGGAAAGCCCAGCCCCAGGATCAGCGCCATGTCGAGCTCGATGGGCGAGGCCACGATGCCGTCCATCAGGCAGCGCGAGGCCTCGGTGACCATGGGCAGCATCAGCCGCTCGGTGATCTCCTCGGGTGTCATCGCCTCGCCGCCGCCCGCGATGGCCGGCCTGAGCACGGCCAGCACCGCGGGGTCGAACGCCTTGCGGTCGCGTCCGTCGCGGCCTTTGCTGTGGACGTAGTAGCCCTTGCCGTTCTTCTGGCCCAGGTAGCCCGCCTGCACCAGCAGGTCGTTGGGGGTGGGGCCGCCGCCGGGATAGGCGAAGCGGTCGGGGAGCGCCCCCGCCATCACGCCGCCCGCGTGCTTGGCCGTATCGAGCCCCACCACGTCGCTGAGGAAGGCGGGGCCCATGGGCCAGCCGAAGCCTTCCATGACCGTGTCGAGAGTCTCGATGGGCACGCCTTCGCGCACCAGCACCTGGAACGCCAGCATGTAGGGCAACAGGATGCGGTTGACCAGGAACCCCGGCCCGTCATTGACCACGATCGGGGTCTTGCCGAGCTTCTGCGCATAGGCGACCACGGTCGCCAGCGTCTCGGCGTCGGTGGCCTTGCCGCGGATCACCTCGACCAGCGGCATGCGGTGCACGGGGTTGAAGAAGTGCATCCCGCAGAAGCGCTCGGGGCGCTTGAGCACCTTGGCCAGCCCGTCCACGGAGATGGTCGAGGTGTTGGTGGCCAGCACGGCGCC
>JACQKK010000012.1 GCA_016204605.1 Candidatus Lambdaproteobacteria bacterium
CCGCAGGACGGGGTGGGGACGTCGAAAGCCGCGCACCGCGCGGATTTCAGCCTCAGGCGCTGAGAAAAGTCCGATCCGAACATTTCAATTCCCGGGGAACGCCGGGAATCGTGACTTGGCAGAAGCCACCCACCGGAGGGCAGTACGTTAACGCCTATGCCCCCGGCCCCTCTTCAGGAATTGGAGAGGGGGAGATCGGCGGTGGACACGGGGCAGCGAGGAGGCTCCCTTCCTCTCCCTGGGGAGCGGCCGGGTCCCGACGGAGGAGGCCCGCCGCCGGGGCGACCTCCCGGTTCAGGGCGCCTGGACGATCTCGATCAGCACGTCGAGCGGCGTCGCTGCGGGGGACTTGGGGTGGATGAAGAACACCAGCGTGCCGGCGGTGCCCCGGCGCGGCGCCGCATCGAGCATGCGGTAGCCCCGCCCGGCCAGCTCGCGGTAGGCGGCATGGATGTCCGCGACGCGGAAGGCGACGTGGCTCAGGCCGCCGCGGCCGCCGTTCCGATCCAGCGCCTTCTGCACGGGGGAATCCGGCCCCCCGGGCTCGACGAGCTGGATCATGTTGGGGCTGGCGCCGATCTGCAGCATGACCTCGGTCACGTTGTCCGTGCCCCCGAGCGTCTCCCGGTGCACCTCGCGGAAGCCGAGGCCGGCGTAGGCCGCTACGTGCTGCTCAAGGGTGCCGCGCGGCACGGCGATCGCCACGTGATCCACATAGAGCAGCCCGGGGAGCGCCGCGGCGACGCTCTCGAAGCCGGGTGACGTTGCGGGCGGGTGCATGGCGGGGCTATCGGCCGGGAGCGTGGCTGGGTGTGATCGGGAACGCCGCCCCGCCGCCGGGGAGCGGCTTCGGGCCGGCGTGGCGCGCGGCGCGCGGCGCTACTTGGTGAGGATGTCCACCCCGTTCTCCGTGACGGCGAGGGTGTGCTCGAACTGGGCGGAGAGCGAGCCATCGGCCGTGACGGCCGTCCAGCGGTCGGGCAGGATGCGGATGCGCCAGTCGCCCGCGTTGATCATGGGCTCGATGGTGAACACCATCCCCGGCAACAGCGGATGGCCGGTGCCGCGCCGCCCGAAGTGGGGAATCTGCGGCTCCTCGTGGAACTCGATGCCCGTGCCGTGGCCGACGAAATCGCGCACCACGCTGTAGCCATGCGCTTCCGCGTGGCGCTGGATGGCTTCGCCGATATCGCCCACGTATCCGCCGGGGCGCACCTGGTCGATCCCGAGGTACAGGCACTCGCGGGTGACCTCGACCAGCCGGCGCGCCTGCTCGCTGACCCGCCCGATCAGGTACGTGCGGCTGGCATCGCCGATGAAGCCGTCGAGCGTGGTCGTCACGTCCACGTTGATGATGTCGCCCTCCACCAGCACGCGCGCACCGGGGATGCCGTGGCACACCACCTCGTTGACCGAGGTGCAGACGCTCTTCGGGAAACCCTTGTAGTGGAGCGGGGAGGGATAGCCGCCCCGGGCCAGCGTGGTTTCGTACACCCAGCGGTCGATCTCGTCGGTGGTCGCGCCCGGGCCGATGCGTGCTTCGATCAGATCCAGGATATCCCGCGTGACCGCCCCGGCCCGGCGGATGCCCTCGATCTGCGCCGGCGTCTTGATCAGGTGGGGGTTGCCGCGCACGCTCTCGGCCCGGCGGGCGCGGGCCCTCTGCGGCGGCGCCTCCGTGCGCCCGGCGCGGTCCTGCTCCAGGTGGCACTTCTTGTATTTCTGCCCGCTTCCGCACCAGCACGGGTCGTTGCGGCCGGGGGCCATGGCGGGGCTCGACTCTCTCATCGTCCGATCTCGCGACGCAGGGGAACTGCGCAAGAGCGGGCTGCGCTGTCGTTCATGGTGGCTGCTCTCCCTGATGGGGTGCCATCGGCGCACGATCGCCGCTGCGGGAGCCGTCCAGGGCGGCGTCGAGGGCGCGCGCTCCAGCCGGGCGTCAATGGCCCACGGCATAGAAGACGTTGACCGGACTGCGGATGCCGAGCACCTCGAAGCGGCCGAAGCCGGCCTCATGCATGAGCGCCTTCATGTTGGAGGTCCCGAAGCAGGTGCCCAGCCCGGGTCCGCCCTTGGCCAGCGACTGGGTCATGCAATAGAACATGCTGAACCCGTAGAACATGACACTGATCGGGGTCTTGTTCTCCTCCAGCTTGTCCGCGACCTTGAGCTCGACCACGAAGAACGTGCCGTCCGGCGCCAGCAGCGCCCGGATCTTCCGCAGCGTGCCCAGCGGATCCTCCAGATCGTGGACGCAGTCGCAGGCCGAGATGAAATCGAACGGCTCCGCGCTGGAAAAGTCGTCGATGCGCTGGTTGAGGAACGTGACCCGCCCATCCGTCCCAGCCTCCTTCGCCAGGCGCTGCGCCGTCTCGATGGAACCGGCGTGGGAATCGATGCCCACGAACGTGGAGCGGGGAAACGCCTTGGCCAGCGCGATCGAGGGGCGGCCCACGCCGCAGCCGAAATCCAGGGCCCGGCCCCCGCGGGTCAGCTTGTCGCGCACGGCGGGCATTTCGTCGAGCCACACGGTCGGCAGGCGCAGCTCGTAGGCGCCCCGGTTCAGCCGATCCGAGATGGCGTGGAACTCCGCGCTGTAGTCGCTGAAGCGGATGCCCCCGCCGGCGCGGAAAAATCCGGCCACCTGCGGCGCCACCCCCAGCAGCGCCACCACCCGCTCGTAAAGCCCGGTCATGAAATGGTCGGTGCCCTCGGAGTTCAGGAAATAGGCGTGCTCCGGGGGCAGGCTGAAGGTGTGGTGTTGCGGGTCGTAGTCCAGGATCTCGGCGGCCGCCATGCCCTTGAGCCACTCCTCCACGTAGCTCGCATGCAGGCCGCTGGCGGAGACGACATCTTCCACGGTCATCGCGCCCCGGCCGTCCATGAGCTTGAACAGGCCATTCCGGCTGCCCAGGTAGGCCAGGCCGGAAACCATGGTGCTGGCCGCATCGGCGAAGATGCGCCGGGAAAACGTCTTGAGTCTGTCCTGATCCATGGGGCTCGCCCCAGCGTTGCAGATTACGAACGGACCGGCCAATCTCGCGACGCGTTGGAATATCACGAGGTCACGACCACGCCCTCGGTTGGCATCGGCGCGCCGCATGGGCAGGCTGCAAGGGGCCGGCCCCCTCGCTGCCCGTCAATGCCGACACGGCGAGCGGATCGGCGCGCTCATCATGCCTGGCCAGTCTAACAAGCGGCCTTGACCGGAGCAAGGAAGGATGCCGGTTACTCAGCCGAGATGATACAGGCCGTGGATGATGCCGCCCTCAGAATCGAAGCGATGCTCGATAATATCGAAGAACTGTCGATCATTGGTTTCGTACCGCCTGAAAACTGCATATGCGATCAGATCCGCGAGCTGCAGAAGGCGGGATGCGCGCGAATCCAAGAAAACGGGCACATCCACAAGATTGCGTAACTTGCCCCACGTATGCCCAGAACTGCAAAAATCTCTTGCGAGCCCTTGAATCAGCAACTCGTGCGCGCTCTTGTCGAAAATAATGAGGGCCCGTTGCGTGTCGCCTTTTCGATGGAGCCGCATCAAATACATGTCAAACCGGCTCGAAAGCTGCTCGAAAGCGATCCGAACGGCGTCATCGGGTGAGACGCTCGCCTTGCGAATTGCCGCCGCGAAAACCCGATTGCTGGGGTGGGATCGGGCAAGAAAGGTCAGGGCATTCTTGATCGCCGAGATTCTTTCGGGTAGCGGAAACCCGCGCCAGAGCCCCCGACCATTAAGCATCGGCGATCCATGCAACTCAACCGAGTCAGGATCATCCGGTCGGAACGGCGCGACGATTTTCCTCAGTTCTTCGGCGAGCCAGTGGCCCTGCCGCTCGAAAATGGAGACACCAGCGAGAACAAAATGCCTTTGGCTTGCATCGGTCGTGGTGCCAGAGTCATCCGCATAGAGCAGGTGCATGCGGCAGCCAGGGCTTGCAAACGGGGGACGGCCGAGTGGGGACCATGCTCCAGCGATCTGATACTGTCAGATCTCCCGGCCGTGATTAATCATACGAAAGTGCAGATACGGAAGCAACACGCTGCCAGAACACCTGCAACTCGCCGCCCATGACCCCGCAACCGGCCCGCACCTTGATCGTGGTGGCCGCGGCGTTCTACCTGCCGATGCTGGTCAGCGCCTTCTGGCTGGAGCCGCCGGGTGTGCTGGTGGTGGGCGACCCGCTGCGGCTGGCCGGGGGGCTGGCGGCGGCGCTCGCCGGCGGGGCGCTCGTAGTGCTGGGCAGCCGCCGGGTCGCGCGGCGCACGGGCTGGGGTCGTGCCCTGCGGGAGGAGCTGCGGGCCGTGCTGGGGCCGCTCGGCTCGGGGGCGATCCTGGCCCTGGCTCTGCTCTCCGCGTTCGGGGAGGAACTGCTGTTCCGCGGGGTGATGCATCCCCGGCTCGGGCTGTGGCCGACGGCGCTCCTGTTCGGCCTGTTCCACTGGCCGTGGCGCCGCCGCCTGATCCCCTGGACCCTGTTCGCCCTCGTGCTGGGGCTGGCGTTGGGCGGGCTGACCACGTGGTCGCGCTCGCTCTGGCCCGCCATCGTCCTGCACTTCGTCATCAACCACTACAACCTGCACGACCTGGTGGAGCAGGAGCCCGGCGGAGCCACGCCCTCACCGCCCCCCACCGCCTGAAGGCGCGGAGCGGCCCGCCGCGCAGGATCGCGAAGCGGCGGCGGGATGTGGTTGAGCCAGGCCGACGACCGATCCTGCACTCGCCCGGCTTCCCGACCGCCCGCGGATTGACAGTCCCCAGCGGAAAGAATAGAGGCAATTCATGGCGCAATTGGCCGCGCGGCCGGGTCGTGCGCTCCCGCGCCCTGCGCTTCTCCATGACGAACACGGAGGTCCCGACATGAAGGCAACCGCCGCGGTTCCCCGCATCCGGGTGTTCGTGCAGCCCGGCTGAAGCTCCTGCGCGAAGACGAAAGAGTTGCTTTCGTCGTGGGGCGTCCAGTACGAGCCGGTGGACGTGCAGGGCAACGCGGCTGCCCAGGCCGAGCTGAAGCGGATCGGCATCCCGCGGGTGCCGGCCACGGTCGTGGGCAGCCAGTTCGTCCACGGCTGGAACCCCGAGGCGCTGGCCCGGCTGGTGGGGATCGAGCAGGTGATCGTCCCCGCGCTCAACCCGCAGGAGCTGGCCCAGAGCCTGGACCGCATCCTCTCCTACGCCCAGCACGGCATCGCCGCCGCGCCCGACCACCTGATGACGGTCGAGCGGGGCGGGCGCAAGCGCAGCCTGCGCGACCTGTCCTACCACGTCTTCCGGCTGACGCTGGGGTTCGTGGAAGCGATGGAGACGGGCTATTTTCCGGTGACACCGATCACCGACTACGGCCCGACGGATATCCGCACCGGCCCACAGATCGCCGAGTTCGGCGCCGCGGTGCGCGAGCGGTTCAACGCCTGGTTCGCCACGGCGCCGCTGGAGGTGTTCAGGAAACCCGTGGGCACCTACTACGGCGAGCAGTCGATCCACGCCCTGTTCGAGCGCACGGCCTGGCACGCGGGCCAGCACACCCGCCAGATCTACCTGATCCTCGAGGAATTCGGCGTGATGCCGCCCGGCTCCCTCGACGACTCGGTGTTCGACGGCCTGCCCATGCCCGAAGCGCTTTGGTAGGCGGTGGTGCGCAACGATCGAAGCGACCGCAATCGCCTATCAAGAGACTCTCGCAGTCGTTACATTTCAAACTGATCTTCCAGCCGCTTTTTCGTTCCAGGGCTTGAAGAGAGCGGGCCGCGGGCGATCGGAGGCGGCGGATGTAGCCACTAATTGTTGTGGAATATTGTTGACACCGGCGGTGTCCATGGCATAATCGTATCCACTATGTACGTGGACACCTCACGCAGCGTGCGGGGCGGCAAGACCTATCAGCGGCACTTGCTGCGCGAATCGTACCGCGAAGGCGGGCGGGTGCGGCACCGCACGC
>JACQKK010000071.1 GCA_016204605.1 Candidatus Lambdaproteobacteria bacterium
CTCCGCATCGCAAGTGCTCAAGGAACGCTTCCCGGGGGCGCGGATCGCCATCGGCGACGGCATCGCCGAGGTGCAGCGCACCTTCAAGGCCCTCTTCGATCTGCCCCCCGAGTTCCCCACCGACGGCAGCCAGTTCGACCGCTTGCTGCGCGATGGCGAGGTGCTCCAGGCCGGCGCCCTGCACGTCGAGACCATCGCCACGCCGGGCCACACGCCCGCGTGCGTGAGCTACCGCCTCGCCGACGCCGTGTTCACCGGCGACGCGCTGTTCATGCCCGATTTCGGTACGGGGCGCTGCGACTTCCCGGACGCGAGCGCCGTCGAGCTCTACCGCTCGGTGACGCGGCGGCTCTACACGCTGGCCGCGGAGACCCGTGTGTTCGTGGGCCACGACTACCAGCCCAACGGGCGGGCGCTGCGCTACGAGTCCACCATCGGCGAGCAGAAGCGCGCGAACGTCCAGTTGCGGGAGGGGATGAGCGAGGCGGACTTCGTGCGCTTCCGCGAGGCCCGCGATGCCACGCTCAACGCCCCGGCGCTGCTGTTCCCGAGCGTGCAGGTCAACATCGCCGCGGGGCGGCTGCCCGAGCCCGCCCCCAACAAGACCCGCTACCTGAAGATTCCGCTCAACCTGTTCCGCCCCGAGGCCCGCCAGGGCGGGTAGTGGCGGCGCCCGTTCCGGCAACGGACTTGCCGGGCCGTCTGGCCCACCCCGAGTCCGGGCGCGGCGTCACGCCTTCTTGGCAGCAGCCGTCGCGGCCACCTGGGCGGCGGCATGCTCGCCGGCGATCTTGCCGAACACGGCGCCCGCCGTAAGCCCGCTCCCGCCAGGGTAGTTGAAGTAGAACAGGCCGCCCACGATCTCGCCGGCGGCGTACAGGCCGGGGATCACCTTCTCCTCCGTATCCAGCACCTGGGCCGAGGTGTTGACGCGCAGCCCGCCGAAGGTGAACGTCACGCCGCAGGTCACGGCGTATGCCTCGAAGGGCGGCTGGTCGATGGTCATCGCCCAGTTGGACTTGGGCAGCGCGAGCCCGCGCGTGCCGCGGCCGTCCTTCACGTTAGGGTTGTAGGGCACCTCCGTCATCACGGTCGCGTTGTACTCGGCGATGGTCTTGAGGAACTGCGCCTGGTCCACCGGCGGGTCGAGCTTCGCGGCCAGTTGCGCGAGGGTATCGGCCTTGACCTTGGTCACGCGGCGGATCTTGTACTCGTCGCGCTGCAGGTGGACGGTCTTCTGGTCCCAGATCTGCCAGGCGTACTGGCCCGGCTGCTCCAGGATGGCGCGCCCGTACTTGGCGTAGGTGTAGTTGCGGAAGTCGGCGCCTTCGTCCACGAACCGCCTGCCCTGGGCGTTGACCATCAGGGCGAACGGGTAGCTGTGCTTCTGGAATGCGTCGCCCACCGTCAGGTCGCCGAAGTCGGGGGCGTTGTAGTCCCAGCCCACCGCGTGACAGCCGGACCACTGGCCGTAGGGCATCGCGCCGATCTCGATGGCCATGCGGTGGCCATCGCCCAGGTTGTAGCGGGTACCGCGCACCTTGGCCAGGTCCCAGCCCGGCCCCAGGTAGCGTGTGCGCCACTCGGTGTTCGATTGGAATCCGCCGCAGGCCAGGATCACCTGCCTGGCGCGGATCTCGATGGCCCTGCCGTCCTTGCGCGCCTTGACGCCGCACACGGCGCCCGCATCGTCCTGGAGCAGCGCGGTGGCGCGGGTGTGGTAGAGCACCTGCGCGCCGTCGCGCTCGGCCGCGGCGAACATGGAATTCACCAGCCCCTCGCCCCCGCCCCAGCTTTCGACGGCGATGCCGCCCCAGAACTTGAACTTGCCATCGATCTTGAAGGCTTGCCGCCCGTAGATGGGCATGAACTTCACGCCCTTCTGCTTCATCCAGGCGTAGGTCTCGAAGCTCTTGGTCACCAGCACTTCGCACAGGTCGGGGTTGGTGCGGTACTGGGTGATCCGGCCCATGTCGTCGAAGAACTGCTCGGCCGTGTACGTGCCGAAGTCGGCGTTCTTCTTCTCGTCCTCGGTCAGGTCCGCGTAGATCTTCTCGAGATCCTCGACGCCGTTGTAGACCATGCGCAGGGCGCCGCCGGTGTAGCGGCTGTTCCCGCCCCGCTCCTCGATCGGCGCCGATTCGATCAGGATCACGCTCACGCCGCGCTCGCGGATCGCCAGGGCCGCGCACAACGCGGCATTGCCCGCACCGACGACCAGCACGTCGCTTGTGTAGTCTGCTGCCATCACACGCCTCCGGAAACGCTGGGATCGCTCAGGCCGCGGGCCGGGGTGTCGACCCTGCCGGGCGCACGGGGGGCGGACTGTGCCTTCGCCCCTGCCGCCGCTCGTGCAGCCGCTCGTCCCGGCGGCTCTCGCCCGTGGCCACCCCCGTCCATGCGAGGGGGCATAGCCCCTACATCAACCACATCGCCCGGAGCGAGGCAAGCCCGCCGATGCGCTGGGTTTGTCTCAGTTCGAAATCGGACGTCCGCGTTCGCAGCCTCACCCTCCCCGGCCCTCCCGCTCCAGGGGGAGAGGGAGGGAGCCCGAACCAGCCACCCGCGCGGGATGCAATCACCCCTCCCC
>JACQKK010000067.1 GCA_016204605.1 Candidatus Lambdaproteobacteria bacterium
GCCGGAGGCGAGATAGCGCTCCATGCCTGCGAGGGAGCTGGGCAGCATCTCCATGAAGGCATCCACGACGAATTGCAGGCCATACTCGCGGTGCTCCTCCCAGCGACCCCACACCTTGAGGGTCTGCCCCTCGTGGACGTTGTAGAGGCGGCCCTTGATGGTGACCGGTTCCGGGCGCTCCTCGGCCAGCAACCGGCCCACGAGGAAGTGCGACTCGGGGTTCTGGAACGTGATGTGATCCAGGGTGCCCAAGAGGGTCTGATCGTTCATGCTTCCGGGTCGGGCTGCAGGGCTGGCGGGCGCTTCGCGGGGCAGCGGCACGTGCGGGAAGCGCACTTTTCCGCGCGCCGGGCGATGATCGCCAGTGTAGGCGAGCCGGCCCGGCTTCTCAAGCCTGGCGGCGTGGCGCCGGAGTTCGACGGGAAGGCCCGCGGCGCCGCCATGGGATGGCAGGGCAGCAGGAGGAATCCGCCCGCCCGGCCTGGCCCTGCCGCGCGAACTTTTCGACCCTGATCGCGCCGCGGGGTCGGGGGCTCGCCTCCGGCGGGCAAATGGGCTAAGGGAAATCCCGGAGGCCGAGGTCGCGGGGTTGCGGGCCGGCACCCGGCCGGTTCGCGCACCGAATCTCAATCCCGTGGGGGCACACGATGCATGAGACGCAGATGCTGGCGCAGTTCGTCGCCGAGACGCGGTACGCCGACCTTCCCGCCCGCCTCGTCGCCGAGTGCAGGCTGGCGGTGCTGGATACGATCGCCGCGGGCTACGTCGGCTCGGCCCTGCCCTGGGCGCAGCGGGTGGTCGAGCTGGTGCGGGAGCTGGGCGGCACGCCCGAGGCGAGCGCCATCAACCAACCCTGGCAGGTGGACCTTTCCCGGGCGGCGCTCGCCAACGGTGCCATGATCGGCGCGTTCGAGTGCGAGCCCCTGACCGGCTCCCACGCCAGCGGCACCGTGCTGCCCGCGGCGCTGGCCGTGAGCGAGCGGGAGCACCGCGACGGCAAGGCGTTTCTCGCCGCCCTGGCGCTGGGGTTCGAGGTGTCGGCCCGCATCCAGCGGACGGCCGTGGGGCTGGAATCGACGCGGGGCTTCCATAATCCAGGCACGCAGGGGCCGTTCGGCGCGGCGGCGGCCGTGGGCCACCTCTACGGCTTCAACGCGGCTACCCTCGCCAGCGCGTTCGGGCTGGCCGGCTCGTGCAGCGCGGGGCTGCTCGAGTTCGCCTGGACCGGCGCCGATACCAAGCGCGTGCACCTCGGGCGCGCCAGCCAGCTCGGCCTCGAGAGCGCATTGCTGGCGCGGAAGGGGCTGCACGGCCCCACCACGGTGCTCGAAGGCCGCTACGGCTACTACAACGCCTTCTCGGAGCCGACCGACCTGGGCAAGCTGGTGGCGGGGCTCGGCAAGACCTGGCAGATCCAACCGCCTTCGCACAAGGCGTACGCCACCCACGTCACCCACCAGGCGGTGGTGCAGGCGATCCAGCAGCTCAAAGGGGAGCATCCCTTCGATCCGCGGGCGATCACCCGCATCGCCATCCGCGGCACCCACCGCATCATGGAGGATCGCCACGCCGTGCGAGAGCCGACCACGGTGATGGGCGGGCAGTACAGCCTGCCCTTCACGGTCGCCGTGGCGCTCACGCGCGACATGTCGAACCCGCGCGTCTACGACGCCGAGGCCCTCGCCGACCCCCTCGTGCGCGAGCTGGCCCGGCGGGTCGAGCTGATCCCCGACGAATCGATGCACGAGGCGCCCGGCGTCTTTCCGGCCGAGGTGCAGCTCGAGGCGGGCGGGAAGCGCCACACCGTGCCCACCCGGCCCCACAAGGGCTCGCCGCGCGACCCGCTGACCTGGGACGAGGCCTGCGAGAAGTTCCGCCGCTACACCCAGGGGCTGGTCGGCGACGGGCAGGCCGGCAGGATCATCGCCACGGTGGGCGAGCTGGAGCGGCTCGGCGACATGGCCCAGCTTGCCCGCCTGCTCGCCAAGGCGTAAGGGCAGGCTCGGGCGTGCGGCGTCCCCACCCCCTTCCCTTCCCCACCCGGTGGGGACGGGTGGCCGAAGGCCGGGATGGGGACCCCGCTCCACCCGCCGCGCGGATTCGTAACCTCACCACCACACCCCTCAGGAGCCGGCCATGTCCAATGCCTACACGCGGGGCCTCGCGGAATACATCGCCGCCAGCCGGTACGATGCGCTGCCCCGGCCCATCGTCGAGCACGTCAAGCTGCTGGTGCTGGACGCCCTCGGCGTGGGGCTGCTGGGCTCTACGCTGCCCTGGTCCGAGCGGCTGCGGGCCACCGTTGCGGCTACGGAAGCGGCCGGCACCTCGGTGGTCTGGGGTACGGCGTTGCGCTTTTCGGCGCCTTCGGCGGCGATGATCAACGGCACGGCCGTGCACGGCTTCGAGCTGGACGACGTGGGGGCGGGCGGCCACAACGGCTCGGTGACGGTGCCCTCGGCCCTGGCGCTCGCCAACCAGCGAGGCGGCATCTCCGGCAAGGAGCTGATCGCTGCGGTGGTGACGGGCATCGAGACCGCCTCGCGCGTGCAGCGCTGCGTGGGCAACATCCCGCACGTCGAGCTGGGGTTCCACGGGCCGGGGCTGATGGGCACCTTCGCTTCGGTGGCGAGCGCAGCCTGCGTGCTGAAGCTCTCCGCCGACGAAGTGGTGCACGCGCTCGGCCACGCCGGGCAGCAGGCGGCCAGCCTGATGTTCACCCACCATGGGGGGATGGGCAAGCGGCTGCTGGCCGGCCAGGCGGCCCGCGCCGGCACCTTCGCCGCGCTGCTGGCGGCCAACGGCTTCACCAACGCCGACAACGTGTTCGAGGCGGAGTACGGCGGGTTTCCCGCGGCCCACACCGGCAACCGCCGCCCGCCCGCCTACAAGCTGGCCGAGCTGACCAAGGACCTCGGCGCCCAGTACAACACGCCGGGGGCGCTCATCAAGCTGTGGGCCTGCCGCGTGCCCAACCACGGCACGCTGGAAGGGATCAAGGAGCTGCGCCGGCAGCACCCCATCCCGCCCGACCAGGTCAAGCAGGTGCGCATCAAGCTCGGCAAGGGCTACCTGCAGAACGTGGGCTGGCCCTACACCCCCACCACCATCACCTCGGCCCAGCTCAACCTGTACTACGTGGCGGCCATCATGCTGCTGGAGGATGCGGTGTTCGTGGAGCAGTTCACCGAGGAGAAGATCCGCGCCCCGAAGGTGCTGGAGATGATCGGCAGGATCGAGATCACGCGCGACCCCGCGCTCGACAGCGCCGGCTCGGCGGAAGGCAACCCGGTCGAGATCGAGCTCAAGGACGGCACCGTGCTCAAGACCTGGGGCCGCCAGCGCGGCGGCGCCGACCGCCCCATCCCCCCCGCCGACGTGGTGGAGAAGTTCCGGCGCGTCACGGGCGGGCGCATCTCCCGCGCCGTCCAGGAGCGCATCGTCGCCCTCTGCGACCGGCTGGAAACCCTGGACGACGCCACGGCCCTGATCGCGGCCATCCCCGCCTGAACACCAGCGAGCGCGCGGCCGGGAACGCTGACCCGGCCCGCATGGCAGGTCCGACCGCCCAAGATGAGGAGCTTCCGAATGGCTGAATCGTATTCGCACCTGTTCTCCCCCATCCGCCTCGGCGCGAAGCAGGTCCCCAACCGGGTGATGCGGCTCGCCACCACGACCAACCTCGGCGAGAACCACCAGGTGAGCGAACGCCTGCTGGGCCATTATCGCGCAATCGCCCAGGGCGGCGCCGGGAGCATCGTCACCGAATCCACCCGCATTCACCCCGCCGAGCGCGCGCGCGAGGGGGCGCTGTATCTCTTTCAGCGCGAGGTCATCCCCGGCCTGCGCCGGCTGGCGGATACGGTGCACGGGGAGGGGGCGCTGCTGTTCGTGCAGTTGAACCACGGCGGGCGCCAGCATCACAGCGCGCTGATCCCGAACCTGGTGGCGCCCTCGGCCATCGCCTGCCCCCACAGCGGCGGCGTGCCGCACGAGCTGACGCTGGCCGAGGTCGAGGACATGATCGCCAGCTTCATCCGGGCCGCGCTGCACGCCCGGGAGGGCGGCTGCGACGGCGTCGAGATCCACGGCGCCCAGGGCCACCTGATCCAGGAGTTCCTTTCACCGTTCAGCAACCGGCGCACGGACGAGTACGGAGGGTCGTTCGAGAACCGGCTGCGCTTCGCGCGCCGCATCATCCAGGGCGTGCGCGAGAAGACCGGGCGCGACTTCGTCGTGGGCTACCGGCTGGGCGTCGAGGAGTTCACGCCGGGCGGCATCACCCTCGAGGACAGCAAGCGCGTCGCCCGCGAGTTCGCGGCCGAAGGGCTGATCGATTACCTCTCTCTCAGCCAGGGCAATTTCAACACCATCGAGACCCATCTCCCGGACCGCCATTCCCCGCCGCTGGTCTACCAGGAGCTGCACGCGGCCGTGAAGGCGGAGGCCGGCGCGCTGCCGGTGGTGGCCTCCACCCGCATCAAGACCCCGGCCCAGGCCGAATCGCTGCTGGCCGGGGGCAAGGCCGATCTCATCGGGCTGTGCCGGGCGCTGATCGCCGACCCCGACTGGCCCCGCAAGTCCAAGAGCGGCCGCGCGGACGAGATCCGGCTCTGCATCGCCTGCAACCAGTGCTGGGGCTGGTCGCTCGATAGCCGCCCGCTCTCCTGCGTCGTCAATCCCCTGGCCGGCCGCGAGCACGAGCTCGGCCCCTTGGCCAAGGCGGAACAGTCGCGCCGCGTGGTGGTGGTGGGCGGCGGGCCGGCCGGGCTGGAGGCGGCGCGGGTGGCGGCCGAGCGCGGCCACCGCGTGGTCGTGCTGGAACGCGGGGACAAGCTCGGCGGCAAGCTCCAGAACGTGGACCGGCTGCCGCTCGCCGCCGAGGTGAGCCACGCCGTGAAGCACCTGGCGGCGCAGGTCGCCAGGCTCGGCGTCGACGTGCGCATGGCCACCACGGCCAGCGCGGAGCTGGTGGCCGCGGAGCGCCCGGACGCGGTCGTCGTCGCCACGGGCGCCACCCCCTACGTGCCGGAGCTGCCCAGCGACGGTTCCGTGCCGCTGCTCACCGGCGCCGGGCTGGCCTATGCCCAGAAGCTGGAAGGCGCACGCATCGTGGTGATGGACGAGGATGGCTACTACTGGGCGGAGGCCGTGCTGGAAGCCGCGCTGCGCCACAAC
>JACQKK010000068.1 GCA_016204605.1 Candidatus Lambdaproteobacteria bacterium
GAAGGTCGATCCGCCCTACCTGGAGAAGGAGCGCGCGCGCGTGCAGAGCGTCCTCGATTGGCTGGAGCAGCGCGCCACGCCCGAGGGGTTCGTGCCCGGCCAGTTCTCCATCATGGACCTCAACCTGGCGATCACGCTGCAATGGGGAGGCGATTTCCGCAAAGTCTTCGAGTGGCGCGGCCGGCCCAACATCGACCGGCTGATGGCGTTCCAGCAGCACCGACCCACCCTCGTGGCCACCGTGCCCAGGCTCGACGCCTGACGGTGCGCCCCGCCCCGAACCCGCCGACTACCGGAGCCGCCATGCGAACGCTCTACATGGGTTACATCTCGCCCTACTCGCGCAAGGTGCGCGTCATGCTCGCCGAGAAGGGCCTCGAGTGCACGCTGAACGAGTCGCCCGCCGACGAGCGGCTGGAAAGCCCCTGGGCCGAGCGCATCAGCCCCTGCGGGCGCGTGCCCGTGCTCGACGACAACGGGCGCGTGCTGTTCGAATCGAACGCGATCCTCGATTACCTGCTCACGCAGTACCCCGACACGCCCAGGAACGCCCCCAAGCCGCCGCTCGCCAGGACCCTGGTGCGCCCCGAGCAGCGCTGGGACGACACGCAAACCCTGATCGCCATCGAGACCATGCTCGACAGCGGCCTGAACCTGCTCCAGCTCGACCGCACCGGCGTGCGCCCGGCGCAGTCGACCTACCTGGGCCGCGAGCAGAGGCGCATCCAGCGCATCCTGGATTGGCTGGAGCCGCGCGCCACCCCGGAGGGGTTCGTGCCGGGCGTGTTCTCCGTGCTGGACCTGAACTTCATCATCAGCGTGCAGTGGTCGGACTTCCGCAGCATGGGCTTCGAGTGGCAGAAGCGCCCCACCCTCGCGAAGCTGGTCGCCTTCCACGCCAAGCGGCCTTCCATCGCAACCACTGGGCCGG
This sequence comes from Candidatus Lambdaproteobacteria bacterium, assembly GCA_016204605.1. Classification (GTDB taxonomy): domain Bacteria; phylum SAR324; class SAR324; order SAR324; family JACQKK01; genus JACQKK01. Next base: position 932 of record JACQKK010000068.1, read on the forward strand.
AGATTCACCCGTGAGGCGCTGATCCGAAATTCGCGCGCGCCACGAAACGCGGCAGGCCGGCCCCCCGCGCTGGGGGAAGCCGGCCTGCGGCGTTTCTGCGGCTGCGTAGCTTTCCGTCCGTCCGCCGCTAATGCCCGTGGAACGAGGTGGTGAGGTACTTGTCGGCGATGGGCAGGATGGGCACGCGGCGCATGAAGGCGAAGAACGAGAGGAAGAAGGCGCCCGCGACCCCGACCGTCTCCAGCACCTCGATGGCGCCGAACACGAACGCGGGGTGGCCGGTGCGGTCCTGGATCGAGGGCACCACCAGCAGGTAGTGGGCGAACCACTGGCCGACCAGCAGGATCAGCGCGACGGGCACGGCGATCTTCGGGTTGCGACAGACCGTGCGCGGCATCAGCCCCAGGAAGGGGAACAGGAACAGCACGAACGCCAGCGCCCAGAACAGCGGGAACCACGGCGTGCCCGGCAGCGAGCGCGAGACCAGGAACGGCGCCTCCTCCGGCAGGTTGCTGTACCAGATCACCAGGTACTGCGAGAACGCCATGTACGTGTACAGCATCGCGATGGCGAAGGTGAGCTTGCCCAGGTCGTGGTAGCGGTTGATCGTCATGTACTCGGCCAGCCCCGGCTTGTTGCGGAGCGCCGCGATCACGACCAGCAGCAGCGCCAGCGCCGAGTACAGGCCGCCCACGAAGAAGAACACGCCGAACAGCGTGCTGTACCACTCCTGGTCCAGCGACATCACGAAATCGAAAGCCACCAGCGACATCACCGCCGCGTAGACCACCCCCAGCAGCGGCGCCAGGCGGCGCGAGAGCTCCTCGAGGCGCACGGCCTCCTGCTCGGGCTCCCCGTAGCCGCGCAGGATGCGGTCGGCGAAGCCGCCGCCCCAGCCGGGGATCAGCTTGCGCGCGAGCGCGAGATCGGGCTTGACCGCGGCGAAGACGTAGAAGTAGCTGATGCCGTACATCAGCAGCAGGCTGACGACGTTGCGGCTGATGAAGAAGTGCAGGTTGAGCCAGCCGGCCTTGACGGGCATCGGGTGCTCGACCCACTCGTACAGGTACTTGCCGCCGAAGAACACCAGCAGGAACAGCAGGAACGTCACGGGCAGGAAGGCCCCGAAGCCCTCGGCCACGCGCTTGAAGGGGCGCCCCCAGCGGGAGTACGTGATGGTCCAGATCACCGAGAGCATCACGCCGGCCTGGGCGATGCCGCCCCAGAACAGCGTGTTCAGCAGCAGCGCCTGCCAGGCGCGCACCAGATCGCTCCGATCGCCGAGCGCCAGCCCGACCACGAACGTCAGCGCCCCGATCAGCACCATCGCCCAGAGCAGCGCCCGCCACCCTCCGGCAAGCTGAACGTTGGAACGCTCGAGGATCTCCTTCATGGCGATCCTCCCTTGCCGAACTTCGCGCTCTTCATGTAGTTGACCATGTGCCAGCGTTCCGCCTGCGTGGTCTGGTAGCCGTAGGCGGGCATGATCGGCCCGCCATAGAGAATCTTGTTGTAGAGGTGCGGCTCGGAGAGGAAGCCCAGCAGCGGTTGGACGGGCGGGGCTGGCATCCCTTTCAGCACCACGGGCGTGCCGCCCTCGCCGTTCAGGCCGTGGCAGGGGCCGCAGTAGGTCTCGAAGAGCACGCGGCCCTCGACCAGCGATTCGGGCGTGGCCGGTTGCGGGTTGAGCGGCTGCACGTCGCGCTGCAGCCGGCCATCCATCATGGCCGTGGGCGGGATGAACGCCTCCCGTCCCGTGCGCGGCACCGAGTTGTCCGGGAACGCCTGGAACGTGCCCACTTCCTGCGGCTTGACCGAGGGCTGGTTGAACATGTCGAGGAACCAATCCCAGGCGATGCCATCGAACCAGGGCCGGCTCAGGTTGTAGCCCTGGTAGTCGGTCGCCGTGCGCCCGCTCGCCGCGAGCACCACCACGGCCACGAAGCTCACGATGGCCACCAGCGCCGTCAGCCCGGCCGCCGCCGCCAGCAGGTTCCGTCCGCGCTCGCTATTCACGCACCACCTCCTCCTCCGCATTGTGCCGGCGCATCAGTTTGCCGCCAGATCGACCCACGCACGTCCGGGGAATTCCCGCACCACCTCCTCCGCGTTGTGCTCGCGCATGAGCTGTTCCACCCCCGCGGCCGCCGAGGCGTCGCAGCGGACGATCACGCCGAAGCGGTCGTTGGAGAAGCGGTTGTAGTCGCGGAAGCGCTGCGAGACGGGCAGGCGCTTGCGGAACAGGTCCAGCAAGCCCAGCGCGAAGATGCCCGCCGCCGTGCCGAGGCCGCCCAGCAGCACCATCAGCTCGAAGGCGAAGATGGTGAACGCCGGAATGCCGACGATGGGCTTGCCGCTCACCGGCAGCACCCAATCCAGCGCGGTCCAGGAGGGCATCGCGTAGCCGAAGAAGATGCCCACCGCCCCGCACACCAGCGTGATGAAGGGGATGCGGCTCTGGGGCTCGCCCATGGCGTGGTGCAGCTCGTGGTGCGGGAAGGGCGACATCACGGAGAAGTCCCGGCCCTGCTCGCGCAGCGTGCTGATCACGGCGCAGGTCTCGTCGAGGTATTCGAAAGTGCCCCACACCCCGTTGAACGATTTCGTCATCGCCCGTCCCTCATTCGTGGCCTCATTCGTGGTTCGTCCGGCTCCTGGTGCGCAGCTGGGGCCATGGCTAGTGGTGCTGCGCAGGGTGGCGCCTGGGGGCCTCCAGCCCCTCCTTCACCTCGGCCAGGGCCATGATGGGCATGGCGCGCGCGAACAGCACGAACAGGGTGAAGAAGAAGCCGAAGCTGCCGATGGTGATGCCCCACTCGACGATGGTGAACGCGTACGAGCCCCAGTTCGCCGGGTTGAAATCGCGCTGGAGCGAGCTCACCACGATGTTGAAGCGCTCGAACCACATGCCGATGTTGATCAGGATCGAGATCAGGAACAGCGCCCACACGTTGGTGCGGATCTTGTAGCGCCAGAGCGGCAGGGGCGAGATCACGTTGCAGAACACCATCGTCCAGAACGACCACTGCGCGAAGTTGAACTGGCCCTTGCCGGCGATGGGATCGAGGTCGCCGATCTCGCCGAAGGGGCGGAAGTAGAAGATGCCGCGCTCGAACGGATTGCCGCTGTACCAGGCGATGAAGAACTCCGTCGCGTACGCGTAGCCCACGATGATCGAGGTGAACAGGATCGTCTTGGCCATGCTCTGCATCACGTGCGGCGTGACGTACTTCTCCATGCCGAACACCGCCCGCATCGGGATCACGATGGTGAGCACCATCGCGAGCCCCGAGAAGATGGCGCCGGCCACGAAGTACGGCGCGAAGATGGTGGTGTGCCAGCCCGGGATCAGCGACATGGCGAAGTCCCACGACACGATGCTGTGCACCGAGAACACCAGCGGGGTCGCCAGCGCCGCCAGCAGCAGGTAGCCCCGCGCGTAGTGCAGCCACTGCTGGTAGGAGTTGTTCCAGCCCAGCGCCAGCGAGGTGTAGATCAGCTTGCGCAGCCCCTTGGCGTTGTCGCGCATGGCCGCGATGTCGGGCACCAGCCCGATCACGAAGAAGGTGATCGAGATGGTGAGGTAGGTCGTCACCGCGAACACGTCCCAGAGCAGGGGCGACTTGAAGTTGACCCACAGCAGGCGCTGGTTCGGGTAGGGGATCAGCCAGTAGGCGTACCAGATGCGCCCCACGTGGATCAGGGGGAACAGCCCCGCCGTCATCACGGCGAACACCGTCATGGCCTCGGCCGCGCGGTAGACCGGCGCCCGCCAGGGCGCCCGCGTGAGGAAGAACACCGCGGAGATCAGCGTGCCGGCATGGCCGATCCCGATCCAGAACACGAAGTTGGTGATGTAGACGCCCCAGCCTACCGGGTGCGAGATGCCGCTCAGCCCCAGCCCCACGTCGATCTGGATCGCCAGGCTGAGCGCCCCCAGCATCAGCGCCGAGGCGAAGCCGATCACCAGCAGATAGTACGCGGGCTTGGGGCGCACCAGCGTGCGCAGCACGTCCGCGTTGACGTCGGCGTAGCGAATCGCAGTCAACTCAGGCCTCCTGTTCTGTGGTGACCCGCACCCGGCGTTGGTAGGTGACCGCGGGCAGGTTCGCCAGCTCTTCCAGCACCTCGTACTGGCGCACGCGCTTCTGCCTCGCCTCTTCGCCGCGCATCGACTTGCGGGAGACCTCGCTGGCGGGATCGGCCAGGTTGCCGAAGGTGAGGGCGCGGGTGGGACAGGTCTGCACGCAGGCCGGCTGCACCTCGCCGTCCTTGATCGGGCGCCCCTCCCCATCGGCTTTCAGGCGCGCGTGCTGGATGCGCTGCACGCAGAACGTGCACTTCTCCATCACCCCCTTCGAGCGCACGGTCACGTCGGGGTTGAGCTGGAGGTGCAGCGGGCTCTTGAACTCGTAGTTGAACCAGTTGAAGCGGCGCACCTTGTAGGCGCAGTTGTTCGAGCAGTACCGCGTGCCCACGCAGCGGTTGTACACCTGCGCGTTCAGCCCCTCGGGGTTGTGGTAGGTGGCGTAGACGGGGCAGACCGGCTCGCAGCCCGCGTTGCTGCACTGTTGGCAGAACATCGGCTGCAGCAGCGTCTGGTACTCCTCGCCCCTGCCCTCGATGAAGCGCTCGATCCTGAGCCACGACATCTCGCGCCCCAGCCCCACGCGCTCCTTGCCCACCACGGGGATGTTGTTCTCGGCGTAGCAGGCGGCGACGCAGGCCGAGCAGCCCGTGCAGCGGTCGCCATCCACGCTCATGCCCCAGCGGTAGGGGTCGTGGTAGCCCGGGGTGCGCTCGCGCGGCGGGTAGAAGCTGGCCGCCCGCGCGTGCACCGTGCCGGCAGCGCTTTGGCCGGCAGCGCCGGCCGCCGCGGCCGCGACCTCGCCGCCGTGGCCGGCGGCGGGGGCTTCGCCTTTGGCCACCTGCTCGAGCGACATCTGCTGGATGATCCCGCGGCCGAGCTGGCGCGGGCTGCCATCGGTCTGCACCAGGAACGCCTGGTGCGGGAGCGGTTCCACGCTGACGCGCGTGGTCACGAAGGCGAACTGCCCCGAGGCGGGGTCGTGCACCGCCGGGAGCAGGGTCATCACGTTCACGCCCCGCTGGTCGGCATCGCGGCCCGAATCGGTGCGGCCCTGGCCGAGGGGGATGGCGATGGCGTCCTCGTGCACCCCGTAGTGCAGGTAGGCGGCCGTCTCCACCTCGCCGTAGGGCGATTTCACCCGGATCGCCTGGCCGTGGGCGATGCCCAGCCGCTTGGCCGTGGTCGGGTGGATATCGGCCCAGGAATCCCACACCACCTGCGAGATCGGGTCCGGAATCTCCTGCAGCCAGGGGTTGCGGGCGCCCCGCCCATCGTGGTGACGGAGCGAGGCCGTCGGCAGCAGCACGAGGCCCGTCCCGGCGAGCTTGCCCCGCGGGGCGGGCTCGGCCAGCACGCGCAGGTCCAGCCGCACCGCCCCCGACGCGGAGACCTGCTGGAACACCCCGCCCGCCTGGAGCGCCTTGCGCCAGAAGACGTCGAACGCCTCGCGGTTGCCCACCTCCTTCTGCACCCCGGCCCAGGCGGCGCGCAGGTAATCATAGTAGGTGGCCGTCTTCTCGAACTGGGTCGCCCCGGCGGCCCTGGCCACGGCGAGCAGCGTGTCTTCGACGGACTTGAGCGGGTACACGGGCGCCATCACGGGCTGCACCAGCGCGTTGACGCCCTTCTGCGGGAAGGCATCGCCCCAGCTTTCCAGGAAGGTCAGCCCCGGCAGGACCAGATGAGCCTTGCTGGTCGTCTCGTCCCAGGCCGGCGACAGGCTGACGACGGTGGGCACCTTGGCCAGCGCGTCGGCGAAGCCGGCCGTCGCGGGCAGCGCGTGCAGCGGGTTGGCGCCGTCCACGATCAGGAGCTGCACGGCCCCGGCCTGCATGCGCTTGACGAGGGCCAGCACCTCGCTGAAGGGCGCCCCGTGGTCGATCTGCTGGGCCTCGCCGAAGTGCACGGTCTTGCCGAGGTTGCCGGCCACGTGGTTGAGCAGGTTGACGGCGACCTGGGTGGCCGTGCCGGCTTCGCTCGCCGCCAGCGTGCCCCCGGCGAGCGCCAGGCTCGAGCGGGCGCCGGCGAACTCGCGCGCGAGCTGCGCGATCCTGTCCTTGGCGACCCCGGTGGCGTCCTGGGCCGACTCCAGCGTGTAGGGGGCGAGGTACTCCCGCAGGCGGGCCGCCTCCGGCGGGCTGACGCTCTTGCCCCGCCGCTGCAAGACCTCACGCGCCAGCGCCAGCGCCAGTATGCGCTCGGAGCCGGGCCGGATCGCCACCCACTGGTCGGCGTTGGCGCCGGTGAGGGAGACGTGCGGGCCCACGTGGACGAACCGGCCCTTGCTGCGCTTCGCGTCGTCGATGGCGTGCATGGCGGCGAAGGCCCGTGCCTGCCGCACCGGGTTCAGCCAGGTCTCCAGGAAGTCGCTGCCGAAGTTGAGCAGGAAGGTGGCCTGCTCGATCCGGTACTGCGGAATCTCCGGCCGGCGGAAGCTCTGGTCGTTGGCCGCCTTGATGTTCTGCTGGCCCAGCGGCTCGAACACGAGCTTGGGCGCGCCGCCGAGGGCGGCCAGCCACGCATCGAGGAAGCGGCCGCGCGTGCCCGCGCCGTTCCCGGTCAGGTAGACGAGCTGCCGCCGGTCGCTCAGACCGCGGATGCGCTCGGCGAGCGTCGTTTCCGCCTGGGTCCAGGGCACGGCCTTCCAGGTGGTGCCCTCGCGCACCAGCGCCGAAGCGAGGCGCGCCGGATTGTAGAGCGTCTGCAGGGAGGCCTGCCCGCGCACGCACAGCGCGCCCGCGTTGCCGGGGTGGTCGGGGTTGCCCTCGGCCTTGATGGCGCGCCCCTCGCGGGTCTTCACCACCATGCCGCAGGCCGCCGGGCATTCCATGCAGGTGGTGGCGTACTCGACCGGATGGCCCGGCACGAACTCGATGTTGGTGGGCGGAACCAGGTAGGGAATCAGCTTCTCGGGCGGATCGGCGCACCCCGCCACCGCCGCGGTGGCCGCGCCGGTCGCCGCCAGCACCTTGAAGAAGTCTCGTCGCTGGATGTCGTTACCCATGAGGGGATGGCTCCGTCGCGGTTACTTGTGGCACGTCAGACAGTCGGTCAGGTTCGGGCGGTGCCGCCCGTCGGGGCGCAGGCCGCTCATCAGCTTGGCGCTGCCCGGCGCCTCCGGCGTGGCGCGCTTGCGCTCGAGCGTGCCGGGGATCTTCAGGTGGCACGCCAGGCACCAGCCCATCAGGCCGAAGTTGGCGTCCGCCAGCTGCACCACCTGCATCGTATCGACCGGCCCGTGACAGGTCTGGCAGAGCACCCCGTTGGGATAGGTCTCGTTCTTCGCGTTGACGTGCCGGTAATGCGGGAAGCGCACGAAATCGGGGACGTCGTGGATGCGCACCCAGGGAATCGGCTCCTTCTTCTGCCAGTACTCGCTGAGCTTCTTGACCTCCGAAAGCTGGGTCGCCACGAATTGGTGGCAGCCCATGCACAGCGCCACCGACGGCACCCCGGCCACGTTCGAGCGGCGCGCGTACACGTGGCAGTACTGGCAGGGGATCTGGTTGTCCGTCGCGTGCACCTGATGGCTGAACTTGATCGGCTGCGGGCCGGCGGGGATCCGCGCCAGTTGCTCCTCCGTCATCTGGGCGCCGGCAGGGCTCGCCCAGGCGAGCAGCGCGAACGCGAGCGCCGCGGCGAAGAGGGGAGCCGCCGGCGCCCCGCCGCTCCGGCCTGTTGCACAACCGTAGTCCGTCATGAAGGTTCCCACATTCGTGTCCTGGTCGGCCGGGAAGCTCCCGGCACCCGCAGCCCGCGGCGGCACGCTCCTGCCGGCCATCCCGCCCGCCCGCAGCGACCGTCAGTCCCGCCGCCTCCGGCGCACCGGCGCCCGCGGCCGACTTGCGCCCGCGGCCGACTTGCGCCCGCGGCCGACTTGCGCCCGGGAGCCGCGCACGCGCGGAACCGTTTCCCGCGTAGGGCTGCGGGCGGAATCCCTGCCGAGCGGCGCGTCCCGCCGTGCCCCACCGCCCGCGGCGGCAGACGACGCGCCCCCGTGGCGGCAAACAGGAAATTGAAACCACATCCGGGTCGCAAAAGCAACGGCGAAGTCGAGGGCGACCTCGTGCCGCGCGCGCGATCCCCTCAGCGCGGCGCCCCGCGCAGCCGCCTCCAGAGCCCATGCAGCCGGTTCTCCCACAGCCCGTGGCTGTAGGCGAGGCATTCGCCGCCGAAGCCGACCACGAACGGCAGCCATGCCAGCCGCAGCCGGCGCGCCCGCCGCTCGGCGCCGGCGCCGAGCGCGAACGCCAGGGCGGCCAGGGGCAGCGTGGCGGGCGCCAGCAGCGCCAGCGCCAGCGCGGCGAGCAGGGCGCGCCGGGTGCGCCGCCGGCCCTCGGCCAGCCACGCGTCGGCCTCCGCGCGCAGCCGCGCCCGGGCGACGGCGCGCAGCGGCCAGCCCTGGCCCCGGGCGCGCCACGCACCCCAGAGCGCGCCGCTCAGGGCGCCCGCCAGCGCCACGGCCGCGGCGCCCGCCAGCAGCGCCCCTCCAAACGCCGCGGCGCCTGCGGGAAAGCTCCAGCCCCAAAGCGTGCCGGGCAGCAGGGCCAGCCCCGCGCTCGCCAGCCCCAGCGCGACGCGGGGCGGCGTGGGCCCGGCCCGCCCGAAGCGCTGCGGATGGTGCGCGCGCAGCATCCGCTCCGAGTGGGCATACTGGCGCTTGCGCTGCAGGAAGGCCGGCCAGCGGTCGCGATAGCGGTGGCGCACCCGCGCCTCCGGCCAGTAGAACAGGCCCTGGCCCGCGGCCGCGAGCCGCCAGCAGAGGTCCACATCCTCCCCCAGCCGCCACCCCTCCCGGAAGCCGCCCACGGCCAGGAACGGCGCAGCCTTGACCGCGAGGTTGCAGGAGGGCAGGTACGCGGCGACGGCGCCCGGCCCCGCCACCGGCCCCGGCGACCGCCCCAGGTGCAGCGAGGAGCACTCGCCCTCGTAGGCCGCCAGCAGCCGATCGGAGCGCCAGGGCAGCACCCGGCCGCCGGTCGCCGCGACGAACGGGTCGTCGAGCACGGCCGCGAGCCGGGCCAGCCAGTCGGGCTCGGCCACGCAGTCGCCATCGATGAACGCAACCACCTCGGCCGGCGGAGCGGCTCCCGCGCCCGGCCCGTGCGGCGCCGCGCCGTGCAACGCCACGCCGTGCAGCGCCACGCCAGCCAGCGCCGCGGCGTTGCGGGCGGAGGCGGGGCCGCGGTTGGGGTCGAGCCGGAGCCAGCGGATCGGCTCCGCCCCGGCGGCGCATGGGCCGACCGCCTCGCGCAACCCCGGCGGCGAGCCGTCGTCGACCACGGTCAGCGACCAGCGCTCTGCCGGATACTCCTGCGCCGCGAGCGCCGCCAGGCAGGTGCGCAGCGGCTCGGGCGACCGGGCGTAGACGGGCACCACCACCTGCACGCGCGGCCACCCGGGCGCCTGCGGGTCACCCGGCAGCGCCGCGGGCCGATACGCGGCCGTGAGCAGGCCGAGACCGCGCAGCCCTTCCAGAAACCCGATCGTGTCGGCCGTCAGGGGAGAGACGAGGGCGTGCAGGGGGGTGAGGCCATCCAGCCGGGCCAGGAGCCGCCACGCGGTCGCGTTGAGCCCCACCCGCAGCGGCGGAGAATCCGCGACGAGCAGGCGCGCATCGCCCCGGCGTTCGAGCCGGGCCTGCGGCGAAAGGGCGTAGCGGCGTTCCAGCACCGGAAACCTGGCTGGCGCTTCGGCGGGAGGGGAGCGGGCGGGAGCGGCGCCGGGTCACTCCCGTGCGGGCGCCCCGCGTTCAGGCGGCGGCGTCCCGGCGCGCCGGGCCTGCGTGCGACTCGCCTTCAGGCGTGCCTGGCCAGCGGCACCGCCCGCGGCTCCGCCAGCCCCGCGCTCCTGGCCACCTCTTCGCCGATCAGGGCCTGCAGCGGCTTGGAAACCTGGTGGTAGCGCACCTGCACGGCATGGTGGCCCAGGTCATCGTAGGGGCGGCACTGCACCACCATGGCATCGACCAGGATCGTGCCCTCGCACAGGATCAGCTCCACGATCCTGCCGCCGGCGATGGGCGCGGGCGACCGGAACACCAGGCCGTCGCCCAGCAGCTCCAGGGTCTCCAGCTCGTCGCCGAACTTGAACCGCACGCCGATGGTGATGCCGCGGGCTTTGGGCCGCGGGACCGCCCGGTCCCTCAGACGATCGCCGGCCGTCTGCTTGCCGGTGCCGCTCGTTGACATGACTCGCTCCCATACAGGCTTTCGCTCGTGGGGCAAGGCGTTCGCCGCCCCTCCCAGGCCGTCGGGCGCCCGAAAGCCCCAACGTTGCGCCGTCCTCGACGAACCCTGTGGTGCAAGTCATGGTCCACATGCGCTCTGCGCTCCTTCAGCCACACGAGGTATCCCTGGAATGCCCATCGGAATTGGCTTTCCGCTTGTCCATCTCCGGCAAGCGGCCCCTTACGCCGGCTGCCAGGAACAGACCGGCCGCAGCCTGCCCTGAACAGGTGTTTCCGCGCTGCGACACGGCACTGGCCGGCAGCGCAGGCAGCGGGAAAGGATTGCCGCCGGCGTGGCGGGAGGGTCTTTTCCGCGACAGTGGTGCGCCGGGTCGGCGCTCAGCCGAGCGCCTCGAGCATCTCCTCGACGGAGGTGAACTTGACGCGCGGCCGCCCCTCCCGCTTGCCCCGCTCCGTCTCCAGCGCATCGAGCCGCTTCCAGTCGGCGAAGGAGACGGCGCGCACGGCGCGCTGGCGGAGCTGGGCCGGGATGGCCTCGGCCTCCGGCGCGAAGCCTTCGGGCGGCCGGAAGCCGCCCACGTCGGCGAGCATGTTGCGCACGGTCGAGATCGAGTCTTCCTTGTTGGTGCCGATCACGCCGGTGGGGCCGCGCTTGATCCAGCCCGCCACGTAGCAGCGGGGCAGGGGCGCCTTGGTGGCGGGGTCGGTCACGCGCCCGCCCTGGTTGGGGACGACGCCGGCGCGGGCGTCGAACGGCAGGTCGGCCAGCGGCTGCCCCATGTACCCGATCGACCGGAAGACGAGCTGCACGGGGATCTCTTCGAATTCCCCGGTCGGCTGGGCGGAGAGGGCGCCCGCGGCGTTCTTCACCAGCCGGTTGCGCTCGACGCGCAGGGCCTCGACGCGCCCGTCCCCGAGGATCGCCACCGGGGAGACCAGGAAGCGCAGCCGGATCTTGCGCGGCTGGCTGCCTTCGCCCTTGGCGAGCTGAGCCGTGAGAATCTCCACGTTGCGGCGGTTGGTGGGGTCCTTGAGCTGGGCCAGATACTCCTGGCTCAAGGGATCGAGCGTCATCTCGTCCTGTCGCACCACCAGGTCCACCCCGTGGATGCTCGAAATCTCGCGGATCTCGGGGTTGGTGAAGGCCGCCTGGGCCGGGCCACGCCGGCCGAGCAGGTGGATTTCCCGCACCTTGCTCTCCGTCAGCGGGCCCAGGGCGTAGTCGGCGATGTCGGTCCGGGCCAGCTCGGCCACAGGCGCGGCCAGGATGCGCGTGACGTCGATCGCCACGTTGCCCACGCCGATCACAGCAACCTGCGTCGCCCCCAGCTCGAAGGCCAGCTCGCGATAGTCCGGGTGGGCGTTGTACCATCCCACGAACTTGGTGGCCGGGTGGCTGCCCGGCAGATCCTCGCCGGGAATGCCCAGCCGGCGGTCGGTCTCGGAGCCGGTGGCGAACAGCGCCTGATGGTAGTGGGCCAGCACGTCGTGCAGGGTCAGGTGCCGCCCATAGGTCACGTTGCCGAAGAAGCGGAAGCGCGGCCGCCCGGCCGTGCGCTCGTAGAGCTTGATGACGGTCTTGATCTTCTGATGGTCCGGGGCCACGCCGCCCCGCACGAGCCCGTAGGGGGTCGGCAGGCGATCGAACAGGTCCACCGCAACCTTGGGCTGCTCCTGCTTGAGCAGCTCCTCCGCCGCATAGAACCCCGAGGGTCCCGATCCGAAGATGGCCACGCGCCAGGGGTTCGCTTCCGTATACGCTGCGTCGGTCACCGAAATGCCTCCATCGCAAGGGTTGTCGCGCCCCCCCGGCTCCGTTCGCCGCTCCAGCGCGCCGACGGTGCCTCGCCTTGCCTCTCGATAGTGGAAAACGCCGCGCTTGGCAATCCTCCGGATCGCGGTGCCGGCCCCCTCCTGGCGGACAATGCATCCGCATATCAATGGCTTGCGCGACGCGCCACGCGCGTGCTGCCGGGACGGCGCCGCCGCCGCCGCGCCGCGTGGGGGGGGGGTGGCCCTTCTCCGATGCCCCCTTTTCAAACGACCGGCGCCGCCCCCATACTCGGGGCAGGCTGCACGCGGCCGACGATCCCGAGGCTGGCGGCGTGCCGCGTGGTTGAGGCGAGGCGGGTCATGGGCGAGACGGAAGGGAGCGGCCGGGCGGCGTTCGAGGCGAAGCTCAACGCCTTTCTCGCCGAGCACGGCCGCATCATCGAGGAGTTCGAGCGCAGCATCGAGTCGGCGGCGCACTTCCTCAAGCTGGCCTTCCTCTCCCGCGAGGCCGAGCCGGCGCAGACGCTCGCCATGCTGCGCCAGATGCGCGGGATCGCCATGGGGCGCCAGCTCGGGGTGCAGCAGCGGGAGTTCGAGCGGCTGGCGGGGCTGTTGCTGGCCGTACCCGCGCAGGACGGGGGCGGCAGCGTGCACGAGCAGATCGCGCGGCTGCGCCGCCAGTACGAGCACCTGGTGGGAGAGGCCGGCGAACAGGACGACGAGATCGAGCGCCTGATCGGCGAGATCGAGCATCCCCGGTGAGCGCGCGGTGACGCCGGCCGCGCTGACCCCTGCGGGAGTGATCGGTATTGCGCCATGGCAGGAAGGGGTGGCCGCGGGGAGGGGTTGGATGGCCGGGCGACTCCGCCGCCCAATTGTCAGAGACGCTCGGGGGCGGAGTGCGGCTTCGGCTTTGCCCTGATGGCTCGTGGAGGGGCGTGAGGCTCAGTACACGTGCATCAGCAGGAACTCGTAGGCCTCCTGGAGCTTGAGGAAATCCTGCACGGTGCCGCCCTGATCGGGGTGATGCTGCTTCACCTTCTCCCGGTAGGCCATCTTGACGTCGTTCAGGGTGGCGCCGGGCCTGAGGCCGAGCGTGGCGAAGTGGGTCGCCTCGTGCTGCCGCCCCCCGCGCGGCTCGGGCGCCGCGGCCCAGCCCGGACGGGGACGGCGGCGCGCATGCGGCGAGGCGGGGCCCCGCTCGTCGAAGGCATCGCGGGAGACATACGCCCCCAACCGGCGCGCCTGGTCGCGCATGGCCCGCGCGAAGGCGATCAGCCGCGCCTCGAGCGCCTCCAGCTCGGGCGGAGGCTTCTTCCAGAACGCCTCGGTGGCGATGGCATCCATCATGTGGCGCGCGGTGGCACGGACGTAGTCGGAGCCGAACAGGCCGTAGATGGCTTGGCGCTGCGGAGGGGCGAGCGGCTGACACTGGATGCGGTGGATCAGGCGGCGCAGGTGCGGGTCGGTCCACGTGTCGTGGGGCGTCAGCGCCACCCGCAGCTCGGCTTCGCTCATGGTGCGGTAGGCGTCGAGCCGCAGGTCGATCGCCTCCTCGATGGCGAGGTACACCTCCGCCCGGTGCTCGCCGAGGAACACGAGCCCCGATTCCTTCACCCGCTCGGCATCCCAGGCGAAGGCGCACGCACCGAGGATGGCGAGGAACGTCCCGTCGGCCAGCGGCGGCAGGGTCTGGTAGATCGTCTCCGCGTGCCGGCGGTCGAAATGCTGGTACCAGCACCAGAGCAGCTCCTTGCGCGGAATCCGCGAGTGCAGCAGGAAGTGCAGGGAGATGGTCGAGACGGTGCCGTAGAAATAGTCGCCGTGGGTGTCGCGGCGGATGTCGCCGTGCACGGAATGCAGGAACTCGATGATCTCCGGGGTGTAGTCCTTGCCGGGCATCGCCTCGTCGTGGCACTCCCGGAGCGGCAGCGAGGCGGGCGCGGATTCTGGCGCCGGGGCGGGGCGGGTCACGGTGCGGGCGCGGGCGCGTTTCATGGGCGGCCACGGGCCTGGATGCCGCGAGCGTGCGCCCGCCCGCCGCGCATCGTGCAGCGCGCAGCACGGTACCCGGCGCAGTGCATGGCGCAGTGCATGGCGCGGTGCATGGCGCGGTGCATGGCGCGGTGCGGGGGATCAGAACAGCAGGTGCTCGAGACCATAGTAGAGCTCGTTCAGATCGACCACGCGCGTTACCGCCAGGATCACGCCGGGCATGAAGCACTCGCGGCTGATGGTGTCGTGGCGGATGCGGAGCGACTCCCCCATCCCTCCCAGGATCACCTCCTGGTGCGCCACGTGGCCGGGCAGGCGCACCGAATGGATCGGTACCGCGTAGGCGCGCGTGCCGCGCGCCCCGGGCGCCAGCTCCTGCTCCTGCACCGTGGGCTCGGGGGTGCTCGCGCGGGCGGCGCCGATCATCTCCGCGGTCTTGATGGCGGTGCCCGAGGGCGCCTCCGCCTTGCCGTCGTGGTGCAGCTCGATGATCTCGACGTGGGGGAAGAAGCGCGCCGCCTCCGCCGCATAGCGCATCATCAGGATCGCGCCGATGGCGAAGTTGGGGGCGATGAGGCCGCCCAGCCGGCGCTCCTTGGCCAGCGCTTGCAGGGTGCCGATCTCATCGGGGCGGAACCCCGTGGTGCCGACCACCGGGTGCACGCCGGCCTCGATGATCGCGCGGGCGTTGGCATAGGCGGCGGAGGGGTGGGTGAAATCCACCGCCACCTGCGCCTTGGATTGGCCCAGCGCCTGCTTGAGGTCGTCGCCCAGGTCGGTCTGCCCCACCAGCTCCAGCCCCTGATAGGCCTGCACCGCCTGCACCACCTGGCGCCCCATGCGACCTTTCGCGCCGTTGACGAGTACGCGGATGCTCATCGCGGTGCCCTCCTTCGCGGCTGGCCGGCGGGCCGGACGGCCGCCAGCTCCGAGTTGACCTCGCAGGTGGCGTCGATCCCGCCGCGGGTGTTGTAGACGGTGCGCACGCTGAGCCACTCGGGCTTGAGCAGCGCCCACAGGTCCTCATACAGCCGCGCCGTCGCCGGCTCCTGGAAGATGCCCACGTTCCGGTACGAGACGAGGTAGTACTTCAACGACTTGAGCTCGACGATCCGGCGGTGCGGCATGTACTCGATGCGCAGCACGGCGTAGTCGGGCAGCCCCGAGTACGGGCACACGGCCGAGAACTCCCGCGTCTCGTAGAGGATGCGCTGCCGGGGCCCCCGGTAAGGGAACGTCTGGAGCAGCCTGGTGCCGATCGCTTCCGGCCGCTCGAACGCGAGCACCCTGCCTTGCGCGTAGCTGGTGTCGGTGACGTCCACGGCGCTCCGCCCTTCGTCCAGGGGTTCAGTTGGCCATCACGTTGAAGCCGCAATCCACGTAGAGGCACTGCCCGGTGATCCCGCCCGAGGCCGTGCTCAGCAGGAAGCAGGCGGCCTGGGCCACCTCCTCCAGCGTCACGTTGCGGCCGAGGGCGGAGTGCTCGCCGGCGATGCGCAGCATCTCGAGGAACTTCTTGATGCCGGAGGAGGAGAGCGTGCGGATGGCCCCCGCCGAAAGCGTGTTGCAGCGGATGTTCTCCGGCCCCAGCTCCCGGGCCAGGTAGCGGATCGAGGATTCCAGCGCGGCCTTGGCGGGTCCCATCACGTTGTAGTTGGGCACGGCGAGCTGGCTGCCGATGAAGGTGAGCGCCACCAGGCTGCCGCCGCCGTTGTTGCGCATGAGCCGGGCGGCCTCGCGGGAGACGGGCACCATCGAGTAGGCGCTGATGTCCTGGGCCATCTGCCAGCCCTTGCGCCCGGTGCGGGTGAACGGCACCTCGAGGTCCGCGCGGTCGGCATAGGCCACGGAATGGAGCACGAAATCGAGCCGGCCCCAGTCGCGCTCGAGCGCGGCGAAGAACTGCACGATGTCCTCGTCCCGCGCCACGTCCATGGGCAGGATGTGCGAGACCTTGCCCAGCTCGGCCGCGATCTCCCGCACGTTCTGCTCGAAGCGGCCCTTCGGGTCCGGCCCGAAGTTGAGCGCCAGCTCGGCCCCGAGTTCGGCGAGCTGCCGGGCGATCGCCGTGGCGATGCTGCGCTGGTTGGCGATGCCGAGCACGACGCCCCGCTTGCCTGCAAAGCTGATCATTGAAGCTCCCTTCGCTGGTGGCGCACGGGTCGCGGCGCGGCGCGTCCCGGACTCACGCACGACCGTGCTGCTTGCCCCCCGCTGCGCGGGAGGCGGCTGGCGGGCGCCACCGCATCCACGGCATCGCGAGCGCGCACCACGAGAGCGTCCGCCAAGGCTGCCGCTCGCCCACGATGCGCAAGAGCTGCTGCGCGGTGTCGGGCCAGTGCTGCAGGGCCCAGAGCAGGATTTCGCCGCCCGACCGGGTGGAGATCAGGCGCCGGAAGACTGTATCAAATCGGCCATAATGGCGAAACAGCCGGCGGCGATGCTCGTGGAATGCCCGCTCCTCGTCGAGGCGCGCCAGCGGCTGCTCCAGCATTGCCGACATGGAAGCGAAAGCCCGTGCGGATGTCAACAAGGCCAGCGAGATGCCGAGCCCCAGGCAGGGGTCGGCGCCGCCGCCCGCGTCGCCGAGCAGCAGGGCGCCGCCCGGGGCGTGATCGCGCGCCTCGAACAGCGGGTGCACCCAGCCCAGCCGCCGCGAAGCGGGGCGGGCCGCCTCGAACAGCGCGCCATAGGGCGTGGCCCGCAGGAAGCCGAGGTAATCCCCCCGCAGCGCCCGGAACCCGGCCGCGTCGGTCATGGTCGTCGCCAGCAGCTCGCCCGGGCCCGTCGGGGTCAGGTAGACGTGGTGGGGGGCGAACAGCCCCACGCGCACCCGCTCCCCGGGCGGCCGCCCCCCGAGCTCGAAGTGCTGGCGCACGCCGTAGCGCACCCCGCGGGCTATGGGTAGCGGCCCGAGCGGCGGGCCGAGCGCCGCCGCGAGGCGCGAATGGACGCCATCCGCCGCCGCCACGACCGCGGCCCGGTACACGCCGCGGAGCCCCCGCGCGCCCACGACGCGGCCGCCCTCGACCAGGGGCGCCACGATGATGTCGCGCAGCTGCGTCACGGCGGGGAGGCCGGCCAGCCGCGCATGCAGCGCGGCGAGCAGCACCGTGCGCCGGATGCCCCGTCCGGCCGCGCCCTGCGGGAAATCCAGCGCCACGCGGCGGTGCCGGCCACGGTACTCGATGCCATGGAAGTCGTGGCCGGGCAGTTGCGCGGGCTCCACGCCCAGCGCCGCCAGGGCCGCGCACCCCATCGGCATCAGCCCCTCGCCGCAGACCTTGTCGCGCGGGAGCGGGGCGCGCTCGACCAGCAGCGTCCGGCGCCCGGCACGCCCCAGCCGCAGCGCCAGGGCAAGGCCCGCGGGGCCCCCGCCCACGATCAGCACCTCGGCCTCGCGCTCCATCGGCTCTGCTCCGTAGTCTCCGCGCCCCGCGCGTCGAACAGGCGTGACGTGGGCTTCTCGACGTGCGCGTCCCCACCCCTGCCCCTCCCCACCAGGTGGGGAGGGGTGTCCGCAGGACGAGGTGGGATTGCCGGGCACGCCACCAGGAACCCTCTTGAAGCTCGAGGCCGCGTCATCTGCCAACGGGCTCCAGGTGCCGTTTCGCATTCCGTCGGTGCGTCGATCTCACCATCCCCCGACGTGAGGATGAAGACGACTTTGCACTTGCCGTGGGCCGGGCAGGGTTGCCTCTGGCCCCCGTGGCTGCAACGGAGTATGCTGCGGCTGACTGCGGATCGGGCGTCGCCCGTGCCGCCAGTCAGGGGGGTGCGGGCTCGGGGTCGCCGAGTTCCGCCGCAGCGCGTATCCAGATCGTCGAAGGGGCGGGGCCGATTCCCGGCAGGTGCCGGGGTCGCTTCGACATGCAGGCGTCCATTACTCATCAAACGGGGGGAAATCCAATGCATGCACATCTGCGCTTGGCGCGGCCGGCTCTCCAAGCGGCACTGGCCATCTTCTGCTCCTTCACGGCACTGCTGCTCTCGGGACAGGCGCTCGCCGACTGGCAGCCGCAGAAGACGGTGGAGTTCATCATCCCGGCGGGGACGGGCGGGGGCGCCGACCAGATGGCGCGCATGATCCAGGGCATTGTCGCCAAGCACAGCCTGATGGGGCAATCCATCGTGGTGATCAACAAGGCCGGCGGCGCGGGCGCGGAAGGCTTCCTCGACGTGAAGGCCGACAAGGGCAATCCGCACAAGATCATCATCACCCTGTCCAACCTGTTCACCACGCCGCTGGCGACGGGCGTGCCCTTCAATTGGCGGGACCTCACGCCGGTGGCCATGCTGGCCCTGGACGAGTTCGTGCTCTGGGTGCCCGCGGATCGGCCCTACCAGTCCGCCAAGCAGTACCTGGATGCGGTCAAGGCCGCCGGCCCGCGCAAATTCAAGATGGGCGGCACGGGCTCCAAGCAGGAGGACCAGATCATCACCGTGGCCGTCGAGAAGAGCGCGGGCGTCAAGTTCATCTACGTGCCCTTCAAGGGGGGCGGGGAGGTGGCGACGCAACTGGTCGGCAAGCACGTCGATTCGACCGTCAACAACCCCATCGAGGCGGTGGCCCAATGGCGGGGCGGCAAGCTGCGGCCCCTGTGCGTCTTCGACACCGCGCGCCTGCCGGTGACCGAGAAGATGACGAAGACCATGGCGTGGAGCGATATCCCCACCTGCAGGGAATCCGGCCTGGACATGGATTACCGGATGCTGCGCGGCATCTTCATGCCCGCCGGAGTCACCCAGGAGCACGTGGACTTCTACATCGGCCTGTTCCGCAAGGTGCGCGAGACGGATGAGTGGAAGACCTTCATGAAGAACGGCGCGTTCAACACGACCTTCATGACCGGCGACGAGTACCGCACCTGGGTAGAGCGGGAGGAGCAGCGCCACCGGGAGCTGATGGCCGAGGCCGGCTTCCTGGCGAAGTAGGGCCGTCGCGGGCATGGTCTCGATCGGGGGCGGGCCGCCATGCCCGTCCCCGCCTGTGTCACCCTTCCACTGGGGATAGATCCGTATGGCTATGGAAGGTCCACACCCCGTCTTTCGCGGCCAGGGGCCGGGCATGTTCCTGATGGAATGGCTCGTGGCCATCGCGTGCATGGCGTTCGGCGCCGTGGTGATGTGGGACAGCCTCCGCGTCGGGGCAGGCTGGGCCTTCGACGGGCCCCAGGCCGGGTATTTCCCGTTCTACGTGGGGCTGCTGATCTGCGCGAGCAGCGTCGTGACGCTGGTGCAGGTGGTGCTCCGGCGGATCGGCCGGCGGGACCGGCTGTTCGCCACCTGGGAGCAGCTCTGGCGGGTGTCAGAGGTGCTGATTCCCAGCATGGTGTACGTGCTGGCGATCCCCTGGCTGGGCATCTACGTGCCCACGGCATTGTTCATCGCCTGGTTCATGTGGCGCATCGGCAAGTACGGTGCGGCGAAGATCCTGCCGGCGGCCCTGGGCGTTCCCGTCCTGACGTTCCTGACCTTCGAGGTGTGGTTCAAGCTGCCGCTGCCGAAAGGCCCGGTGGAAAGCCTGATCGGCTACTGACCGACCCGCCACCTGCGCCTGGCCCGACAGCCGACCGCGCCGTTCCAAGGGGGAAATCCTGTGGAATCCTTTCAATTGCTGTTCCATGGCTTCGCGACCGTGGTGCAGCCGTTCAACCTGATGGTGATGGTGGTGGGGATCGTGCTGGGGATCATCATTGGGGTGCTGCCCGGCCTGGGCGGCGCCAACGGCGTGGCGATCCTGCTGCCGCTCACCTTCACCATGTCGCCCACCTCCGCCATCATCATGCTCTCGTGCATCTACTGGGGCGCGCTGTTCGGCGGTGCGATCACCTCGGTGCTGTTCAACATCCCCGGCGAGCCCTGGTCGGTGGCCACGACGTTCGATGGCTACCCGATGGCCCAGCACGGCCAGGCCTCCGAGGCCCTGACGGCGGCGTTCACCTCCTCGTTCGTGGGCGCCCTGTTCGCCGTGCTGGTGATCACGTTCGTGGCGCCGCTGGTCGCGGCCTTCGCCCTGGAGTTCGGGCCGGCCGAGTTCTTCGCGGTGCAGTTCCTGGCCTTCGCCAGCTTCATCGGCCTAGGGCGGGGCTCCCCGTTCAAGACGCTCACCGCCATGATGATCGGCTTCGCCCTGGCCGCCGTGGGGCTGGATACGGTGACGGGCAGCCTGCGCATGACCTTCGGCTCGACGGAGCTGCTGCGCGGCTTCGGGTTCCTCATCGCGGTGATCGGCCTGTTCGGCATCAGCGAGATCCTGCAGACGATGGAGGAGAGCCTGACCTTGAAGGGCAAGGACGCCAAGATCAATCTCAAGGTGGTGCTCCAGACCTGGAAGGCTCTGCCCCGCTACTGGGTGACCTTCATCCGGTCGGTTGTGGTGGGCTGCTGGATGGGCATCACGCCCGCGGGGGCCACGCCGGCCTCGTTCATGAGCTACGGCCTCGCCAAGCGCTTCTCGAAAGAAGGCGACCAGTTCGGCCAGGGCAAGATCGAGGGGGTGGTGGCGCCGGAGACGGCCGCCCACGCGGCCGGCACCTCCGCCCTGCTGCCCATGATCACGCTGGGCATCCCCGGCTCGCCCACGGCGGCCGTGCTGCTGAGCGGCCTCCTGATCTGGGGCCTGCAGCCCGGCCCGCTCTTGTTCCTGGAGCAGAAGGAGTTCGTGTGGAGCCTGATCGCCAGCATGTATCTCGGCAACGTGGTCGGGCTGCTGATCGTGCTCACCACCGTGCCGTGGATGGCGGCGATCCTGCGGATTCCCTTCAGCATCATCGGCCCGGTGATCCTGGTGTTCTGCGCCATCGGGGCCTACACGGTGAACAACGCCGCCGTGGACATCATCTTCATGATGATGTTCGGGGTGATCGGCTACGTGCTGAAGAAGCTCGACTATCCCCTCGCGCCGCTGGTGCTGGCGCTGGTGCTTGGGGATATGGCGGAGGCGTCGTTCCGCCAGGCCATGCTGATGTCCCAGGGCGCGCTCGCCATCTTCTGGTCGAACCCCTTGGTCTCCAGCATTTCCGGGCTGGGGCTGCTGATGCTGTTCTGGCCCGCCCTCACCTGGGCGCGGGAGAGGCTGCGCGGCCTCGTCGCTCCGCGCCCGGCGCCCACGAAGCCGGCATGAGGCTGGCTCTCGCGCAGTTCGCCGGCGCGCGAGTTGTGCACTTACCAGCGGGTGGAGACCTGGACAAAAACGGCCCCGCTGGCCACGCCAAACTGGAGAGGAGGCGGCGCATCACGTATCGTCGACCAGATTCGCCTCGATCCACTCATCGAGATCCCGCTCATTATCGCCATGCACTTCTACTGGTGCGACACCACGTCCGCGGCCAGCCACCGCCCGCTCGTACTCGCGGTGTGAGGAGCAACTGAACCGCGCGTCGCAGTTCCGGCAATGTATCTGAGCGAACGTCGCCCCATTTTCCGGAAGTCAACAGTCAAATACGTACGTATATGGGACAAGGACAGGAGGCGCCCTACGACGCCGGCATGAGGCGGCTCTCGCGCAGCTCGCCGGCGCGGTCGAGGATGGGGTAGGCCACGGCCGTGATGTGGGAGTTGATGCGCTTCCAGTCGCGCAGCACGTCGATGTGGATAGAGGTGGTGTCGATGCTTTCGAGCTTGCCGCTCTTGAGCCGCAGCAGGTGATTCTCCACCGCCTGCCGTTCGAGGTCGCGGAAGCGGGTCTTTTCGGCGAGCAGGCGCCGCGCCATCTCGACCTCGCCCTTCATGAAGACGTTCAGGGCCAGCGCGAAACTCTCCAGCAGCCGCTCGTGCAGACCCACGATATCGTTTAGGCCCGCCTCGGAGAACTGGAGCCTGTTGCGCCCCATCTTGGCAACGAGTTCCATCAGGTTCTTGTCGATGATGTCGCCGATGTGCTCGAGGTTGGTGGCGAAGGTGATGATGTCGATGATGCGGCGGCTGTCCTTCTCCGACATGGGCTCGCGGCTGACGCGGGTCAGGTAGAGCTTGATGGCCTCGTTGAGCCGGTCCGCCACGTCGTCGTCGCGCCCGATCGCTTGGGCCAGCGCCAGGTTGCCGCTGCGCAGCGCCTCCATGGTGCGGCGCAGCATGGACTCGACGAAATCGCCCATGCGCAGGGTCTCGCGCTCCGCGAGCGCGATGGCCACACTGGGCGTCTTGAGCGCCCCCGGGTCCAGGTGCTGGGGCTGGGCGGGGTCTTCGCCGTTGCCGCGTTCGGGCAGGATGCGTTCGGTGAGCCGCGCCACCCACGGGGTGAGGAACAGGAACACCAGCGCCAGCGAGGCGTTGAAGAGCGTGTGGAAGTTGACGATCTGCCGGGCCAGCGGCGCCCCGAAGGCCCCGAACAGCGGCACCAGCGTGGCCAGCAGCGGCAGCGCCACCGAGGCCCCCGCCAGCTTGAAGAACAGGTTCCCCAGCGGCAGCCGGCGCGCGACCGCGGGCTTGCCGAAGGTCGAGACCAGCGGCGGCAGCACCCCGCCCACGTTGATCCCCAGCACGAGCGCGAAGGCCGCGTGCAGGGAGATCACTTCCGCGGAGCCCAGCGACATCACCAGCAGCACGGTGGCGATGCTGGAGTGGGCCAGCCACGCCAGCAGGGCGCCGATCAGCACCAGGATCAGCCTGTCGCCGCCGAGCGCCGTCAGCAGGCCCGGCAGCACGCCGCTCTCCCGCAGGGGCTGCGAGGCCGCGACGATCTGGTGCAGGGCCAGCAACATCAGCCCGAGGCCGATCCCCACCCGCGCCAGCTCCTGCCGCTCGGCGGCCTGGCTGTTGCGGTAGAGCGCAACCCCGGCCAGCACCAGCAGCGGCGCGAGCCAGCTCAGGTCCAGCGAGAACACCTGGGCCACCAGCGTGGTGCCGATATCCGCCCCGAGCAGCACCGCCAGCCCCGGCGCCGTGGCGACGATGCCGCGCCCGGCGAGCGTCGTCATCAGCAGCGCGGTGGCCGTGCTGCTCTGGAGCAGCAGCGTCACCCCGACCCCCGCCAGCAGCGAGGTGACGGGGTTGCCCATCCCGGCGCCGATCCAGCGCCGCAGGGCCGCACTGTAGGCGCGGGAGATGCCGCCCTGCACCATGGTGGTGCCCCAGAGCAGCAGGGCCACGCCGCCCAGCAGATTCAGCAATCCGATCGTGACGGGAATCGTTCACCTCCCGAGAGTGGCCGCCCTGTGCCGCTTGGGCTTGGCCCTGATGGCGAGCCTGAACCCGGCCGCATCGAGGGCGCGCGCCGCCGTATCGGCCACCAGCGCATGCGAGCGCGTCGTGCGATGCGGCTGGCAACAGAGCAGCCGGCCTAGACGCTGTGTTGCTGTATCTTGGGCTTGATACCGAGAAGGAATCCGGCCGCGTCCAGGGTTCGCGCCACCGTATCGAACTGCGGCGAGACCTTCCCCGAGAGCACGTTCTGCAGGTTGGCCCGGTTGAGCTTGGCCTTGCGCGCCAATGCGGAGACTCCTCCATGCACGGCAATCACGTCCTTGAGCGCCAGCAGAAAGACGCGGCGGTCTTCATCTTTGGCGGCTTCTTCCAGGAACGCTGCAGCTACTTCAGGGTCAGCAATGAACTCGCGGACCACCTCGCGGTGGCTTCGGTACTGCACGATTCGGCTCACGTTGTTCTCGAATGTAGAACGCCAAGAGCCGTTTGGCCCTGGCGATGTCTTTTGATTGGCTTTTCTTGGTGCCCCCACCCAGGAGAACCAGGATTGCAATTTTTTGACCGAAATAGAGGCGATAGCCTGGACCAACATGTATTCGGATTTCCCAGACGCCACCCCCGATGGATTCACAGTCTCCGAGGTCGCCAAATTTCAGGCGGTAAATACGACTGAGGATGATACCTTGTGTTTTCTTGTCCCGAATTGAGGCGACCCATTCTCTGGCCGGCTCCCGGCCGCCAACATCCTTGGCATAAACCAACTCGCGACATGTTGTTTCCATCTTGCACCGTCCTCGGCGGAGACTCAGGTGCAACTGTACGGTACAACGTACAATAAGTCAAGCGAAAACTGCGGTCATGTCTGTCCGAGGGCGCCAATCCTACCCCAGCGGCACCTCGACATCGAGCAGGGGGGCGTGCTGCTGGGCGCCGTAGATGTCGCGGTCGGCAGGGTCGCCGCTCAAGGCCTGGCGGGGCAACGTGCCCTTGAAGGCATAGGCCTGCGGGTACTCGATGAACTGCACGTCGGCCTCGGCCACGCCGTACAGGCGCGCGAACAGGGCGCGGTTGAGCACGCCCGTGCGGCGCACCTGCTCGAAGCGCGCGGCGTCCTCGAAGATGATGTCGAGCGTGAGCAGGTTCGCGCCGGCGTTCTTGCTGCGGATGATCTGCGCCAGCGCGCTCAGCTTGGCCATGGCGGCGCCTCCTTGCCGGTCAGCGTGGGGGGTCAGAGGGTGACGATCTCCGTCGGGAACAGCTCGCAGGGGTCGTCGAGTTCGGCCACGTGCCAGACGGAGAAGCGGTAGACCGGGCCCGTGTCGACATCGGAGGGCGAGTAGGGGAAGGCGATGTTGCCCGCGATGCACAGCCGCCCCTCGAAGTCGGAGTGCAGCAGCAGGTGGCGGGCCATGGAGAGGATGGTGCGCGCCTTCTCCTGCGTGGCCGCCGTGACGTCGAGCAGGATGCCCAGCTCGTGGGCGGTGCGGGACGCCAGCGGCTCGCGCTCGCCCATCACGCCGTCCTTGCCGTACACCCGCGCTACCAGCTCGTACGGCTCTCCCCCGAGCCCCACGCTGGCGACGCGCTTCTTGAGGTTGGCCTTGAGCGCATCGAGGTAGGGGCCGATCTGGTCGATCAGGCCGGGGTCGCGCACGCCCCCGATGGTCAGCGTGCGGTAGCCCGCCAGCGCGACCCCCTCCAGCTTGACCGTGTACTGGCGGGCGGAGACGAACGCGCTGCCGCTCACGCGCACCGCGCGCTCGCCCGCCTGCTCGTAGGTGCAGGCCGAGGTATCGAGCATGCCCGAGGGCTCGACCAGGTGGTAGGGGCTCGGGTTCTCGTAGAGCGTGTGCGCCGCCACGCGGATGCGCGGGCAAGTGCGGGCGGGGTTGGGGGTCTCGACGAGGAAGTGCTCGGCCTCCAGGTGGCCCACCATGCAGTCGCTGCCGACCTTGGGCAGGGCCACGGCCGCGCCGCACTCGATGATCTTCCCCAGGTGCCAGGCCGGCCCCTTGGGAAAACCCGCCCGCAGCGCCGGCGCGGCGTAGATGGCCGAATCGCTGGCCCGCCCGGCCAGCACCACGTCCACCCCCGCCGCCAGGGCGCGCATCAGCGGCTCGGCGCCCATCATCGCCACGATGCGGGCGCTCTTGTCGAGCGTCTCCGCGGTCAGCTCGGGCATGGGGCCGAGCGGGCGGATGCGGCCCTCGGCCAGCTTGCGCCGCAGCACGGCCTTGTCGGGCTCGGCATGGATCACGGCCACTTTGAGCGCGAGGCCGCGCGCCCGGGCGATCTCGCCCAGGATCTCCAGGCTCCAGGCCAGGTGCGGCTCGCCGCCGCCCCCGCCCGCCGAGCCGACGATCACCGGGATGCCCAGGCGCCTGCCGTGGGCGATCATGAGGTCCAGGTCGCGCCGGTACGCCTCGCGGGAGACGAACGCCTGCCCCGCCCCCAGGTAGTAGGGGCCGGGGTCCATCGACCCCGCATCGCAGCCGATCGCGGCCGGCCCCATCGCCATGGCCCGCTCGAACGCCGATTCGTCGAAGCCGTACCCGCACATCCCGCTCGCCGCCACCAGTTTCATGGCCGTCCTCCGGATCGCGTGGGTTGCTGCCATGGGCGTGTGGCCAGGGCGACGGAAACGCCTCCACGCCCTGGATGGTCCTACCGACCTCCCATCGATATCACACCGCCTTACCGTAGATCAGCTTGCCGTCGCCGGCGGCGTAGAAGTCGGGCAGGAACGCCTCCTGGCGATAGCCGCAGCCGAGGTAGAAGGCCTGGGTTGGGGCGTACTGGGGGCGGGAGGCGGTCTCGATGTAGACGCGGCGCCCGCCCGCGGCGCGGATGGCCCCCTCGGTGCGCGCGACCAGCGCCTTGCCCAGGCCGCGCCCCTGTTGGGTCGGGGCGATTGTACCACGGCCTGAATGCCTGGCAGACATGCCTGGTGGACGACCCGACCAACGGGGACGTGACTCTCAGCGGCCGACGAATCGGATCAGCCGGCCAGCTCTTGCGATTTGCCGGCTTCTGTACAACCATGATGTACAGAATCTTTCGCGGAGAGTGCCATGCCCAAGGTCAACGTCACCGAGTTGCGGCAGCGTCTGCCCGGCTATCTGAAGGAGGTCCGCAAGGGCACCGACATCCAGATCACGGTTCACGGTCGCGTCATCGCACGCCTGGTTGGGGAAGGCGACGAGGTGACCGAGGCGAAGGCCAGGTTGGCGGCGTGGCGGAAGACCGCTCGGATCGGCGATGTGGAGACCCCGGTCGACACGTCCTGGGAGGCGTCGGATGGTCGTCTGTGACACCCACGTGCTGATCTACGACGCGCTGGAGCCCGCCCGCCTGAGCCGGCGCGCCGCGCGCTCCATCGACTCGGCCGAGAAGGCCCAGCGGCTTGCGTGCGCCGATATCTCGCTGTGGGAGATCGCCATGCTGATGGCCAAGGGCCGCCTGGCGGTGGACGCGGCGCCTGAGGAGCTGCTGCAGGCCATATTGTCCGCCAGGCAGGTGCGTGTTCTTCCCATCACTCCCGCCATCGCGGCGCTGGCATGTTCCCCGCGCTTCGACCATGGCAACCCGGCCGATCGCCTGATCGCCGCCACAGCCGTGGTGCACCGGGGCATGCTTCTCACCAAGGACAAGCACCTGGGAAAAGTCCCGGGCCTCACCACCATTTGGTAGCTGTTCGCCCATCGATATCACACCGCCTTGCCATAGATCAGCTTGCCGTCGCCGGGGGCGTAGAAGTCGGGCAGGAACGCCTCCTGGCGGTAGCCGCAGCCGAGGTAGAACGCCTGGGTGGGGGCGTACTGGGGACGGGAGGCGGTCTCGATGTAGACGCGCCGCCCGCCCGCGGCGCGGACGGCCGCCTCGGTGCGCGCGACCAGTTCCTTGCCCAGGCCGCGCCCCTGCATTTTGGGATCGACGACGATCCAGTACAGGTCGTAGCTGCCCACGGTGCCGGGGATGGGGCCGTAGCAGGTATAGCCGACCACCCGCCCGCGCTGCTCGGCGAACAGGAACAGGTAGCCGCTGGCGAGCCCCTGGGCCAGCCGTTCCTCGACCAGCTCCCGCGAGATCCCCACCTCGTCCACCGAGAAGAAGCCGGTCGCGCGGCAGAGCGCCTCGACAGCGGCGGGGTCGCCCGGGCGCACCTCCTCGCGCCAGGTGAGGAGGTCGGCAGGCGAACGGGAAGCGGCGGAGCGGATCATTAGCCCACATCGCATCAGAAACAGACAGGCCGGACGACCTGCGGAGGCCATGATCGCACAAGGACGGGCCGCGTAAAAGCGAACAAGAGCGTGTACGGCGGTCGATGTGAGCAAGCGCGAGCTGGGAGTGGCGCCGTGGCGATCGTGCACGGTTGCCTCTTCCATTTTGCGCCGGGAGCGACTAGAAAACAGGGAGGCGGGGCACGGCGCTTCCCGAGCGTCGAAACCAGCACCGGGGAGGCTCCGGATGCGCGGAGCGCCTCAGGGCGGCCCCTTGCGAGGGGCCGCGCACCCGCGCGGGGCGATGCACCCCGGAGCCCGATTCCCCAGCGGCAGCCCATCAACCGTCGAGCCGGAGAACGCCACCGATGAAGATGCATCAGATACCGTACGACCTGAAGGGATCCGGCCGGTGGGATGTCAACAGCCGCCGCTATCTTCCGAAATCGGGCGGCTCGCGCAGTCGGCTCTCCATTCTCGACGACCCGACGATTCCGCGCTATCCCGGGTTCGTGGGAATCGACGGCCACCTCACCGACTCGATCGATTCGCTCGCCAAGCTCTACGCCCATCTCGGCGGCGCCCCGGTGATCCCCGAGGGCAAGGCCGGCGAGTTCCTGCGCCTGTGCAGCGAGCTGGCGGACAGCCGGCTGGCCAAACTCGCGAAAGCGGCGGAGGACGCGGAAGCCGAAGACGAGAAAAAGTGACACCCCGTGGGCTCAGGGCGGCTCCGGCAGCCCGGCCGGCCGATCGGCCGCGTTGGCCGGGCCGGCGCCGGCGACGTGACGCTGGAGCAGATCCGCCAGCGTCAGCGCACCACCGGACTCGGCCGCCGTGAGCCGGCCTTCCACCTTCCAGCGCCGCACGGTGCGCTCCGAGACGCCGAGCAGCGCGGCGGCCTCCTTGTGGGTGAGGTGGCGCACCAGGGCGCTCAGCACCGCCACCGCCTCCTCCATCGAATCGAAGTACAGCCGGATCGCCCCGAGCTCGATACGTCGCATCGCAGCCTCCTCGCCGTGACAGGTGCGCCTGGCGATCCCGCCGGGGCCTACAGGGGCCGCCCGCGCCCGACGACATGACCGTACCCCGAGGGTTGCGGCGCCACAGGAATAGGATACATATGTATCCTATTCGTGGCATCAGTTCAAGTAGAATGGCGGGCCGGCGGGGGGTGATTCAGCGGCGCTGCGACGGGACGGATTTCGGCGGAGCTGCGGCGGGACGCGAGCCGCGCCCACGGGCCGGGGCTGCCCGCGGGTTCACGACGGTCGACGCGCCGGAGGATCGCAGCTACTCGAAGATGCCTTCCTTGCGGCAGGCCTCGATCTCGGAGTCGGACAGCCTGATGATCTCCCGCAGGATGTGGTCGTTGTGCTGACCCATCAGGGGTGCGGGCCCGCGGGGCACGATTTCGGTGTCCGAGAGTTTGAACCCGAAGGTGTGGACGTGGTGGCGGCCGATCTCGGGGTGCTCCAGCTCGACGAAGGCCTTGCGGTGCACGAGCTGCGGATCGTCGAACAGGTGCTGGGCCTTGGCGACGTAGCCCGCAGGCACGCCCGCCTCCTGGAGGATGCGCATGGCCTCGCGGGACTCCCGCTGCTGGCTCCACGCCTCGATGAGCGGCTCCAGGTCGCGCTCGTTGGCCTTGCGCGGTCTGGCGGTGGCGTAGCGGCTGTCGCGGCCCAGCTCGGGCCGGCCGATCACGCGGCAGAGCGCCTGGAACTCCTCGTCGGTCTGGATGGCGATCGCCACCCACTCGTCGTCGCCGGTGCAGCGGAACGCCCCGTGGGGTGCCATCTGCAGGTCGTGGTTGCCCATGCGGGTGGCGATGCGGCCGGTGGCGGAGTAGTCGAGGAACGCCTGCGCCAGGAAGTGCATGGTGCTCTCCACCTGGGCCTGGTCGATGTACTGGCCCTTGCCGGTGCGGCGGCGATATTCGAGCGCGGCCAGCAGCGTGGTGACGGTGAAGTGGTAGGCGATCCAGTCCGGGTACGCCGCGAACGGGCCCACCGGATCCTGGCCCTCCCAGCCGGTGACCTCGAACAGCCCGGTCATGGCCGCCGACTGCGTGCCGAAGCCGCGCATGTTGGCGCGCGGGCCATCCTGGCCCTGCAGGCAGTGGCTGAGCATGATCAGCCCCGGGTTGAGCTTGGACAGCGCCGCGTAGTCCAGCTCCCAGTTCTTCATCACCCGCGGCGTGTAGGTCTCGATGACGATGTCGGTCCAGGGCGCCAGCTTGCGGATGATCTCGCGGCCCTTGGGCTTGGTCAGGTTCAAGGCCAGCGACATCTTGCCGGAGTTGAAGGGCGGGAAGTACCCGCCGCGGTTGATACCGGAGACGTTGTCCTTCTGGGGCGTGGAGACCCGGCACACGTCGGGGTGGGTGGCCGTCTCGACCTTGATCACCGTGGCGCCGCAATCGGAGAGGATGCGCCCCGTGAGCGGCCCCACGATGGCCGTGCCGAAGTCGAGCACCTTCACGCCTTCCAGGGGCAGCGGTTGCGTGGCCATGTCGTCCTTCCTTTCCTTGTTGCAGGGTGCGTGGTGCGGGCTGCGAGTCGGTGAGTCGCCGCCGCCGGGCGGGAGCGGCCTGCCACCCCGGTCGTGGCTCGACTGTGGGTTCAGATGGCCTTGCGGCGCCGGAGATCGGCCAGGGCCTTGCCCGCGAGGCCGAGCTCCCCGGCGTAGACGTCCTCGTTGTGCTGGCCGAGGCGCGGCGCGACCGCGCCCGGGCGCAGCGGAGTCTCGCTCAGGCGCAGCGCCGGCCCCGGGTAGCGCAGGCGGGGATCATCGCCGGGGGCGGCTTCGAAATAGCCGCGCGACCTGAGCTGGGCATCGTCGAAGATGTCCACCACCGTGTAGACGGGCGCCAGGGTGAAGGTGGTTTCGAGCGCCATCTCGAACAGTTCCTGCTTGGTCTTGGAGCCGAAGTAGGCGCAGAGCCGGTTCATGCAGGCGTCGATCTCCTCCGCCGTCATGGTGGCGAAGGCGTCCTGGAGCCAATCCACGCGCCCGAGGATGCCGGGGTCGAAGCCGTCCTTGGGCATGCGCTCGATCACGGCCAGCAGCGCCTTGCCGCCCACCGAGCCCACCGAGGGCAGCCACGCCACGTGGCCGTCCTTGGCCGGATAGACCACCCGCACGGGGCGCCGGTAGCCGCGGTCCCGGTGGGAGCCCTCGCGGCTCAGCGTCGTGCGCTGGAGGTCCCAGAAGATGTAGGGCTGGATGGACACCGTCAGGTAGACGTGGTGGGCGGAGACGTCCACGTGCTGCCCCAGCCCCGTGCGGTGGCGCTGCTGGAGCGCCGCCAGCGCGCCCATGGCGCCCGCGCCCGAGGCGTGGTTGAAGGTCTGCGGCAGGGAGACCCGCACCGGCGCGCGCTCCTTGTCGCCGCACATGTACATGTAGCCGCCCAGGGCCAGCGGCACGATATCGGTGCCCTTGTAGCGCAGGTAGGGCCCGCTCTGGCCGAACGGCGTCACCGAGACCAGGATCAGGCGCGGGTTCAGGGCGTGCAGGGCCTTCCAGCCGAGCCCCAGCCCGTCGAGGGTGCCGGGCGGGTAGCTTTCGATCAGGAAGTCCGCCTGGCCGGCCAGGCGCGTGAGCAGCTCCCGCCCTTCCTCCGTGGTCAGGTCCAGGGTGATGCCGCGCTTGCCGCGGTTGTAGGCGCGCCAGACGAGGCTCTGCTCCCGCCCCTCGGGGTCGGTGAAGAACGGCTCGAGGTGGCGGCAGGGGTCGCCGCCGGGCGGCTCGACCTTGATGACGTCGGCCCCCAGGTCGGCCAGCATCTTGCCGCAGAGCACGGTGTTCGCTCCGGAAAGCTCGACGGCGCGGTAGGGCGAGAGGGCGCGGTCCGTCGCGTCAGGGGTCATCGTCGTCCATGGTGAGGTCGCAGGGGGCGCGCCGGGCTCGCCGCCGCCGGCCGGCTGCCGGGGGACGTGCTGGTTGAGCTTGGTACACCCTGAACGGATTCTCCGTTTGCCGGAGCGACGCCGGGAACGGGCCCACTGCCGAGTCGATCGCGGCGTAGGGTCATTCGGGAAGATCCTTATGCAGTGCCACGTTTGATGTCCCGAATCATCGTGCGAACCGTTTCGATCAGTCGGGGCACGTCGTCGCGGCAGATACTGAAGAGTTGCAGGACGTTGACGTCGAAATAGCCGTGCGCCATCACGTCCCGCACGCCGATCGCTCCACGCCAATCGATCCCGGGGTAGCGGCTCAACAACTGGCCTTCCGTCTTGCGGTCGATCTGCTTGAACTCCTCTCCGGCGGCGATGAGGATCATGCAGATCGCGTCCATGCGATCGATGCCGTCCGGGATTGCGCGAAAATCTTCCGGGTGCGCAATGCCCATAAACCGCCTGGGGATGCGCTCCAGCGCCTCCAGCACGGTCTCCAGCCTTTCGACCAGCAGCTCCGGATCATACATACACGGCGTCGCGCTCGACGCGCGCCTTCAGGCGGGTATTGCCGAGTCCCCGCAACTGCACCAAGTCCACGGAGCGGCCCAGCCACGCGGTGAGGTCCTGCAGCATGCTCGACGTCCGGAACAAGTTGGGCGCGTCCGTCTCGAACACAATATCCACGTCGCTCTCGGCCGTCGGCTCGTTGCGGGCATAGGAACCGAAATATCCCAGGGCCAGCAGATGGTATTCGGCCCCGTGCCGTTCCTTGAACTCGCGCAGCAGCGCGCGCAGGCGTTCCTGCGAGAGGGCGCGGTCCGTGGCGTCAGGGGTCATCGTCGTCCGTCGTTGGTATGCCGCCGCAGAGGGTTGCTACCCCATACCTGCCGGCCGTTGCAAGGGGCTCAGGCGCTTTCTTTCACGTCGAACGGGGCGCAGTGTTTCGGGGAAGTCCTTGTGAAGGGCCATCAGGGCGCCTCCTGGAGCATTCGGCTGAGGAGATTGCGCATGGCGGGCACGTGGGTGCGGCAGATCAGGAAAATCTGCTCGGGATCCACATCGAAGTAGCCGTGGCTGATGACGTCCCTGAGGCCCTTTGCCCGGCGCCAGTCCACCCCGGGGTAGCGGGGCAACATGGACCCGCCGGTCACCTTATCCAGATTCTTCAAGCCTTCCCCGATCGCGATCAACTGCATGCAGATGGCGTCCAGCTTCTCCCGGCCCGCTGGGCTGGCGAGAAAATCCTCCGCGGACCGGATGGGCCCGAAGCGTTCCAGGATGGTCTCGGCCGCCTGCAGGAGCCGCTGCAGCAGTTCGCGCACGAGGGGAGCGTCAGACATAGACGGCTTCCCTGTCGATGCGATCTTTCAGGAACGGATTCATGGTCGCCCGGTAGCGCACCACATCCACGGGGCAGTGAAGTTGCTCCTCCAGGTCCTGCTTGATCCCGATGACATGGAAGGGGTCCGGCACGGCGAGCTCCACCACGATATCCAGGTCGCTGCGGTCCGTCAGGGCGTCCCGCGCGGCGGAACCGAACAGGCCCAGACGGAGGATCGTATAGCGGGCCTGATTGGCTGCCTTGAACCGGCTCAAATGCCGGATCGCTTCGTCGCGCGTCATCGCTTGCCTCGGATAGTGAGCTCGACGATGGTCATGGCGTTGTTGGCGATGACAACCGCCGCTCCGACCCCTTGCCTACCCCGGCCAGGTGCCCGCCGGCCGGTCGCCGCCCAGGCTGCGGTGGCGCCCGCGGCGGGGTCACGGCGGCGGGGGCGCCGTCCGGCGGGCGTGGCCCCGCCAGGGCCGGGCGGTGTCAATCGGAGCGCAGGCGAGGGTCGAGCAGGTCGCGCAAGGCGTCTCCCAGCATGTTGAAGCCGAACACCGCCAGGCTCAAGGCCAGGCCGGGGAAGATCGAGAGCCAGGGGGCGTTGGTCATGGAGACCCGGCCGCTCTGGCTCAGCATCCCGCCCCAGGAGGGGATCGGCGCCGGGATGCCGTAGCCGAGGAAGCTCACCGCGGCTTCGGTGAGAATGATGAACCCGAGCGCATTGCTGGCCACGATGATGATCGCCGGCAGCACGTTGGGGAAGACATGCAGCCAGACCACCCGCCGGCGGGGCGCGCCCGCCGCGATGATGGCCTCGATGAACGGCTGATCGCGCACCGCGATCGCGGCGCTGCGCACCACGCGCGACTCGCGGAAGGCCTGGCTCAGCCCGAGCGCGAGGATCACGTTGAGCATGCCCGGACCGAGCAGCGCCATGATCACGATCACCGCCACCAGTCCCGGGATCGACATCCAGGCGTCCACCACCCGCTGCATGAGAAGGTCGAACCAGCCGCCGTAGTAGCCGCTGATGATGCCGATCAGCGCCGCCAGGGTCATGCTGATGGCGATGGTGGCCATCCCGACGTACATGGAGACCCGGGCGCCATAGACGACACGGCTGTAGACATCGCGACCCAGCTCGTCGGTGCCGAACCAGTGCTCGGCCGAGGGCGCCTTGAGCGTCTCGAGCAGCGAGGTCTCGTTCAGCCCGAACGGCGCGAGCAGGTCGGCGAAGAGCGCCACCAGCAGCATCAGGAACACCACCACCGCGCCGAAGGCGCCGAGCGGCTTCTTCACCAACAGCTTGTACAGGAAGCTGCGCAACTTCATTTCGCCTCCGTCCGAATGCGGGGGTCCAGCCAGCTGTAGGTGAGATCGACGAGCAGGTTGACCACCATCACCAGGATCGCCAGCACCAGCACCAACGACTGGAACATGGGGAAGTCGCGGCGCCTGACGGTCTCGATCAGCAGGCTGCCCATGCCCGGCAACTGGAACAGCGTCTCCATGATCACGCTGCCGCCGAACGCCTGGGCCATCTGAATTCCCAGGATGGTGACCACGGGGATCATGGCGTTGCGCACCGCGTGGCGCATGATGATGTGGGGCTCGCTCATGCCCTTGGACCAGGCGGTGCGGATGTAATCCTGCCGCAGCACCTCGAGCATCATGGCCCGGCTCATGCGCATGATGGGCGCCCCCAGGTGCGACCCCAGGATCGCCGCGGGCACGATGAACTGGATGGCATTGCCGAGCGGATCCTCGAAGAACGGGATCAGCGTCACGCTGGGGCTCCAGCCCAGGTACTTCGAGGGGAACACGATCACCAGGGTGCCGAGCCAGAAGGTGGGCATCGAGAGGAACACCACCGCCCCGCTGCGGCTCACCATATCGGTGGCGGTATCCTGCCGCACGGCCGCCACCACGCCGATCACCCCGCCCAGCACGATGGCGATCATGATCGCCCACAGCGAAAGCTGGAGCGTGACGGGCAGGCGCTGGGCGATCTGGCTGGCGACGGTGCGCTGGGTCCACAAGGATTCGCCGAAGTTCCCCCGCAGCAGCTCGCCCACCCAGCGCGCATACTGCTCGTAGAAGGGCAGGTTGAGCCCGAGCTTGGCCTGCATCTGCTCAATGCTGTCGGCGTAGCCGAGGTCCTCGAACATCAGCGAGACCACGTCGCCGGGAATGACCCGCATGATCGAGAACACCAGCACGCTCACGAGGAACAGCGTGGGCACCATCATCAGCAGGCGCTGCACGAGGTAGGTCCTCATCGGCCCTCATCGGCGTCGGTAAGGGAGTCCCCGCGCGGGGAGCCTCCCGGAGTCACTCGAGCCATACGGTCTCGAAGCGCTTGCCGAAGTCGTAGCCCTTGATCTTCGGCACGAACCCCATCACGTTGTCCCGGCGCAGCAGCACGAAGTTCTGGAAGGGCAGGAACACACGGTACATCTGGTCGTGGAAGCGGCGCTGGAAGCTCTGGATCGCCAGCGTGCGGTCCGCGATTGTCGCGACGTTCCGGCTCTGCTCGACCAGCCTGGTGGTCTCGGGGTCGTTGAGGTGGGTGTGGTTGCGGGTGTCGCCGGGGGTGTAGGAGCCGAGCCACTCGTCCTCGTCGCCGAGGCCCCATTGGGGAATGTGCACCAGCGACCACTCGCTGAAGTTGCCGGCGTACGTGTGCTTGATCCACTGCGGATACTCCTGGGCCACGATCTCCAGTTCGATGCCCACCCTGCCCAGCATGTCCTTGATGAGCGCGGTGCGGGAGGTGTAGTCGGGCCCGTAGCCCACGGTGGTGATGAGCTTGCCCTTGAAGCCGTTGGGGTAGCCCGCCTGGGCGAGCAGGCGCTTGGCCTCGGCCACGTCGTAGCGGTACCACTTGGCCAGATCGCCCAGCTTGTCCTCCGGGATGTCGAAGGCGGAGGCGTTGGGGATGGGCCCCGAAAGGCGCTTCCCGCCCATCGGCCACAGCCCCTTCAGCCAACCCTCGCGATCGATGGCGAGGGAGACGGCCCGCCGCACGCGGAGGTCGTTCCAGGGCTTCTTGTCGACGCGGCCGACGATGTTCTCGCCGGTGGCGTAGATGGGAAACAGCTCGACCACGGTGCGGGGAAACTCCTTGGCCTCCTGGGCCATCTGGTGGTCCACGCGGTTCCAGGCCTCGAGCAGCTGCACCTTGCCCGTGCGCAGCGCCGCCATCTGGGCGGCGTTGTCCTTCATGATGTAGAGGTTGATGCCGTCGAGGTAGGGCCGGCCCTTGCGGAAGTAGTTGGGGTGGCGCTTGAAGACCAGCTTCTGGCCCTCCTGGTACTCCTCGAGCATGAACGGGCCCGTCCCCACCGCCGTATTGACCGCGGTGAAGTCGCGCCCGCCGTTGCAGGTGTCGCAGGGCTTGCCCGATTCCTTGGCGTAGATGACGATGGTGGTGGCCGCCAGGTTGGGCAGGAACGGGCCGAACGGCGCGGACAGCTCGAACCGCACCGTGTAAGGATCCACCGCCACCACGTTCTTGACGCGCTTGAACAGGCGCGCCTCGGGCGACTTCATCACCCGCTCGAAGGTCCAGCGCACGTCCTCGGCGGTCAGCTCACGGCCGTTGACCGGCGGCTTGGGATGGAAGCGCACCCCCTGGTGCAGCTTGAGCAGGTATACGGTGGGGGAGGGCTGGCTCCAGCTTTCCACCAGGTCGCCCACCACGCCGCCCTCCCTGCGGTCGTCCTCGGGATACATGAACAAGCGGTTGTGGGTGAAGGACATCGCACTCTGCGTGACCCAGGAGGCCTTCTTGGGGCCGAGCAGGTCGAAGCCGGTGGGATCCTCGCGCAGCACCGCGGAAAGCACGCCGCCCCGCTTCTGGGCCGATGCGGCGGGGACGAGGCCGATCAGGGCGATCAGCAGGGCGGCCAGCGGCAGGGACAGGGCACGGCACAGCGCGCCACTGCGGCGGCGCGGGCAAAGGGCGTTGCGGGTCATCGTGGCTCTCCATGGATTCCGGGATTCCCGGCCTGCATGCTGCGGCCTTGCAGGCCATCCCCCTCAACCTGCCCCCCGGCTGCGGCACCGGCGGTCTTTCCACTTAGCCCCCGGCGGCGGCGGAGTCAATCCGCTTCCGGACCTGGCGGTGTCCGGCGTCCTCTCCCCCACGGTCCCCCTCTCCACCAAGTGGCGAGGGGGATGTGTCTATGGCAGGGCTTGGTTCATGGTGACCCGATCCCCTCCCCACTTGGTGGGGAGGGGCAGGGGTGGGGACGCGCACGCAGGTAAGCCCGCTTGACGGCTGTTCCGCACACGACCGGCGCATCAGCCACAGGAGCGAAAGCCACTCCACAGTTAACGCTTATGTCTCCTGGGGGAGAGGAGCCCGCCTTCAAGCCGCACCGCCGGCCGATCAGGGACTCCCTCCCTCGCCTTCCGGAGAGGGAGGGCCGGGGAGGGTGAGGCCGCGCCTACTCGAACCACACGTTTTCGAAGCGCTTGCCGAAGTCGTAGCCCTTCATCTTCGGGGCGTAGCCCATCAGGTTACGCTTGCGTAGCATGACAAAATCCTCGATGGGCAGGAACACCCGCAGCATCTGGTCGTGGAAAGCCCGCTGGAACTCGCGGATCGCCTCGGCGCGCCCCTCGAGGGTCGGCGCGTTGCGGCTGCGGGCCACGATCTCGGCGAACTTGGCATCCTGGAGGTGGATCTGGTTGCGGGTATCGCCGGGGAGGTAGGAGCCGAGCCACTCGTCCTCGTCGCCCAGCCCCCAGGTGGGGATGTGCAGCAGCGCCCACTCGGGGAAGTTGCCGGCGTACGTGCCCTTGATCCACTGCGGGTAATCCTGCGCCACGATCGCGAGGTCGATCCCGACCTTGCCCAGCATGTCCTTGATGAGGGCGCTGCGCGTGGTGTAGTCGGGGCCGTAGCCGGTGGTCATGTAGAGCTTGGCCTTGAAGCCGTTGGGATAGCCCGCTTCGGCGAGCAGCCGCCTGGCCTCCGCCGGATCGTACCGGTACCATCTGGCGGACTCCCCCAGCTCCTTTTCGGCCAGATAGAACTCCGAGACGTTGGGGATCGGGCCCGAGTGGCGCACGCCTCCCTTGGGAAACAGCCCCTTGACCCAGCGGTCCCGGTCGACGGCCAGGGAGACGGCCCGCCGCACGCGGAGGTCGTTCCAGGGCTTCTTGTCCAGCCGGCCGATGATGTTCTCGCTGGTGCGGAACATCGGGAACAGCTCGATCACGGTCTCGGGGAATTCGGCGGCTTCCTCCGCGTTGACGTGATCGACGCGGTTCCAGGCCTCGAGCAACTGCACCTTGCCCGTGCGCAGCGCCGACATGTACGTGGCCTTGTCGCGCATCACGTAGATGTTGACGCCGTCGATGTAGGGCTTGCCCTTGCGGAAGTAGTCGGGGTGGCGCTTATAGACCAGCACCTGGCCTTCCCGGTAATCCTCCAGCATGAAGGGCCCGGTGCCGATCACGGTGTCCGCGCCAGTCAGATCGCGGCCCCCGTTGCAGGACTCGCAGCGTTTTCCCGCGTCCTTGGCATAGATCACCATGGTGGTGGCGGCGAGGTTGGGGATGAACGGCCCGAACGGGGCCGACAGCTCGAAGCGCAGCGTGTGCGCATCCACCGCCACCACATTCTTGAGGGTCGGGAACAGCCGTTTCTCGGGCGACTTCATCACGCGCGAGAACGTCCAGCGCACGTCCTCGGCGGTCAGCTCGCGGCCGTTCACGGGCGGCTTGGGGTGGAAGCGCACGCCCTTGTACAGGTGCAGGATATAGGTCTTGGGATCGGGCTGGCTCCAGCGCTCGACCAGGTCGCCGACGATGCCGCCCCCCTTGCGGTCGTCCTCGGGGTACATGAACAGCCGGTTGTGGGTCAGCGACATCGCCTCCTGGGTGCGGGCCGAGGATTTCTTGCTGCCGTGCTGATCGAACCCGGTGGGGTCCTCCCGCATGGCGGTGTCGAGGATGCCGCCCCGCTTCTGCGCCGCAGCGGAGGGCGCCAGCAGCGCCAACACCGCCAGCGCGAGCAGCAGGCGCCGCCCCAGGTGAACTCCGTGGAACCCGGCTGCGGGTTTCCCTGCGCATGCACGCTGATTCATGGCTCTCCCTTGGTGGGCTGGGCGCGCGCGGCTTCCGACAGTCCCTCGGCGGGCCGCCCTCGCATCGATCCGGCAGGCGGACGCCGTTGGCACCTGGAGCGGCACGGGCCGCGCATCAGGTTTCCTTCCGCAGACAGTCGCTCACCGTGCGGCTGGCCAGCGCAGCGGCCGGGCGACATCACTCGATCCACACCCGCTCGAAGTGTTTGGGGAAATCGTACCCCTTGATCTTGGGCGTGTAGCCCTTGATGTTGTCCTTGATGACGATCAGGCTCATCTCCTTGGGCAGGAACACCCGGTACATCTGCTCGTGGAAGTGGCGCTGGAACTCCTCGATCGCCCGCCGGCGATCCTCGTAGCTGGGGCCATTGCGGCTGCGGGCCACGAGCTCGTTGATGCGGGCGTCGTTGAGATGGGTCTGGTTGCGCGTATTGCCGGGGAGGTACGAGCCCAGCCACTCGTCGTCGTCACCCAGCCCCCAGCGTGGAATGTGCACCAGCGCCATCTCCGGGAAGTTCCCCGCATAGGTGTGCTTGATCCACTGCGGATACTCCTGAGCCACGATCTCGGCCTCGATCCCGACCTTGCTCAGCAGGTCCTTGATGAGCGCCGTGCGCGTGGCATAAGCCGGGCCATACCCCACGGTGGCGTAGAGCTTGATCTTCGTGCCGCTGCCGTAGCCGGCCTCGGCGAGCAGGCGTTTGGCCTCGGCGGGGTCGTAGCGATACCACTTGGCCACGTCGCCGAGCTTCTCCTCGGGGACGTAGAACTCCGAGGTCTCCGGTATCGGTCCCGCATAGCGGGTGTAGCCCTGCGGGAACAGACCCCTGCCCCAGGCGTCGCGGTCGATGGCGAGCGAGATGGCGCGGCGCACGCGGATATCGTTCCAGGGCTTCTTGTCCACGCGGCCGATGAGGTTCTCGCCGGTGTTATAGAATGGGAAGGGTTGCACGACGGTGCCCGGTTCCAGCTTCGCCTCCTGGGCGGAGTTGTAGTCGACCCGCACGACGTCTTCGAGCAACTGCACCTTGTTGGTGCGGAACGCGGCGATCTGGGCGGCGGCGTCCTTGATGATGTACACGTTGGCGCCATCGAGGTAGGGCAGGCCCTTGCGGAAGTAGTCGGGATGGCGCTTGAAGATCATCATCTGGCCTTCCCGGTAGCTCTCCAGCATGAACGGCCCCGTGCCGATCACGGTCTCGGCCGACGTGAAGTCGCGCCCGCCTGCGCAGGAGTCGCAGGGCTTGCCGGCCTCCTGGGCATAGATGGTCATGGTCGTGGCGGCGAGGTTCGCGATAAACGGCCCGAAGGGCGCCTTCAGCTCGAACCGCACCGTATACGGGTCCACCGCCATGGTGTTCTTCAGGGTGGGGAACAGCCGCTTTTCCGGCGACTGCTTCATCATCCGGTCGTACGTCCACTTCACGTCCTCGGCCGTCAGCTCCCGGCCGTTGACCGGCGGCTTGGCGTGGAAGCGCACACCCTGGTGGAGCTTGAGCACATAGGTCGTCGGCGTGGGCTGGCTCCAGCTTTCCACCAGGTCGCCCTCGACGCCCCGGCCATCGCGCGGATATTGGAACAGCCGGCTGTGGGTGAAGGACAGCGCGCGCTGAGTGTACGAAGAGACCTTCTTCGGGCTGTGCTGATCGAACCCGACGGGATCTTCGAGCGTGATCGTGCTCAGGATGCCGCCCCGTTTCTGGGCCGTGGCGGGCGCCGCCATCAACCCCAGCATGGCCAGACTGCACAGCAGCGCCCGGCCGAGGCCGGCGCCGTCCCAACGGGCGGCGCCCCGCGCCGCGTGGCTGCGTTGCTCCATGGCTCCCCCTCGGGGCAGGTCCGGCTCCCGATGCCGTCCCCCCCGGCAGGTGTGCTTGCGTGTCGCGGCCCTGAACGTGCGGGCCATGCGCCCGCACCCCGGTCGCACCCTCCCCATAGCCCGGCGCCCGGCCGGCGTCAATGGAAGATGTCGCCCGGGCGCCGGCCGTCGCGGCGCTGCGGAAACTCCGCAACGTCGCCCAGCTCCGGCCCCGGCTTCACTCGAACCAGATGGTCTCGAAGTTCTTGGCGAAATCGTAGCCCTTGACCTTGGGGGTGTAGCCCCGGATGTTGTCCTTGATGAGCAGGATGCTTAGCTCCTTGGGCACGAACACCCGGAACATCTGCTCGTGGAAGTAACGCTGGAAATCCTCGATGGCCTGCTTGCGCTGCCCGAGGCTGGTGGCGGAGCGGCTGCGCGCGACCAGCTCGTTCACCTTGGGGTCGTTGAGATGGGTCTGGTTGCGCGTGTCGCCGGGCAGGTACGAGCCCAGCCACTCGTCCTCCTCGCCGAGCACCCACTGCGGGATATACACCAGCGCCATCTCCGGGAAGTTGCCGGCGTAGGTGTGCTTGATCCACTGCGGGTACTCCTGGGCCACGATCTCGGCCTCGATGCCGATCTTGCTCAGCACGTCCTTGACCAGCGCCGTGCGGGTCATGTAGGCGGGGCCGTAGCCCACGGTGGTGTAGAGCTTGACCTTCATGCCCGAGCCGTAGCCGGCCTCCGCCAGCAGCCGCTTCGATTCCGCCATGTCGTAGCGGTACCAGCGGCCCAGCTCGCCCAGCTTCTGCTCGGGGAGGTAGAACTGCGAGTTCTCGGGGATGGGACCGGCGTAGCGGAGCGAGCCCTGCGGGAAGAGCCCCTTGCCCCAGGCATCGCGGTTGATGGCCAGCGAAACCGCGCGGCGCACGCGGATGTCGTTCCAGGGCTTCTTGTCCACCCGGCCGATGATGTTCTCGCTGGTGTTGAAGAGGGAGAAGTACTTCACGCGCGTGGTCGCATCCTGCAGCGCCTCTTCGGCGGCCGTATACTTCACCTGCACCCAGTTGTCGAGCAGTTGCACCTTGTTGGTGCGGAAGGCGGCGAGCTGGGCGGCGGCGTCCTTCATGATGTAAGCGTTGACGCCGTCGATGTACGGCAGCCCCTTGCGGAAGTAGTTCGGGTGGCGCTTGAAGACCATCATCAGGCCTTCCCTGTACGTCTCCAGCATGAAGGGGCCCGTGCCGATCACCGTCTCCGCGGCGGTGAAGTCGCGCCCGCCCGCGCAACTGTCGCAGGGCGTGCCCGCCTCCTGCGCGTAGATGGCCATGGTCGTGGCGGCGAGGTTGGGGATCAGCGACCCGAACGGCTTGGTGAGCTCGATGCGGATCGTGTAACGGTCCGGCGCCGTGATGCTCTTGAGCCCCGGCAGCAGGCGCTTCTCGGGCGACTGCTTCATCAGCCGGTCGAAGGTCCACTTGACGTCGGCGGCGGTCAGCTCGCGGCCGTTCACGGGCGGCTTGGGGTGGAAGCGCACGCCCTGGTGCAGCTTCAGCACGGTGGTGGTGGGGTTGGGCTGGCTCCAGCTTTCCACCAGGTCGCCCTCGACGCCGCTGCCGTCCTTGACGTACTTGAACAGCCGGCTGTGGGTGAAGCCCAGCGCCTCCTGGGTGCGGGAGGAGGTCTTCTTGGGGCTGTGCATGTCGAACCCGGTGGAGTCCTCCCGGGTGATGGTGCTCAGGGTGCCGCCCCGCTGTTGGGCGTGGGCCATGGGCGCCAGCAGCGCCAGCACGGCCACCAGGATCAGCATGCGCCGGCCCAGCCCCGTGGCCAGGGCGCGTCCCGCGCGTTTCATTGCACGTACCCGCTGGTTCATGATTCCCTCTCTGGGTGAGAGCGGCACCCCGCGGTCCTGTCCGGAGCGACCTCGGGCCGCCGCGGCACCCCGCTGCTGGGTGTGCGTGTGAACCGCAACCCGTCTGGCACGGGTGCTCCCCCCCGCCATCCCATTCCAAGCCTCCTCCCTTTAGCCCGGCCTCCGGCCGGCGTCAACGCACCGCAACGCCGGATGGTGACACGGTTTCGATTATCCAACCGCTACAAGAACAGCAGACCCCTCGCGGAGCCTGTCCTGAGCTTGCCGAAGCGCTTGGGGTGACAAGGAGATGTCATTTCGAGCGAAGCGAGAAATCTGCTTTTCATTCCAGACTGAGGCACTACCCGACGCCGGTCGTGAATCGACACGCCGGATTGGCGTGGGCCATCACCCGCCCCGATCCGCCAACGCCGCATCGAGACTCTCGCCGCGGTCCCGGACTCATCTACGCAAAAGGGTCGGCGCCGGCGGGCAGGCTCAGACCTTGGAGCGAGAGCGCCGTCACGCTGATCCAGCCCCGATCGACCAAGTCGCGGTCGGAGAGGGTGCCGGCTTCGCTCCAGGCGTCGCCCCGGTACTGGTGGCGATACGCCGTGCCCTCGAGCGCGAACAGGGCGCCGTAGCGGTTGTTGAGCAGGGGCGCC
The DNA here is from genome assembly GCA_016204605.1 of Candidatus Lambdaproteobacteria bacterium. Taxonomy (GTDB): domain Bacteria; phylum SAR324; class SAR324; order SAR324; family JACQKK01; genus JACQKK01. Next base: position 44,001 of record JACQKK010000068.1, read on the forward strand.
C
>JACQKK010000072.1 GCA_016204605.1 Candidatus Lambdaproteobacteria bacterium
CCCGACTGCTTCTTGACGAACTGATCGGCGAGGAAGATGCCCACCAGGCTCTCCGCCTCGGGAGTCCTGGCGAGCTTGCTGAACGCCTCGGCCTCGCGGTCGAGCGCCTCGTCGCGGCCGAGCGGCGCCGTGCGCTCCATCAGCGCGGCCGCGCGCACCGGGGCCGGGTAGTGTGGCCCGGCCTTGGCGGCGATCATGCCCTTGCCCACCGTGAACGACATGGCGCGCTCGACGAAGTTGAGCTTGACCGGCTCCAGCTTCTCCTGGCGGTCGGCCGTCCAGCGCTCGTCGGCCATCTTCCGCCGCAGCAGGGCCAGCGCCGCCTCTTCGAGCTTCTCCGGCGCCACCACCGCCTGCACCAGGCGCAGCTTCAGCGCTTCCTCGGCCTTGACGTCGCGCCCCGAGGCGATCAGATCGAGCGCATTGTCCACGCCCACGATGCGCGGCAGGCGCACCGTGCCGCCGAAGCCGGGGATCAGCCCCAGCTTGACCTCGGGCTGGCCGACCGTGGCCGCCGTCGAGGCGACCCGGTACGTGCAGGCCATCGCCGCCTCCAGCCCGCCCCCCAGGCAGTAGCCGTTGAGCGCCGCCACCGAGGGGAACGGCAGGTCCTCGAACCGGCTGAAGATGCGCTGCCCGCGCTGGATCCACGCCTTCAGCTCGGCCTCCGATTTCCGGAAGTTGGGCAGGAACTCGGTGATGTCGGCCCCGACGATGAACACGGACTTGCCGCTGGTGACGAGCAGCCCCTTCACGTCCTTGGCCTTGGCCAGCTCTTCCACCGCCTGCTCCAGCTCGGAGAGCGTGAGCTGGTTGAACTTGTTGACCGATTCCCCTTTCAGGTCGAAGCGCAGCTCGACGATCCCCTCGCCCCGCGGGCGGCACTCCAGGCTCTTTCCGCTGAATTGCATGGGTTTCCGATGGCTCAAGTGCGTTGCATCCGGATACGACCGGATGGTACTGCCTGTACCACGAAACCGCCACCGTGTTATCCTCTTCGCAACAGCCCCGGCCCGCCCCAGCCCGCGCCAGCCGTTGCGCACGGTCACCCGGGAACCCCTGCCGCCCCGGTTTCCGCATGTTCAGCCTGATCGAAGCCCGCAACTACCGCTGCCTCCGCTACGTCCGCCAGCCCTTGCGACCGTTTCAGGTGTTGGTAGGGCCGAACGCAAGCGGCAAGACCACCTTTCTTGATGTGATCTCGTTTCTTGGCGATCTCGTATCTGGCGGCGTGGACCACGCGGTCCGGGCTCGCACGGAGGATTATCGCGACCTTGTATGGGGACGAACTGAAGACAAATTTGAATTAGCTGTCGAAGCCCGCATACCGGACGAACTGCGCACAAGTATCGCTAATCCAGGATGCGATACGGTTCGCTACGAATTGGCTGTTGCCTTGGTTAAAGAGATGCATGAACACGCTATTTTTTCGGAAAAGGTCGTGCTGAAAACAGGGGAGCCGTTCTTGCAGGAGCAGCGAGAACTCTTTCCCGAACCGCCAACACCGCCAGCTACATTGTTAACAAAGAGGGTCTCTAGTCCAGGGCGTACCATCATCAGCAAGGTGCCGGGAGGGAATGATAACTTCAATTCAGAGTTACATGCAAGACCGGGAAAAGGATGGGTGCAGTCATTTAGAGTCGGCCCTAAGACTTCGGCACTAGGATACCTACCTGAAGACAAGAGGTTTCCCGTCTCGACTTGGTTCAAGAACCTGCTCACGGCAGGCGTTCAGCGTCTTGTGCTCAATAGCGCGCTCATCAAGCAAGCGAGCCCGCCGGGCCAAGGAAGGGGCTTTAAGCCAGATGGCTCGAATCTGCCGTGGGTCGTACACGGCTTGGAGCAGGAGAAGATCAGGCAATGGGTTGCGCACATACAGACTGCGCTGCCGGATATTGCGGATATTCGCACAATCGAGCGGGAGGATGATCGTCACCGTTACTTGGTGATCGAGTATAAGGGTGGTTTGAATGTTCCGTCTTGGATGGCCTCGGACGGCACTCTAAGGTTGCTTGCGCTCACGTTACCCGCCTATCTGACCGACTTCGAAGGCGTGTATCTGATCGAGGAACCGGAAAACGGCATCCATCCCCGGGCCGTCGAAACCGCGCTGCAATCGCTTTCGTCCGTGTACGAGTCCCAGGTGTTGCTCGCCACGCACTCTCCCCTGATCCTAAGCATCGTCAAGCCGGAGGAAGTGCTGTGCTTCGCAAAGAAGGATGGCGCGACCGATATCGTTTCGGGAGACCAGCACCCGATGCTTCGTGACTGGCGAGAAGGGGACAATCTCGGGACGTTGTTCGCCTCTGGCGTCTTGGAATGACCCGGCAAGCCGGCTCTGGCGGTATTGGGATGACCATTGAAGCGGACCTGGTAGTGCTGACAGCGGACCTGGATACCGAAAACGCCCTGCGCGGGCTACTCGAAAGCCCTGAACGTCTTGCAATCCGTCAGATTACCTACGACCTGCTGCGACATCCAATGCGGGACAATGGCTGTCGCACACAGAGCGGGGACCACCTACGACGCCACTGTGACACTCACTCTCACGCGTTGGTGGTGTTCGATCTCCATGGATCCGGTCATGAGCATAGGGGTAGGGACGCGGTTGAATCTCAGGTGATGAATGACCTCAACATCAACGGCTGGGAGGATCGCGCTGAAGTCGTGGTGATCGATCCGGAACTGGAAGCATGGGTCTGGAGCGATTCATCCCACGTGTCGCGCATCCTCGGCTTTGGAAGCAACGTGTCGCTAAAGCAGTGGCTAATCGAGCAAACGTTTCTCCAACAGGGACAAGCAAAGCCTGCGAATCCGAAAGGCGCACTAAAGAGCGTTCTACGACACACGAAGACCCCATTCTCTGCCTCGGACTTCCAGAAGCTCGCATCGTCGATCCATTTTTATCGTTGCACCGACCCAACCTTCCAGAAGCTCCTCGCCACCCTCCGCGCTTGGTTCCCCGCGGCTCCTTCCTCGTAGCGCCATGGACGCCTCGATCGGCCTGGTCACCATCAATGCGAGCTGGAGCCACCTGGCGCTGGCGCTGCGCTACCTGCGCAACGCGGCGCGGGCGGCGGGGTTCACGCGGGTGTGGCTGCGCGAGTTCACGCTCAAGACCCCGCTCTGGAAGATGGCGGCCGAGATCATGGCCGGGTCGCCGCGGCTGCTTGGGTTCAGCGTCTACATCTGGAACCGCGAGGAGACCTTTGCGCTGATCGAGCTGGTCAAGAAGCAGAATCCCGCGGTGACGATCGTCGTGGGGGGGCCGGAGGTGTCCTTCGAGGCGGGGCCGCCCTCGCCCTACATCGACGAGGTGATCGCCGGCGAGGGCGAGACGAAGTGGGTCGAGCTGCTGCGGCTGTGGGCGGAGGGCCGCACCCCCGACGTCGCCACGCGCGCCCGCTGGCGCAGCTACGGCAGCGACCTGCCGGCACTGGCCGAACCGCCCTACCGGCCGGAGGACTACGCCGGCATCGCCGACCGGCTGGCGTATGTCGAGACCTCGCGCGGCTGCCCCTACACCTGCACGTTCTGCCTCTCCGCGCTCGACGAGCGGGTGCGCTTCTTCCACGAGCCCGCGGTGCGGCGGATGATCTCGGAGCTCGTGGCCGCGGGCGCCCGGCGCATCAAGTTCCTCGACCGCACCTTCAACCTGCGCAAGGCGCGGGTGCGCGAGCTGTTCCGCTGGCTGGCGCAGTTCGAGGGGGTGCAGTTCCACTTCGAGATCGTGGGCGACCTGCTGGACGAGGAACTGCTGGCTCTGCTGGAGCAGGTGCCGCCGGGCATGTTCCAGTTCGAGGTGGGCATCCAGACGGCCGACGCGACCGTGCAGTCGCGCATCCGGCGCCGGCAGGACACGGAGCGGTTGTTCGCGGCGTTGCGCCGCCTGCGGGCCGCCGGGCGGGTGCACCTGCACGCCGACCTGATCTGGGGGCTGCCCGGCGAGACGCTGGCCCAGATCCGCGCCTCGTTCGAGCAGGCGCTCGCGCTGCGCCCGCACGAGCTGCAGCTCGGCTTCCTCAAGTTCCTGCCCGGCGCGCCCATCCGGGCGCTGATCGAGGCCGAGGGCTACGTGTTCCAGGACCGGCCGCCCTATGAGGTCATCGCCCACAAGGCGCTCCCGGCGCACGAGGTGTCGGCGCTCAAGCGCTTCGAGGAGGTGTTCGACCTCTACTACAACTCGGGCCGCTTCCGGTTCACGCTGGAGCGGCTGTTCCGGGTCGAGTCCCCCTGGGCCGTGTTCGCCGCGCTGGCGGGGCACTTCGCCCGCGAAGGGCTGCTGCTCCGCTCCCACGGCCTGGAGGCGCTCAGCCGGCACCTGCTCGCCTGCGGCCAGGCCTGGCTGCCCCGTGCGGAGCTGACCGACCTGTTAAAGCTCGACTACTTCTACCACCACCGCGCGCGCCGGGTGCCCGCGTTCCTCCGCGGCCAGGCCGCCCGCGAGAGCGAGACCGTGCGCGCCCTGCGCAAGGCCGATCCGCGCACGGCGCTGGTGGCGTTCGCGCATGAGGTCGAGCTGGGCCGTGAAGGCGCCTGCCTGACCCCGAGCGCGGACTCCGTCTGGTACGGCTTCACCTATCCGGAGGGCGAGGCGGGCTACTTCTTCCGGCCGCTGCTGCACCGGGTGGGATAGCCGACCCCGCGCCGGTCGCCCGCGGGTGCGCGTCCCTGGCCGGCCTCAGCCTCCCCGGCTCACACGCTCCTGGAAGGCGGGGCAGCCGCGCCGGCGGCGGGGGTGAGGCTGTGGCGCCTGCCCGCTCGATTCCACCAGACCGACCCACCACCGGGCCTTGGCGCCAATACCGTTCGGGCGGATTCGGGAGTATAGTGCTCAGGTGCACAGCGGAGGCGTGCGTTTTCGGCGGATGGGACGGCCCGCGGGTGAGAAGAGGCCGCACCCGTCTCCGTCCTCATGCAGAGGCGACCATGTTAGGTGGATTGGGTATTCAGGAGCTGCTGGTGATCCTGGTGATCGTGGTGGTGCTGTTCGGCGCCACACGGCTGCCGCAACTGGGCGAAGGCCTGGGCAAGGCCATCGGCAACTTCCGGCGCTCCATCAAGGACGGCGGCAGCGAGGACGAAGAGAAGGCGAAGCCCAGCGAAAACAAGAAGATCCCCCATTCCTGAGGGGGGAACCCGCGTGGCGACGAGTCGGAGCCGGAGGGTGCAACCGCTCCGCGGGCTTCAGGCCAGCACGTCGAGCACCTGCCCCGACTTCACCAGTTCCTTGCCGGCGGGGAGGTCTTCAGGGATGATCCCCGTGTGCATGAAGGCCACCCGGGTGTTGCGGTCGAGGTAGTCGCGGTAGTCGCCGTGGATGATGCCGCCGCCCGCATCCATCAGCACCAGCGTCTCATCGCCCTTCAGCAGCCGCAGCATCTCCGTGTGACGGGCGTCGGAGATGCCGCCCTTCTCGTGCATCGCCTTGAGCGCGGCCATGCTCAGGTGATCGCCCGAGATGTGCAGCACGCCCGGCTTGCGGCCCACCTTCATCGTCAGGCGGCACCCCACCGCCGGGATGGCGTGGACGGAGTGGAAGAAGGTCACGTCGGCGCCGAGGATGCGCATCGGCTTGTCGACCTCGATCGGGTGCCAGCGGTGAAAGCGCTTGGCCTCCTCCTGCGAGCAGCCGTACACGGCCGCCAGCTTCACCAGCAGGCTGAAGTACACCTCCGGCGTCGCGTAGAGCTCGAACGGCGGGTCGCGCAGCGATTCGGAGACGTCGATGTGATCCTCGTGCACGTGCGAGAGCACCACCGCATCGATGGTCTTCGGGTCCACCTTGAGCGCCCGCAGGTGCTGATGGAGGTAGGCGGGGCAATCCCAGAGCAGCACTTTGCCATCGAGATTGACGAGGTAGCCGTTGGCGGGGTCCTTGGGATCGAATCCGTTGCTGCGGCCCAGCACCGTCACCTTGAGCTGGCCGGGGGAGCCGTCGAACGGCTTGCGCTTGAGCGGATAGTTGGGCGTCGGCTCGGCCCCCACGGCCAGCTCCACCGCGTGGGCCTCCTCCCCGTAGAACACCCGGAACGAGGTGTCGCCCGTGCGCTCCAGCGCCATCTGCGGCATCTTCCCGCGCACCGGATACAGCACGCACTGCTCCCCGGTGTGCAGCGGGAAGAAGTTGATCATCTCGGGGATCGTGAACGGAGCGTTGGTGGCTGGATTCTTCAGGGCCATGTAGGAGGATTCGCGGAACAGATCCTGCGCCCGTTGGGCCGCAGTCCCCACCGCGGTCATCTCCCGGTCGTTCGGGCCGACCACGGTCACCCGCAGCATCTCCTCCAGCCCCTTGGCCTGGCGCGCGTTCGCGACGACCTGGAAGCGGCGGCCCCGCTCCAGCCCTCGCTGCACGAACAGGAAGTGGTACAGCGGAAATTCCAGCGAGGCCTGCGAACAGTGGCCGTGGTGCAGCGTCTCCGGCACGACCACCGTCTCCGGCATGGGCAGGTGGGCGGCCAGGATGCGCTTGAGGATTTCCGGCGGGCACCCGAACAGCACGTTCGCCTGCGGCGTGCAGACCAGGAATGCGCCCGCCGTCAGCTTGTGGACCTGCAGATCGCTCTTGCTCGGCGTTTTCAACGCAGCCCCTCCTCAGCAAGGCGCGGCGGCTCGCGGTAATTCTCCGGCGAAAATCCGCTCAGCCCCGCCCGTCAATGCCCGCGGACGACATGCCCGGCCTCCGCGCAAGCTACATAGCTGCCAAGTGCCTTCGCTGGGCTGGACGCTACCCTCGCATCCGCTGACCCGCTTCCGGGAACTGATGCCGCCGCCACACCCCTCGGCCGGAACCTCATCTCCCGTCAACCCGCAGGCGGTACGCCATCCGCGGACGCTCCCCGGCGTCGGTGCTTATCCCATCAATCTGGACCTGGTGCAAGAATCGTGTCGCAAAAAAGTCCACCTGCCTCCCCCCGCCGGACCGTCCTGCCGGGGGCGCCGGCCGGGCGCGCGCCTGCCGCTACCGGCCTCCGGCGATCGACGGCACGATCTGGATCACGTCTCCCGGCTTGAGCTCGGTCTCGAGATACTTGCCGTAACGGATGTCCTCGTCATTCACGTAGATGTTGATGAAGCTCCGGATCTGTCCCTTCTCGTCGTAGATCTGCTGCTGGAGCGCCGAGAACCTGCCGACCAGGTCCTCGAAGGCGTGCTGGATGGTATCGCCCTCGACCGCGATCTTCCTCTGGTTGTCGACGAAGCGCTGGAGCGCGGACGGGATCTCGATGACGGCAGTCATGATCGATTCAGGCCCATGGGATTGGTGTGAACGGGTACGGGCCGCCGTGCCCCCAAGCAGGAGCGGCCTGTTTCGGGAAGCCTACAGGTTAGCATCCCAGAAGTGCTCGCTCAAGTATTTGAGGCCGCCATCGGGAAAGATGGTGACGACGACGCCCTGCGGATTCTCCTCGGCCACCTGCCGCGCCGCGGCCAGGGCGGCGCCCGCCGAGACGCCGCACAGCAGCCCCTCACTGCGGGCAAGATCGATCACCGCGCGATAGGCCACCTCCGTGCGCACCACCATCTTGCGGTCGGCCAGCTTGGGGTCGTACAGGGCGGGCACGATGGAGCTTTCCATGTGCTTCATCCCTTCGAGCCCGTGGAACGGGGAATCGGGCTGCACCTCGATCACCTGGATCGCCGGGTTGCGCGACTTGAGGTAACGGCTGGCGCCGACGAAAGTGCCCGCGGTGCCGAGGGTGGCCACGAAGTGGGTCACCCGGGCCTCGCTCTGCGCCCAGATCTCGGGGCCGGTCGTCTCGAAGTGGGCCTTCCAGTTGTTCTCGTTGGAGTATTGGTCCGCGTAGAAATAGCGTTCCGGGCTTTCGCGATAGAGCTCGCGCGCCTTGAGGATCGCCCCGTCGGAGGAAAGGGTGGGGTCGGTGAGGATCAGCTCCGCGCCGTAGGCCTTGAGGATCTTCACGCGCGAGGGCGTGACGTTCGCGGGCACGCACAGCCGCACCGGATGGCCGCGGGCCGCGCCGATCATGGCGTAGGCGATGCCGGTGTTGCCCGAGGTGGAATCGAGCAGCACCTTGCCCCCGCCGAGCTTGCCGGCCCGCTCCGCCTCGCGGATGATCTTCCAGGCCGCGCGGTCCTTGGCCGACTGGCCCGGATTGAACCACTCCGCCTTCGCGAAGACGTTGCCTGCCGGGCAGACCCGGCTCAGCCGCAGCAGGGGCGTGTTGCCGATCAGGTCCGTCAGCGACTGACCGAGCATGCCCTGCGGCACCCTGAGGTGTTGCGCCGTGCCGTAATCCATCCCCGCGCTCTCCCTTCGCATCCCCGCCTGCACCCGGCGCCCGCATGGCCCGACCCCGCCCCCATGCCGGGCGCCCTGCCCGGCCGGTTGCGGCACGGCCCGCACGACAAGGGTACGGCGAAGCGGCATCGAATTCAATCGCAACCCTTTCCCCCGCCGCCCTGGACAGGCTGCGCGGGTATTCCGCCGGCCCGGACCGGGGTCAGGCGCGACGAAGCCTTTTCGGCGCGCGCGTCCCGCCCCCTGCCCACCCCCCGGCAGGGAGGGTGCCCGCAGGGCTGGGTGGTGACGCCGGGAGCCGCGCACCGCGCGGATTTCCGTCAACCGCTTTCTGCACATTCCGACCCGGAGCGGAGCACACCGAGGCTCACCTCGCCGAGGCGCGGGGAATCGTAGCGGCGGGAAATTCGGCCGCATCGGGGCGTACGGGAACCCGTGGGGTGCCGCGTTGCCGCACCAGGGCGATGCCCGGAGCGAGAGGGCTGGCGCCCCCGCTTCGCGGCCAGATGCGGACGACGCATGGATGCAAAGGCCTGCGCCGGCCGGATCGCCGGCGCCACTGGCCTGCCGGCGGATTTGCCCCGCGGGCGGATCAGAGCTGATCGGCGGGGATGCCGAAGCGCTCCCGGATCTGTACCAGCAACTCCTGGTCGCTCGTGAGCCCGGCGAAGCGGATCTCGGTGTGGATAGTCTCCTGGAGCACCAGCAGGTCGTCCCTGTCGCGTGCGGCGAGGTAGCGCCGGCCCACGTGCTTCAGGTCGAGGTTGACCAGCACGTTGCGGCGCAGCCGGGCCTTGACGTCGTCGATGGTCTTCGGGTCCATGTTGCGCAGCAGCGATTCGATCTCCTCCTGGGAGTGGCCCCGCAGTGAGAACTGCACCCAGAGCGAGAACACGCTCACCACGGAGGGGGTCTGCGCGAACGACAGCGGCGTGGCGATCGAGACCACGGCGATCACGGCCAGCGCCGCCCATCTGAGGAAATTGCCCATCCGTTCACCTCACGCAAAGGCGCCGGCGCGCGCCTGCTCCCGCGCCGGGCCGGACTCGATCCAGCTTTGGTTCGCACCATCGCGCACCGCCGCGCCGCCTGGGCGGCGGCGGCTCTCTCCTGCCCGGGCACCGCCGGGGTAGCGATCTCAGGCCACAGCGCCTCCCGGGGCGAGACCGCCGGGCAGAGCAACGCATCGGCTTCTCATCGCGCGCTCGATAATAGCGCACTGGCCTGCCGGCGCCTGCCGGGCGACGGGCGCTCCGGCGGCGCAGCCTCCCGCCGCCAACGGGCGACGGCCTCTGCGGCGAGGGCGCGACAAGCCTCGCCCCCTCGCGCCTCGGCCCGGGGGGCGCACCCACGTCGGGGAAATTCGCTTCCCCGCGGGCGCACCCCTGCGGAGCGCGGCATGCGGCCGCACGCGGCGGCCCGAGCACCGCGTTCCGCGGCGGCTCCACACCGGGAGCGGCTGGCGTGCCCGTCCCTGGGCGACGGCCTCCTGGCCGACAGCGCCATCCTGATGGGGTTATCGGCTGGGCACCCGGAACCTTGAGCCCGCCACAGCGAAACCCCGCGCGCCCGATCCGCTTTGCGCACCGCCAGCGCTCCTGGCATAGTCGGGAGGCGAAGTCGCGCCGCGCCGCGGGGGATCGCCCGGGCGCCGCGCGGGCACCGCTCGACGAGGGAGCTGCCGATGAGCCGCCGTGGCTGGATGCGCGTGATCCTGTTCGGTTTCCTGACCTGGGCCATCCCGTTCGTGATCGGGCTGATGCTCTATGACCGGGAGGGGCAACCCTTGCTCTCCGCGCCGCTGGTCAAGTCGCTGATGGTCGTGGTGGGCGGGATCACCGGCACCTGGCTGCTGACGGCCGTGTTCCGCTACGGGTCGCCGTTCCGCAACGCGGGGCTGGCGCTGGGGATGATCTGGCTGGCCATCAACCTCGGGATGGACCTGATCGTGCTCGTGCCCATGACGAAGATGGGCGTGGGTGCCTACTTCGCCGACATCGGGCTGCGCTACCTGATCATCCCCGTCATCAGCATCGCCATGGAGATCGTCGCCACGGGGGGCGACCGGCGCATGTTGCGCTGAGCGGGCCGCCCGTGCCCCTCGGCCGCCCGGCCGCCGCACCCTTGCCGAATCCGCCATGACCCGCCGCCGCTGGACGGTCCTGCTCCCGTTCCTGAAGGGGTTCGGCACGGTCGTGGGATTGGCCGGGGCGATCCTGATCGCTCTGCACGTGCCGGCGAGCGGCTGGGGCTGGCCGCTCGTGCTGGCGTCGTCGAGCGCCTGGGCGCTGGTGGCCTATGCCCTGGGCGAGCGCAGCCTGCTGCTGCTCCAGCTCGGCTTCACGGTCGTCAATGCCATCGGCGTGTGGCGCTGGCTGCTGGTGGCGGGGTAGCGCGAGGTCGGGCCCTGGCAGGCGTCCCGCCGCCGATGGCGCGCGGCTCCCGGCCCGGCTATACTCGGTGCGCGGGCGGCGGCCGGCCCCTCCCGGCGTGGGAGCGGCAGGCGTCCCCGGGCCAGCGGCGGGTGGCGCGCATGCTCGAGTGGTGGCGGCAGCAGGTGACGGGGGCGATTTACGCCTGGTTCGGCCCGGAGGGGCTGAGCCAGGCCCAGGCCCATCCGGTGTTCTACGGCTGGCTGGCGCTGCTGGCGACCTTCGCGCTGGCGCTGCTGCTGGCCGCGCTCGGGCTGCGGGTGGCGGGCCGGCTCGGCGCGGCGGTGCTGCTCCGGCTCGATCTGCTGCGCACGGAATCGGGCCGCCGCGCCCTGCTGGCCGCGGGCGAGCTGCGCCGGGGCAGCCGCCGGCTGCGGGCCGCCCTGGCGCGCGAGCGGGGCGGGCCCGGCGAGGCCGCTACGGTGGCGGCCGCGCTCGGGCGGTTCGCGCGGGAGGATCTGCCCGGTGTGCTGCGCCGGCTGCGCAGCACGACGGCCACCGATACCGTGCGCCTGATCCCCGCCCTGCGGCGCCAGCTCGACGAGCAGACCCGGCGCTGGAGCGAGGGGGCCGACGGCCCGCAGCGCGAACGGCTCCAGGCGGCCATCGCCGCCAGCCGCCACCGCCTGGCGCAGCTCGAACGCACCGAGCAGGAGCGCATGCGGCTCTCCGCGGCGCTGGTCGAGGCCGCGCGCACGCTGCGCATGGTCGAGACGGAGCTGGCCTCGCTGGAGCTGGCCCGCGTGCCCGCGCTGCCCCACCTGCGCCAGCAGCTCAACGCGCTGGCCGAGGGGCTGCGCTTCGAGCGCGAGGCGCATATGGAGCTGCACGGGTCGCGCTGACGAGTCCGGTCGCTCCCCACGCCCACCACAGCCCGAGCCGTCCATGTCGTTCGAGGGACAGACCGTGATCGTCACCGGCGGCGGCTCCGGCATCGGCCGCGAGATCGCCCACGGCTTCGCCCGGGGCGGCGCCCGGCTCGTGCTGGCCTCCCGGCGCCGGGAGCGCCTCGAGGCTGTGGCCGCCGAGCTGCGGGCGCTGGGCGCCCAGGCGCTCGTCCACCCGACCGACGTCGCGCGCGAGCCCGAGGTGCAGGCCATGGTGGAGGCGGCCCTCGGCGCCTTCGGGCGCGTCGACGTGCTGGTCAACGACGCGGCGATCCACGGCCCCACCGCGCTCGCCCGCGACATCGCCGGGGCCGCCTGGCGGGAGACCCTCGACGTGAACCTGACCGGCGCGTTCTACTGCGCCAAGCACGCCGCGGCGCCGATGGTGGCCGCCCGCCGGGGCTGCATCGTCAACATCGCCTCGATCGCCGGGCGGATCGGCTACGCCCTGCGCACGCCCTATGCCGCCTCCAAGTGGGGACTGATCGGCCTCAGCCACTCCCTGGCCGCGGAGCTGGGGCCCCATGGCATCCGCGTCAACGCCGTGCTGCCCGGGCCGGTGGAAGGGGAGCGCTTCCGCGAGGTGATCCGCAGCCGCGCCCGCGCCCTGGGCAAGCCCGAAACCGAGATCGAACGCTGGTTCCTCGCTGGCATTCCGCTGCAGCGGCCCGTTTCCGCCCAGGAGGTGGCGGCGACGGTGCTGTTCCTCGCCTCCGACGCCGCCTCGGGCATCACCGGCCAGGCCATCCAGGTCTGCGCCGGCTTCCGCATGCAGTGACGCCCAGCGTCGCCCCTCCGCCGGCGCCGGTAGTGGCTCAGTTTGCCGGAAGCGTGCTATAAAGCGTGCTATATATTGCACCCTGGGGCGCCAGCGCGCATGATCGATTCCTCCCCCCAAGGAGCGGGGGAGCATGGCGCCGGAGCGGGGCGCCGGGGCGGGGCGGAGGGATCGCATCCCCGCGGGCGGCGCCGGCATCAGGGAAGAAGCGCGGGGTCTCAGGGAGGAGGCGCCATGGCCTTTTCGCAGCAGGTCATCACGGCCATCCGGGAGCACGCCGATCTCGTCCAGCTCATCGGCGAGCGCGTGCGGCTCATCCCCTCGGGCTCGAACTTCAAAGGCCTCTGCCCGTTCCATTCCGAAAAGACCCCGTCGTTCACGGTCAGCCCCCAGAAAGGCATGTACCACTGCTTCGGCTGCGGGGCCGGCGGCAGCGCCATCGATTTCGTGATGGCCTACGAGCGCCTCAGCTTCCCCGAAGCCGTGCGCGCGCTGGCCGGGCGGCTGGGCATCGCGCTCGAGGAGCGGGAGGCGGCCGGCGAGGACCCCCGCGGTCGCGAGGCGCTGGCGGCGGCCCGCGGCTACTACCACGACCTGCTGCTGGGCCGTCCCGAAGCCGAGCCGGCCCGCCGCTACCTGGCCGGGCGCGGCTTCGACGAGGACGACTGGCGGGCGTTCGGGCTCGGCTTCGCGCTCGACGACTGGCAGGGGCTGATCCGCCACGCCCAGCGGGCGGGGTTCGCGGAGGCGGACCTGCTGGCGGCCGGCCTCGCGCGCCGATCGGCCTCGGGTCGCCTGTACGACCTGCTGCGCAAGCGCGTGACCTTCCCCATCGCCGATGCGACGCGCCACTGCATCGCCTTCGGGGGGCGCGTGCTGGAGCCCCTCGAACAGCCCAAGTACCTCAACACCCCCGAGACCGCCTACTACCACAAGGGCCGCGTGCTGTTCGGCCTGGCGGAGGGGCAGGAGGCCCTGCGCAAGGAGCGCGCTGCGCTGCTGGTCGAGGGCTACCTGGATGTGGTCCGCCTCCACAGGAGCGGCTTCGCCCAGGCCGTGGCCACCTGCGGCACGGCGCTCACCGCCGAGCACTTGGGTTTGCTGGCCCGGTATGTTGATAAAGTCATATTAGTCTTCGACGGTGACGAGGCGGGGAAGAAGGCAGCCGCTCGCACGGCAAGTCTGCATGCAACATTTACTGCCGATGATCGCGAGTCATACGCGAAGCAGATTCGTTCGGAAAAAGGCAGGCTGTCGAAGTCTGTCCTGGACATCCGGGTCGTCGTACTACGGGATGGGCTGGATCCTGATGATTTTGTGCGCAAACACGGCAGCGAAGCTTTTCAGCATGAACTGGAAAGAACCCAGCCGGTGCTTGACCACCTGGTCATGACGACTTTTCAAAAACACGGCAAATCGCTGGCCGGCAGAGATCGCGCCATCCAAGAAATCGCGACAATTCTTCGCCAAATCCCTGGAGAGTCTGCCCGTGATCTCGCGATCCGCCACGTCGCGGACCTGGTGGGGGTGCGCCCGGAAAGCATCCTGCGCCAGCTCGGCCCGCGCCGCGATGCTGGGCAGCGGGCCGGACACGGTGCGGGGCGCGGCGGAGGTCGCGGTGACCCCGTGCCCGACGCGGAGCAGCCGACCGAGGCCGCCCGCGAGGCGCGCCACGAGCGCATGTTCCTGCGCCTGCTGCTGCACGCGCCCGAGACGCTGGGGCTGGCCCGGCAACTGCTCGCGCCCGGCGAGTTGGGCGACCCCGCCCTGGGCGCCCTCTACGAGCGGCTGCTGCGCTTCGGCGAGGCCGAGTTCGCCCAGGTCAAGGGCGAGGAGCTGCTCGAGCTGCTGCCCGGCTCCGCCCCGCTGCTGCGCGGGCTGATGATGGAAGCGAGCGTGCGCATCAAGGCCGTGAACGATGCGCCGAAGGAACTCGTGGCCGAAGCGTTGCTGATCCACGAGCAGAAGCGGCAGCACCTGTTGCGGGAGATCAAGCGCGCCGAGGGCACCCCCGCCGAGGAGCTGGCCCTGCGGCGATACGTGAAGGCGCGCGAGCGGGTGCTCGGGGTGCGCGCCTGCCGCGATGCCGGTCTGCCCGCCCTCGCCGAGCCCGCCCCCGACCCCGCACCCGCGCCCGCCACGGCGTAGGGGTGGGGACGCGAGCTGGCAGCCCTCCCCACCCGGTGGGGAGGGGCAGGGGTGGGGATCAGCGCGGCTATCCCTTGTTGGCCTTGGCGATCTTCTCGATCAGGCCGCTGGTGGAGCGGTTCTCGACCAGGGGCACGAGCCGCACCTCGCCGCCCCATTCCTGCACCAGCTCGTGGCCCACCACGGTATCGACGGTGTAGTCGGCGCCCTTGGTGAGGATGTGGGGCTTGACGGCGCGGATCAGCTCGACCGGCGTGTCCTCCTCGAACAGCGCGACGTAATCCACCGCGGCCAGCGCGGCCAGCACGTTGGCGCGGTCCGCCTCGCCTATCACGGGGCGGTCGGGGCCCTTGAGCCGGCGCACCGAGTCGTCGGAGTTGAGGCCGACGATCAGCACGTCGCCCATGGCGCGCGAGGCCTGCAGGTACTGGATGTGGCCCACGTGCAGCAGGTCGAAGCAGCCGTTGGTGAAGACGATGCGCTTGCCCTGGGCACGCAGCGACTCGGCGATCGGCCCGATCTCCCGGGCCGTGAAGAAGCGGTGGGCGCCCTCGGCGAAGCTGAGGATCTCCGCCACGGTGACGGTGGCGGTGCCCAGCTTGCCCACCACCACCCCGGCCGCCAGGTTGGCGATCTGCACGCTCTCGAAGAACTCCACCCCGGCCGTGAGCAGCCCGCCGCACACGCTGATGAACGTATCGCCGGCCCCGGTCACGTCGTACACCTCGCGGGCGCGCGCCGCGAGAAAGCGGTGCTCGCCGCCGGCCAGCGCCAGCACGCCGCGGGCGCCGCGCGTGATGCAGAGGCTGGCGAGCCCCAGCTCGCGCAGCAGGCTATCGCCCGCGCGCAGCGCGTCGCGCTCGTCGCGGATGGGCAGGCGCGCGGCGACGGAGGCCTCGTGCTCGTTGGGGGTGAGGCAGGTGGCGCCGCGGTACTTCGAGTAGTCCATGCCCTTGGGGTCCACGATCACCGGCTTGCCGGCGCGCCGGCCGAGCGCCACCACGCGCGCCATCAGCTCCTCGGTGATCAGCCCCTTGCCGTAATCGGAGACGATGATCCCCGCGTAGTCGCGCTGGTGGTGCTCCAGGTGCGCGAGCACGCGCGCCGCCAGCTCCGGCGCCAGGGGATGCGAGCCCTCGCGGTCGAACCGCAGCATCTGCTGGTGCTGGGCCATGATGCGCTGCTTCTCGGTGGTGGGTCGCGAGGGGTCGGCGATCAGCCCCTCGGGCGGCACGCCCAGGGCGCCCAGCAGCGCCGCCACCTCGCGGCCGGCCGCATCCTGGCCCACGATGCCGCACACGCGCACGGGGCAGCCCAGCGCCGCGAGGTTGTGGGCCACGTTGGCCGCGCCGCCCAGTCGCACCTCGTCGCGCACGGAGCGCACGACGGGGACGGGCGCCTCAGGGGAGATGCGCTCCACCTCGCCCCACAGGTAGCGATCCACCATCAGGTCGCCCAGCACCAGCACCGGCGTCTTCGCCAACCGGCTCAAGGGTTCCAGCACGGCTCCTCCTGGCAAGTGGCTCGCCGCAGCCGGCCACCGAGCCCGGCATGGCGCGGCAGGGGTGGACGGGGATTCCGCTGCTCCGGCCCGGCACGGGGACGCCGTTCCCAACCGACCGGCGCGCCGCTAGAATGGCATCCGCGCAGCGCCAACGCGACCGCCCGGCGCATTAGCGTCAGCGCGCCCCGGCCCCGCACCGAAAGCCTTCGGCCCCCGCGAGCGAGCCCGCCATGATGACCCTCAACCACGGCTTCTCGGGCTACGTCTGCGCGCGGGTGGCGATGCCGCTGGTGCGCCGGTTCTCGCCGCTCGCCCCCCGGGCGGTGGCCTGGGCGCTGTTCCTGGGCGCCATGCTGCCCGATCTCGACGCCCTGACGGCATGGGTCGATCGCTCATCCTACTTCAGCGACGGCTGGTATGGCCACCGCCAGGCGTCGCACTCGCTGCTGGGCACCCTGTTGCTGGCGCTGGCGGCGGCCGCGAGCCTGCGCCCCTGGCTGGCCCGGGAGGGCGGGGCGCGCGGCGCACGCGGCCTGCTCTGGCTGGCCGGCTGCCTCTGGGCGGGTGGGCTGATCCACATCGTAGGCGATCTGTTCACGCCAGGCATGACGATGCCGCTGCTCTGGCCGGCGGCCCCGCGCGTGGGGGCCTTCAGCCACATCGGCTGGTTCTCGCCCTACCTGTTGTGGATGTTTCTCGCGGCGCTCGCCATCGAGGCGCTGCTGCGCGGCTGGTCGCGCGCCGCCCCCAGGCTGGCGCCCGCGCTGGGCCGCGCCGGCTGGCTGCTCTACGTGCTGGTGCTCGGGCGCTGGCTGCACTACCTGCACGTCTCCCGCTACGCGTCGGCCGATCAGTGGCAGGAGTACCAACTGGCCCTGCTGCCCGAAGCCATGGTCACGCCCTTCGCCGACGTCATCCGCACGCTGTGGTACTTCCTCACCCGCTGACCGGCATTAGCCAGGCGCCGGCCGGTGAGGGTTCGCCGCATTTGCCATCGGCCCGCCGCCCTCGGTAGACTCTATGTTTACGACACCGGCTTGAACGCAACGCCGCTGCCGTCCTTCTAACTCCATATGACCAGGGCGATCCTTCCCGTGAGCACTCCCGATCACGTCCAAGTCCCACAATGCCGCCGCGAGGGCGGGGATCGCCTGCTGCATCCGCTATTCACAAACGGAGGAGAGTCTGCGATGAGCAGGTTGCGTACCCTCGGCAGTCATCCCGCGGCGCTGGTGGCCCTGCTGCTGGCCACTATGCTGACCATTGCGCTGACCGTTGCGCTGGCCACGCCCGCGCGGGCCGACGTGCAGCAGGATATCGACGCGCTGGTGCGTGGCTCGAAGGCGCGGGCCGCAGTGGTGAAGCGGGTGAGCCCGGCCGTGGTGAACGTGATGGTGGAAAAGACCGTACGGGGCGGCGGCTCGGAAAGCGCTCCGGACCCGTTCGACGACGAGTTCTTCCGGCGCTTCTTCCAGCCGCGCATTCCGATCCCCCCGCGCGAGTTCCGGCAGCGCGGGCTGGGTTCCGGCACCGTGGTGGACCCGCGCGGCTACATCCTCACCAACAACCACGTCGTCTCCGATGCCGACAAGATCACGGTCAAGCTGCCCGACGGCCGGTCGTTCGAGGGCAAGATCGTGGGGACGGACCCGCGCACGGACCTGGCGGTGATCCGCATCACGGGCACGAAGCTGCCCATCGCCAAGTTCGGCAACTCCGATGACCTGGACGTGGGCGAATCGGTGGTCGCCATCGGGAACCCGTTCGGGCTCGAGCAGACGATCACCTCGGGCATCGTCAGCGCCAAGGGCCGCTCGGAGGTGGGGCTGACCGACTACGAGGACTTCATCCAGACCGACGCCGCCATCAACCCCGGCAACTCCGGCGGTCCGCTGGTGAACCTGAACGGCGAGGTGGTGGGGGTGAACACGGCCATCTTCAGCCGTTCCGGCGGCAACCAGGGCATCGGCTTCGCCATCCCCATCAACATGGCCGCTTCGATCATGAAGGAGCTGATCGAGACGGGCCGGGTGGATCGCGGCTACCTGGGCGTGCTGCCGCAGGACATCACCCCCGAGCTGGCGGGCGCGCTCAACCTGCCGGTGCAGTCGGGCGTGCTGATCGCCTCGGTGGAGCCGAACACCCCCGCCGCCCGCGCCGGCATCCGCAAGAGCGACGTGATCGTCACCTTCAACGGCAAGCCCGTGCGCAGCGCGAGCACGTTGCGCATCGCCGTGGCCGCCGTCCGGCCGGGCGCCACGGCGCCCGTGGAGCTGCTGCGCGAGGGCAAGCCGGTCAAGGTTTCGGTGACGCTGGGGCAGCAGCCGCGCGACGTGGGGGGCGCACCGGGCGGCGAACAGGCGCCCTCCCAGCCGCCTCCCGAGAGCTCGGCGGCGGCGATCGAGAAGGCGTTCGGCTTCTCGCTGCAGGACCTCACCCCGGAGCTCGCCCAGCAGTTGGGCTACCAGGGGCTGGCCGGCGTGCTGGTGGTCGGTGTCGAGAACCAGGGTCCCGCCGAGCGGGCCGGCATCCGCGAGCGGGCGCTGATCCTCGAAGTGAACCAGCGCCCCGTGCACGGCCTGCGCGAGTTTGTCGCCGAGGTGCAGAAGGTGCCGAGCGGCAAGCACATCCTGATGTACGTCCGCTACGGCCAGTTCAGCAGATTCGTCGGCCTCAAGAAGCCCTGACCGCGCAGGCAGGCTTGCGCCCCCACGAAACCTAATCCACCCCCGCCCTCCCTCTCCAGCACTTGGAGCGGGAGGGAGCCGTTCCAGTTGCGCCGTGTCCACGGCCGATCTCCCCCTCTCCAAATCTTGGAGAGGGGGGCGGGGGATGCGGTCGCGGCCCCCCAGCCGCCTTCAGCGGTCGGACAAGGAAAGTATCGGGAGATCAGGCCCCGGCAGGGAGGGGTGCCCACCACCGGATGGCCCTGGCACAGAAGCCATCGTGCCCCCCATGCCGTGGGCCGTTCGGTGGCGGGGTTCCGGTGCCCCGCGTCACGCGCTCGGGTCTTCCATCTCCCTGTCCCTTTGATGTGCGGGCGCTCCCACAGACAAGGGGTTGTGTCGCGCCCGGATTCGTGATTCCTTGGGGCGAAGCTTCGAGGCGGGCGGGGCTTCCCGCAGGGGGAGCGCCAGGGGAGGACGTCCGCCGCGGCAGGGCCGTGCGCCCTGCGGGGCGCCGGGCGCGTGCGCGGCCGCCCGCAGGGGTTCTTTCCTCGCAGTGCCATGCAGACGGGTGTGCCGGCAGGACCAGCCGGCGCCGCGCTTTCGTGGTCTGGCGTCACGTCGAGGTGCGGGTCGCACCCCGGCACGACGCCACCGCCGTTCGTGTTCAGCGTGGGCGGCCATGGGACGCAAGAAGAAGGCGCTGAAGCAGTTCGCCAGGGTCGCGCTTGGCCAGATCGTGGTGCCGCCGGCGCTGCGCCGCCGCCAGCACAGCGAAGAGGCGATCCAGGCCCTCGCCCAATCCATCGGCAGCAGGGGCCAGAGCGAGCCGATCCTCGTACAGAAGCTCGACGACGGGAAGCGCTACGAACTGGTGGTGGGGAGCCTGCGGGTGCTGGCGGCCCGCCAGCTCGGCCTGCACCACCTGGATGGGATCGTGCTCGACCCGAGCTTTCGTGCCCAGGTGCGGGTGATCCGCAAGCTCCAGGAAGGGACGTACGACCCCTGGGAGCTGGCCGATACCCTCTACGACCTGAAGCACCGCGCCGACTGGACCCAGGCCCAGCTCGGCATGGCCATCGGGCGCACGCGCGACTTCGTGGCGAACATCCTCGCCATCAAGCAGATCGCCCCCGAGGCCCGCGCCCTGATCGTGGCCGATTCCAACGGCCGGCACATGAGCACGCGCCACCTGCGCTACGTGGCCCGGGCGGCGCGCAGCGACCAGGTGCGTGTGGCGCATCGCATCCTGCACGGCAGCCTGTCCACCACCGAACTGGAGCGCGAGAAGCGCGACGATGCGATCGGCGAGCCGGCGGTGCCCCTGATCCGGATGCGCGAGCTGCGCAGGCCCGGCACGCCGGGCTTCCCCAGGACGGTCAAGGAGTGGCGCCGCTACCACCGCCAGCTCAGCACGGATCTGCGCCGGATCGACCACAGGGAAAGCGAGGAGCTGCGCCGCGCCGAACGCCGCATCGCCGAGGTGCGCCAGCGCCAGCGCCAGGTGCGGGGCGAGGCCAACCGCAGGCGCCGCGAGTTGACGCGCGAGCTGCGCGCGGCGCTGCGCCAGCTCTCCCGGCTGAACCCCACCCGCTGAACGCGCCGCGGGACCCCTGCTGGAGACTGGAGCGCGGGATCAGCTGCGGTCAGCTTCCGCCGCGTGGCAGCGCGCCCAGTGGCGTGCTCCCCTCGGGACGGGCTCCGGGTAGAGCGCCGGGCAGCGCTCCCGCAGCGCCGAGTCCGCGGCGGCCTCGCGGTAGACGGGGCAGCGCGGGTGGAAGTGGCAGCCGGCCGGCGGGGCGATGGGCGAGGGCACGTCGCCCAGCAGCGGCGGGGGCCCTTCGCGGCGGCGCTCGATGGTGGGCACGGCGTCGAGCAGGCTGCGCGTGTAGGGATGGCGCGGCGCGGCGAACACGGCCTCGGTCGGACCGGCCTCGACGATCCGCCCCAGATACATCACCGCCACCTGGTGCGCGAGGTACTGCACCACGCCCAGGTCGTGGGTGATGAACAGATACGTCAGCCCATGGCGCGCCTGCAAGTCGCGCAGCAGGTTCAGCATCTGCGCCTGCACGGAGACGTCGAGGGCGCTGGTGGCCTCGTCGAGCACGATGAAGCGCGGCCGCAGGATCAGCGCCCGGGCCAGCGCGATGCGCTGGCGCTGGCCGCCCGAGAACTCGTGCGGGTAGCGGTCGGCGGCCTCGGCGGCCAGCCCCACCTCGCCCAGCACCTCGGCCACGCGCCGCCCGGCGGCGCGCGGGCCCAGCCCCGGCTCGTGGACGAGCAGCCCTTCGCCCACCACCTCCCCCACCGTGAAGCGCGGGTTGAGCGAGGAGTAGGGGTCCTGGAAGATGATCTGCGCCCGGCGGCGCGCCGCGCGCAGGGCCTCGCCGGCGAGCGCCAGAAAGTCCTCGCCGCCGATGCTGGCCACCCCGCGCGCCTCGGGTTCGAGCTTGAGCAGGCTGTGGCCGAGCGTGGTCTTGCCGCAGCCCGATTCGCCCACCAGGCCGAGGGTGGTACCCTCGGGGATGGCCAGCGAGACGCCGTCGACGGCCCGCACGTGGCCCACCACGCGCCGGAAGAACCCGCGCCGCACCGGGAAGTGGGTGGTCAGCCCGCGGGCGTCGACCAGGGGCACCTCACCCCCTCGGTCCCGCTCTCCAAGAATTGGAGAGGGGGAGGTCGGAGCAGGGGCGGCTGCGGCCTCACCCCCCGGCCCCCTCTCCTGGGGGAGAGGGGGGGACTGCCTTTCCGCGCCGGGGGCCTCGCCCCCCGGCCCCCTCTCCTGGGGGAGAGGGGGAGAATACCCGTATGTGCCCGTTGCCGCAGCGGGGCTCCCTCCCTCTCCCTCCGTAGAGGGAGGGCCGGGGTGGGTGAGGCCGGCTGCTTCGCCCTCCGGCTCCCGCCGCGGCAGCGGTCGCCCGGGATCGTACAGGAAGCAGGCGACCTCCCGACCGGGCTGGTCGGGCAGGGCGAGCTGCGGCGGCACCTCGGCCCGGCAGCGCGCCGCGGCGTGGTCGCAGCGCTCGGCAAAGCGGCAGCCCTCGGGGTATTGCGTCGCCGGGCGCACGGTGCCGCGGATCACACTCAGCCGCCGACCCCGGGCCACGCCGCGCGGGATGGATTCGAGCAGCTTCACGGTGTAGGGGTGGCGCGGCCCGCGGATGATGGCCTCGCGGGCGCCGGTCTCGGCGACCCGGCCCGCGTACATCACCAGGATGCGGTCGCACATCTGGTTGACGATCCCCAGGTCGTGGGTGATGAGGATCAGCGCCATGCCGTGCTCGCGCTGCAGCTGCTTGAGCAGGTGGAGGATCTGCGCCTGCACGGTCACGTCGAGCGCGGTGGTGGGCTCGTCGGCGATCATCAGCCGCGGGCGGCAGGCCATCGCCATGGCGATCATCACCCGCTGGCGCATCCCGCCCGAGAGCTGGTGCGGGTAGCTGCGCAGCACCACCCCGGGCTCGGCGATGCCCATCTGCTCGAGCAGCTCGCGGCAGCGCCGGCTCACCGCCTCGGGCGCCAGCCGCTGGTGCAGCTCGAGGGGCTCGGCGAGCTGGTTGCCGATGGTGAACACGGGGTTCAGCGACGTCATCGGCTCCTGGAAGATCATCGAGATGGCGTTGCCGCGGATGCGCCGCAGCGCCGCCTCGCCGGCGCGCATCAGGTCGGTGCCCGCGAACCGGATCGTCCCGGCGGGGTGGTAACCGGGCGGGCCGACGAGGCGCAGGATCGAGAGCGCCGTCACCGTCTTGCCGCAGGCCGATTCTCCCACGATGGCCAGGCTCTCCCCCTCGTCCACGGCGAAGGACACCCCGTCCACGGCACGGGCCACCCCCCCTTCGACCGCGAAGTGGGTGTGCAGGTTCTCGACCTCGAGCAGCGCGGTCATAGGCGATGGATGTAGCGCTGGGTGGACTGCGCGTCGGCGCTCGTGCACTGCGCGTCGTAGAGCGCATCCGCATACTGGGAATATGCCACGCCGCCGAGGGCGAGCAGGAGGCCCGCCAGCAGGAAGGCCATGGTCGCATGTCGCACGGCGGCCCGCAGGCGCGGCGCCTGGGGCGCCAGGGGTGCGGTCAGCGTCGGCGGCGCCAGCTCGCCCCGCCCGGCCTCGGCGGCGGCGTCCAGCGCCGCCACCGACTCGCACAGCCCGAGCGCCCGGCCGCGCGTGAGCGCGGCGACCAGCACGAGCAGCCCGCCCGCCGCCAGCAGCACCAGGCCGCCCGTCACGCGGTGGTAGAGCGGGCTCTCGCACGTCGCCGCCCCCGCCGCCACCACCAGCGCCCCGACCAGCCCCGCGCCGATCGCGCCCAGCCACGAAAGCTGCGCATGCACCATGCGCATGAGCCCGCGCCGCTCGGCGGAGAGGGCGGAGAAGAGGGGGAGGGCGGGGTCGGGGGTCATGGCGTTGGTTCCGCAAGCGTGGCCTTGAAATTGTTAAACAACATCCCCTTGCGCTACGCGATTGAAGCGCCTCATATGGCGAAGCATCCATTTCCCGCTACCGGATTCCAGGTCCAATTCGAATGCCCCAGCGAAGACTCTACCTGCAGAGCGGTCAAAGAGCGAATGCACGCAGGCGACTCGACACGTCCATTTGGGTATGATGCCCTGGGAGTTGCCGATTACACTTCTTCTCTTCGAGCACCACATGGACATGTGCAAACAGGAACTTAAGAATACGTCGTTGCTCGCAGGACCCTGCCGGAGACGTATCGTTGAGGTCCCGAACAATCCTCAACTCAAGCTGTGTCCACTCCATGTGGGCGTTCACGACTTCTCCCTTGTAGACCACGCGCGATTTCTCAGAATATTTCTTGACGAGATTCGGAATCCATCAAACCAGAATGAAAAAGATGGATTTCCTGTTGTGGATTTCCGGCGCGTCTACATTCCTAGAGGAATGCACTTCAATCTTCTGGAAAACGATATTTCCAATCTGCCAGCGTGCGATTTTTCATTTAGCGACTTCTACGCACATGTCGACTTTTCTGGAATTAGATTTACTGGCGTAGTATTATTCGAAAATAGTTGTGTGCGGAAAGATGTAACTATATCATTCCACAAGTCTAGATTCAATAGACGCGTTTCATTCGGTCGTGCTGTACTCTATGGACTGACTAATTTTAAGAGCAGTGTTTTTGAAGGTGACGCGATCTTTACAGGAGCCAAGCCGCGCAGTAAAGCTACAGACCCAATGGATGAAAATTTGTTCAGGAACGTCACATTCGAAGAAGCCCAATTCTATCAAGATGCCGACTTTCACGACGCTGAATTGCTTCGTGCGGACTTTGCGGATGCAGTATTTCGTGGTCCAGCGAATTTCGACCGTACGACATTCCATGACTTTACGAAATTTGACGGCGCCCGGTTCCTATCAAATGGGACTTCCGACGATTTTGATACGACATTTCACTCTGCGACGTTTCATGGTGACGTGGAGTTCAAGAACTGTGAATTCAAAGGAACGCTCAGCTTGGAGGATGTAACTTTCCATAAGACCGTGTCGTTCCGGAAATCGTCGTTCGGCAACGCTCCTTCGTTGATAAACGCAAAAATTCTAGAACACATTGACTTCGATGGCGCCAAATTTAAAAAAGGAAATGAACTTTCATATAGGCGGATCAAGAACGAGTCTGAGCGTCAAGGTAACATGTGGCAAGCGACAGTATTCTACGGGCATGAGCTATCTGAACAACGAAAGAATGAAGCGCTTCCAAGAAAGTCTCCACTAAACTATGCATTCTGGATTCTGAATGATTATGGTCGAAAATGGTACTTGCCTCTCGTGTGGCTGTTCATTATGTGGGCTGCGCTCGTGCCGATCTACTTCTATTTCGGTCAGTTTGAGCTAATCGACATTAATCAGCTCCGCGGCTGGCAGCGTGCACTAACGGAATATGGTGAATGCGGTCGGTCTCTGTTCTTCTCGCTGCAAAATACTTTCTTCACATGGCTATTTGGTCGACAAGTCATATTTCCGGACTCAATCTTCACATGGTTGCTAGGTGGCGCGCAGTCTCTCTTGAGCGCGGTTCTCGTTGCAATGACGATTCTTTCGATACGCAGGAGATTCCGAATCTAAGCTTCGGAAATCCGTCCAGGGGAATTGCCGCCGCGGTGCGGCGTCTCCCGTTACTTCTCCACGGTCTCTTTCTCGATCTTGATGAGCTTGTCGAGGCCGATGGTCTTGTGGATGTCGTCCTGGGTGGGTCTCCACTTGTCGGCAGGGCGGGAGCCATCGACGAAGTCCTGGGCCATGGCGCGGTAGCTGGCGGCCATGGCGTCGTAGGCGGCGAAGAGCGCCGTCGAGGAGTCGCAGAGCAGGCGGTAGCCGAGCGTGAACATCTCGACCTTCGAGAGGCCGATGGCGGCCAGCCCGCCGGGGCGGCACAGGTACATCAGCGGCGGCCCGAGGCGGGTGCCGATGTGGCGCGCCTCCTCGGCGGTGCGGGGGGAGAGCAGGATCAGGTCGGCCCCGGCGCGGCGGTAGCCCTCGGCGCGGCGCAGGGCATCGTCCATGCTGCTCGAGCGCACGCCGTTCGAGCGGGCGATGATGACGAGGTCGCGCCCGCGGCGGGCGGCGACGGCCTCGCGGATCTTGGCCTCCATCAGCTCCTGCGGGATCATGTGCTCGATGCCGATGTGGTGGTGGGCGCGCTTGGGGAGGAGCTGGTCCTCGATCTCGATGCCCTGGAAGCCCGCCGCTTCGACCATGCCGATGGTGCGGTGCATGTGCATGGGGTCGCCGAAGCCCGCCGCCGCGTCGAGGATCAGGGGCAGGGGCGTGACGGTGCGAATCTCCAGGGCGAGCTGGCACATCTCGCTGAGGTTGAGGTTCGCCTCCAGCACGGCCTTGACGTAGCCCGTGGCCCCGCCCCCGAGGTACATGGCCTTGAAGCCGGCGGCCTCGGCCAGCTTCGCCATCAGCGGGTTGAACACCAGCGGGGCGCAGACGGGCTCGGTGCCGTTCAGTTGCTCGCGCAGCGTGGCCATGGGGAGTCCTCGCAGGAAGAAGGAATGAACGGGGGCGTCAGGATTCTGCCTGCCTATACCACGTCGCGGGGCGGTTACGCGCGTCCCCACCCTGCCCTGCGGGCGCCGCCGTCTCCCCTCCCCACTTGGTGGGGAGGGGACGGGGGTGGGGACGCCGGCGAGCCGCTGCGAAACCTCAACCCTCCCGGCCCCTCCCTCGCCAACACTTGGAGAGGGAGGCGCCCCTCATAAGCCGGTGCGGCGGCTTGCAGCTCGCCCCCCTCTCCCCCGGGAAGCCCGCCCCGAGCGCAGCGAGAGGAGGGGGCAGCCGCGTCAGCGGTGGAGGTGAGGCCACGTCATCCGACCGCTCGATTCCGCCCCGCTGAGCCACGATCCGCGGGGGCGCTGTCCTCCGGCCGCGCGGGATGCTAGGATGCTGGAACCGGCGGCCTGCTGCGGCGGCCGGTCAGCCCGCTCGCCTGCGCCCGATCGCACCCATGGCCGTTCCGGAACACGAGTACATCGCCGTTCTCGATTTCGGCGGGCAGTATGCCCATCTGATCGCCCGGCGAATCCGGCA